>NZ_CP165727.1:1568055-1881666 GCF_041200175.1 Streptomyces sp. R33 | reverse complement strand
TCGGCCGGTTCGCACTGATGCTCGTTCTCGCACCGATCCATGCCCGCCGCTCCAAGCGGCGGGACGCCTGGGGGCCGCCCGTGACCGAGCCGGTCACCGTACTGGTCCCGGCCTACAACGAGCGCGAGTGCATAGCCAACACCCTCAACTCGCTGGCCGCCAGTGACCACCCGATCGAGGTGATCGTCATCGACGACGGCTCCACGGACGGCACCGCGGACATCGTCGAGGAGATGGACCTGCCGTTCGTCCGGCTGATCCGCCAGGTCAACGGCGGCAAGTCCAGCGCCCTCAACACCGGCATCGCGGCCGCCTCGCACGACATCATCGTGATGATGGACGGCGACACCGTCTTCGAGCCGTCCACCGTGCGCGAGCTGGTCCAGCCCTTCGGCGACCCGGGGATCGGCGCCGTGGCGGGCAACGCCAAGGTCGGCAACCGCGACAGCCTGATCGGTGCCTGGCAGCACATCGAGTACGTCCTCGGCCACAACCTGGACCGCCGGATGTACGACATGCTGGGCGTCATCCCGACCATCCCCGGCGCGGTCGGCGCCTTCCGCAGGGAGGCCCTGCACGGGGTCGGCGGCATGAGCGACGACACCCTCGCCGAGGACACCGACATCACCATCGCGGTGCTGTGCGACGGCTGGCGGATCGTCTACGCCGAGCGCGCCCGTGCCTGGACCGAGGCTCCCGCCAGCCTCCAGCAGCTCTGGTCCCAGCGGTACCGCTGGAGCTACGGCAGCATGCAGGCGATGTGGAAGCACCGCGGCGCGGTGACCTCCCGCGGCCCGGCCGGGCGCTTCGGCCGGCTCGGGCTTCCGCTCGTCGTGCTGTTCGGCGTGATCGCCCCGCTGCTGGCGCCGCTGGTCGACCTGTTCCTGCTGTACGGCGTGCTGTTCGGGGACGCCCCGATCACCCTCACCAGCTGGGGCGGCTTCATCCTGCTCCAGGCCGCACTGTCCTGGTACGCCTTCCGGCTCGACCACGAGAAGCCCTGGCACCTGATCAGCCTGCCGATCCAGCAGCTGGTCTACCGGCAGCTGATGTACGTCGTCCTGCTGCAGTCCGCGATCACGGCGATGACCGGTGGCCGACTGCGCTGGCAGAAGCTGCGGCGCACCGGCGAGGTCGCCTCTGCACCCGTGGAGGCCTGACCATGACCGCATCCGTCGAGTCCGGGCGCTCCTACGACACCGTCCAGTTGAGAGTCCCCGCCGTTCTGCGACAGGAGCCGCAGCAGGAGCCGGAGCCGGAGGCACCGTCCGAGCGCAAGGGCGGCCGGGACCGCTATTTCGACCTGCTGCGCGCGCTGGCGCTGGTCCGCGTGGTGTTCTACCACAACTTCGGCTGGTTCTGGCTGCCCCTCGTCTTCCCGTCGATGGGCGTGATGTTCGCGCTGGCCGGCGCGCTGATGACCCGCTCGCTCAGCCGTCCCGCCCTCGGAGTGATCCGCGGGCGACTGCGCCGCCTGCTGCCGCCGATGTGGCTGTTCGGCGCGATCATGATCACCCTCCAGATAGTCGACGGCTGGGGCCCCGACTCCGAGGGCCACCCCAACTGGTGGTGGAGCAAGCTGGCGTTCTGGATCCTGCCGCTGAGCACCCCGCCGTACGGGGAGGAGCTCGCCGGTTTCTCCGGTCTCCAGCACCACGTGGAACAGACCTGGGCCGCGCAGGTCATCGTCCCGCTCTGGTACCTCCGGGCGTACCTGTGGTACGTCCTGTTCTCGCCGCTGATGCTCTGGGCCCTGCGCAAGTTCCCGGTGGTGACGCTGTTCACGCCGCTGGCGGTGGTGATCGTCATGAACACGTTCTTCGTCGACCAGGACTTCCTCTACGGCCGGGTCTGGGAGACCGCCAACGACTTCACCATGTTCGGCTCCTGCTGGATCCTCGGCATGGCCCACCAGGAGGGGCTCCTCAAGAAGATCCCTCAGTACGTGGTGCCGTCCATCGCGCCGCTGATCATGGTGGCCGGATTCTGGTACCTGCAGAGCCGGCCGGTCGATCCGACCGAACCGACCGACATCGAGGCCTGGCCGATCGCCCAGGCCCTGTGGTCTCTCGGCTTCGTTGCCATCCTGCTCCACGTCAGCCCGTCCTGGAAGCAGTGGCCCAGGCCGCTGGAACGCTGGAACGGCCTGGTCAGCCTGCTCAACGCACGCGCTGTCAGCGTCTACCTCTGGCACCAGGTCGCGCTGGTGGTCGCCGTCCCGCTGATCGACCCGCTCTGGGGCGTCCCCTTCGTCTACAGGAACCTCCAGTGGCTGCTGGCCAGCCAGTGGTTCACGCTGCTGGTGGCGATCCCGCTGGTCGGCCTGCTGGTGCTGACCTTCGGCTGGGTCGAGGACGTGGCCGCCAAACGCTCGCCGCGGCTCTTGCCGTACCCGCGCCGTCAACGGGGCAGGCGCCGCGCCGCCGACTGACGCGGGCTGCGCCCGCGGCACGAGGAGTCCGCGGAGGCCGTTCTCCGATTCCCGGGAGGACGGCCTCTTCGTGTTCCCGGTGCGCGGGGTCAGGCGCGGATCTCGAAGCCTTCCAGGGCCTCGGGCTGTTCCTCGTGGCGCTGGACGCGGGTCACGTCGGCGCCGTTCGGGCCTCGGTGGGCCCACTCGAGCATGCGGGCGACGGCGGCCTCGGGGCCCTCGAACACCGCCTCGACGGTCCCGTCGGGGAGGTTGCGCACCCAGCCGGCGACCCCGAGGCCGAGGGCGGTGCGGCGGCAGGTGTCGCGGAAGAAGACGCCCTGCACCACGCCGTGGACGATCACTCGGCTGCGCACTCGTTCCATGGGCCGACCATAGCCGTGAGGGCGCCGATCGGCACGGAACGTGGTCGGGACGTCACCCAGTGGCGCTCCCGCAAATCTTCACGCGGTGAAAGTGGAGGGGGTGGCTCCCGTTACATCCCCACCCGATGCGGGGGGCGCGGCCTCCGCGAACGGTGATGGTTTGGGTGGGTTCGGGGTGTGGGGGTGAGGGGGCGTTTCGTTTTGTTACTCGATCTTGTGGAGAACCCGTGACGATCCGTCGAATCAATCGGAAAGCCCGCCGAGTGAACGGTCACCTGACGCGAGACGGGGCGTCAACGCGGTTGGCCGGGTGACCCGTTCGCGTGCTTACATCTGCCCACCGAAGTGAAGTTCGGGAGTGGTCGGACCGCCTTGTCGCAGACCGCCCACGCCATTTGAGAAAAATTCAGACAACTGAAGGGTGCGCACATCATGCGTAACGACATCGAGACCCGTGAGATCGCCGACGACGAACTGGACGCGGTTTCCGGCGGTGTCAGCATTTCCGGTGGCCTCCTCGGCGCCGTCACCGGCGACGTCTTCCACGTCGTGAACACCGTGACCTCGCTGGACACGGTCCACGGCGCGCTGGCCCTGCCCGGCCAGGTCGAGGGCATCGTCGGCGTTCGCGCCGGTGTCGCCGGCCTCTGAGCCGAGCCGGCCGGAAGTGCGCGTGAACCCCGGGACGTCATCGTTCCGGGGTTCACGGGTGCCCGTTGGAAAACGCAGAACGCAAACGCAGGACACAGAACACAGAATGCGCAACGCAGGCGAGGGATAGGTCGTGCAGTTCCGTCAAAAGGCGCTCTCCAAGCTGCAATCGCCCGAAGAACTCGATCTGCCCGTACGTTTCGCCCGCCCGCAGGGCCGACTCGTTCTCGCCGTCACCGTCGTCGTCATGGCTGCCGCGGCATTCTGGGCATTGACCGGATCGGTCTCCTCCAAGCTGAGCGCACCCGGCATCCTCACGCATGCCGAGGGCAGTTATCTGCTGCAGAGTCCGTTCGCCGGACAGGTCACCCATGTGCTCGCCCAAGAAGGCCAGTTGCTGTCCCCCGGCGCGCCGCTGCTCCAGCTCACCACGGACCAGGGGGAGCGGACCGTACGCGTGGTCGCCGGAGGGCGGGTGACGACCCTGGTCGCCAAGACCGGCTCGGTCGTCACGACGGGCGCGGACGTCGCGACCGTGGAACGCGTCAAGAGCGCGGACGACCCGCTGGTGGCCGTGCTCTACCTGACCGGTGGCAGCGGAGCGGAGATCCGCGTGGGCGCCCCGGTCGACCTGACCGTCCAGTCCGCCCCCCAGCAGCAGTTCGGCGTGCTGCGCGGCCGCGTCAAGGAAGTCGGCCGCGCGCCCCAGACGCAGGCGCAGATCGCCGGCTTCCTCGGCGATCCCCGCCTCGCCGCCCAGTTCGCCGGCCAGGGCAACCCCGTCGCCTTGCTCGTGCAGCTCGAACGCTCGTCCGCGACCACCTCCGGCTACCGGTGGTCCTCCGCGGGCGGGCCCCCGTACCCCGTCGACTCCACGACACCGGTCACCGGAGCCGTCCACCTCGCCGCACAGCGCCCCGTCGATTGGCTGCTCCCGTGACCGTGCCGCAGCACACCTCCCCGAACCGGCCCCGCTCCCGGCCCCCGGCCACCCGGGTCCCGGCGGGCGGCCGGCGGCGCCGCCGGCCGGCCGTCCCCAAGGGCCGCACGCCCCGTACCGTACGCACGCCCACCGTGCTGCAGATGGAGGCGGTGGAGTGCGGCGCCGCCGCGCTGGCCATGGTGCTCGGTCACTTCGGCCGCTTCGTGCCCCTGGAGGAGCTGCGCATCGCCTGCGGGGTGTCCCGGGACGGCTCCCGCGCCGGCAACCTCCTCAAAGCCGCCCGCGGTTACGGGCTGACGGCCAAGGGCATGCAGATGGACCTGGCCGCGCTCGCCGGGGTGAACCCGCCGGCCATCCTCTTCTGGGAGTTCAACCACTACGTCGTCTACGAGGGCATGGCCCGCCGCCTCGGCCGCCGCGGCGTGTACATCAACGACCCGGGCAAGGGCCGCCGGTTCGTCCCCATGGAGGAATTCGACACCGGCTTCACCGGCATCGCGCTCGTCTTCGAGCCCGGCCCGGGCTTCCGCCGCACCGGCCGCAAGCAAGGCGTCATGAGCGCGATGCCGGCCCGTCTGCGCGGCATGTCGGGCACGATGCTCGCCGCCGTGGTCTCCAGCCTCCTGCTGGTGGCCGTCGGTGCGACGGTGCCCGCGCTGAGCCGTACGTACATCGACATGTTCCTCATCGGCGAGCAGACGTCCCTGCTGGGCGTGCTGTTCGCCTCGATGGCGGCGGCCCTGGTGCTCACGGCCGTGCTCACCTTCGTGCAGCAGGCCAACCTGCTGCGCGGCCGCATCATCTCCTCGACGCTCGGCAGCGCCCGCTTCCTGCGCCACCTGCTCCGGCTCCCCGTCAGCTTCTTCAGCCAGCGCAACCCGGCCGACCTGGTCCAGCGCCTCCAGTCCAACGACACCGTCGCCGAGACCCTCGCCCGGGACCTCGCCGCCGCGGGCGTCGACGCCGTGGTGGTCGTGCTCTACGCGGTGTTGCTGTGGACGTACGATCCGCAGCTCACCGGCATCGGAGTGCTCATCGCGCTGCTCAACATCGCGGCCGTGCGGATCGTGATGCGGGTACGGGCCACCGGCACGCAGAAGCTGCGCGCCGAGAGCGCCCGGCTCACCAACACCTCCTACAGCGGCCTCCAGCTCATCGAGACGATGAAGGCCACCGGCGGGGAGAACGGCTTCTTCCGCCGCTGGGCCGGCCAGCACGCGGTCACCCTCGACGTGCAGCAGCGGCTCGGCGTCCCCAGCGCCTGGCTGGCCGTCGTCGCGCCGACGCTGGCCGCGCTCAACAGCGCGCTGATCCTGATGATCGGCGGCCTGCGGGCGGTGGAGGGGCACCTCTCGGTCGGCCTGCTCGTCGCCTTCCAGGCCCTCGTGACCAGCTTCACCGCGCCGATCACCCGCCTGGGCGGCGTGGCCGGCCGGATCCAGGACTTCGCCGCCGACGTCGCCCGCCTGAAGGACGTCGAGAACTTCCCCGTCGACCCGCTCTACCTCCGGCACGCGCGGGGCGAAGCCGCCGCCGGTACGCGCCGGCTCAAGGGGCACGTGGAGCTGGACGGCATCACCTTCGGCTACAGCCCGCTGGACGCACCCCTGCTGAAGGACGTCTCGCTCGCGGTCGGCCCCGGGCAGCAGGTCGCGCTCGTCGGCGGCTCCGGCAGCGGCAAATCCACCGTCTCCCGGCTGATTTCCGGCCTGTACACCCCCTGGGCGGGCGCCATCCGCATCGACGGGATGCGGCTGGAGGACATCCCGCGCGGCGCGCTGGCCGCCTCCGTGTCCTTCGTGGACCAGGACGTCTTCCTCTTCGAGGGGACCGTCCGCGACAACGTCGCGCTGTGGGACCCCTCCATCCCGGACGAGGCCGTCATCGCCGCGCTCCAGGACGCCGCCGTGTACGACGTGGTGGCGCGCCGCGCCGGCGGCATCCACAGCCGCGTCGAGCAAGACGGCCGCAACTTCTCCGGCGGCCAGCGCCAGCGCCTGGAGATCGCCCGCGCCCTGGTGCGCCGTCCCAGCGTCATGATCCTGGACGAGGTGACCAGCGCCCTGGACGCGGCGACCGAGCAGATCGTCATCGACAACCTGCGGCGCCGCGGCTGCGCCTGCGTGGTGATCGCCCACCGGCTGAGCACCGTGCGCGACAGCGACGAGATCGTCGTGCTCGACCGGGGCACGGTCGTGGAACGCGGCCGGCACGAGCACCTGATCGCCGCGCAGGGCGCGTACGCCCGACTGGTGAAGGAGCACTGAGGTGACATCCCCGCACCAGACCCACCAGACCTACCAGACGTACGAGCCCCACCAGACGTACGAGCCCCACCCGGCCCCCGTGCCGCCCGCACCCGATCCGGTCGTGGCGGCCCTCGGCGGCCTCGGCACGCCGGTCGACTGCACGGGCCTGCGCAGCCTGTCGCTGGAAGGCCCGCTCGTGCTGTGGCTCGTCGTGCGGGGCGAGCTGGACCTGTTCGCCGTCGATGCAGCCCAGGCGGGCCACTGGCACTTCCTGGGCCGGCTCGGGTCGGGCACGCTGCTCCTGGGCCCCGCCGAGGGCCCCGCCCACACGCTGACCGGGCGCCCGCTGCAGGGCTGCGTACTGCGCCGCATCGAGCTGCGCGAGCTGTACCGCCCCGAGTACGGAGCCCACGGGGCTCCCGTGGGCGGATCCTGGGGGTGGCACGCCGATCCCTGGCAGAACGGGTTCGCCGAGGCGGCGCCCAGCCCCCTCGAGGACGCCTTCGCCCGCGGCATCGGCCGCGGTCTGCACGTGCTGTACCAGGCGCCGCTGGGGGGTCGCGCCACCGCGGTCCCCGGCGGGCCCGACGAGGACATCCTGTGGATGCAGATCCCACCGGGCAGCGTGCAGTACGGCGCCGTGTACGAGACCCACGACGGCTCGGCCGGCATGTCCGCACCCGCCGGCACGCTCCTCGTCGACGGGGCCGTGTGGCAGGGCATGGTGGACCAGCAGTACCGGCTGCTGGACGCCCTGGACCGCTGGATCGAGCAGGACGAGCGCGCCCACGAGGACCGCACGGCCGCCGGCATCGAGGCCGGAGAGGCCGCCCGCACCCAGGCGGACCGCACCCTGCTCGCCTCCATCGGCCGCTCCCGCAGGGGCTCCGGCCGCGATGCCGGCCACGACGCGACGTTCGCCGTGTGCCGCCTTGTCGCGGCCGAGGCCGGCATCGCGCTGACCGAGCCGACCGGCGGCGGCGCCGCGGCCGCCGAGCGGACGGACCCCGTCGAACGCATCGCGCTGGCCTCCCGGATCCGCACCCGCGCCGTCCAGCTCGGCGGGCGCTGGTGGCGGGAGAACAGCGGACCCCTGGTGGGCCGGCGCGCGGACGACGGGACCCCCGTCGCACTGCTGTGGCGGCGCGGCCGGTACGAGGCCGTCGACCCCGCCACCGGCGCGCGCGAACGCCTCGGCCAGGGCAGCGCGGACGCCCTCGAGCCGCACGCCGTCATGTTCTACCGCCCGCTGCCCGACCGGAAGCCCGGCCTGCTGCACCTGCTGCGCTTCAGCGTGCGCGGCAGCGGCGCGGACCTGCGCAGCCTCGTCGTGGGCGGGCTGGGCGCGGTCGGCCTCGGCGCGGTCGTCCCCGTGGCCACCGGCCGCGTGCTCGGCTCGTACGTCCCGCACGCCGAGGAGAGCCTCATCGTGCAGACCGCTCTGGCGCTCATCGCGACCAGTGTGGTCTCGGCCGCCTTCATGCTGCTGCAGAACATCTCCCTCCTGCGCACGGAGGGCCGTATCGAGGCCACCTTGCAGCCGGCCGTATGGGACCGGTTGCTCCGGCTGCCGGTGACGTTCTTCGCCGGCCGCTCCACCGGGGAACTGGCCGGCGCGGCCATGGGCATCAGCTCCATCCGCACCGTGCTGTCCGGCATCGTCTCGGTGTCCCTGCAGGCGGGCACCGTCGGCACGATCAACCTCGTGCTGCTGCTTGTCTACAGCGTGCCGCTGGCGCTGGCCGCCGTCGCCATGCTGCTCGGCATCGCCGTCGTCTTCCTGGGCCTGGGGCTGTGGCAGCTCCGCTACCAGCGGCAGCTGATCAGGATCGGCAACAAGCTCGACAACCAGGCGTTCCAGACCCTGCGCGGGCTGCCCAAACTGCGCGTGGCCGCTGCCGAGAGCTTCGCGTACGCCGCGTGGGCGCGGGAGTTCGCCCGTACCCGCGAACTGCAGCAGCGCATCGGCCGGATCAAGAACGTCGTCACGGTGCTCAACGCGGTCTATCTGCCGCTGTGCACACTCGTGATGTTCATGCTGCTGGCCGGACCGGCCCGCGGCAGCATGTCCGCCGGCGAGTTCCTGACGTTCAGCACCGCCGTGACGATGATGCTGTCCTCGGCCACCCAGCTGACCGGCGCCCTCCTCTCGGCCGCCGCCGTGCAGCCGATGTTCGAGCAGGTCAAGCCGCTCCTCGCGGCGACCCCCGAGGTACGCGGCGCCAGCATCCGGCCGGGCGAGCTCAGCGGCGCCGTCGAGGTCAAGAACCTGTCCTACCGGTACGCCGAGGACGGACCGCTCGTCCTGGACGACGTGTCCTTCCAGGTGCGGCCCGGTGAGTTCGTCGCGGTCGTCGGGGCCAGCGGCTGCGGCAAGTCGACCCTGCTCCGACTGCTCATCGGTTTCGACCGGCCCGCCTCCGGCAGCGTGCTGTACGACGGCCAGGACCTGGCCGCACTGGACCAGGCAGCCGTGCGCCGCCAGTGCGGTGTCGTCCTGCAGAACGCGCAGCCGTTCTCCGGCTCGATCCTCGACTGCATCCGCGGCTCCGGCGCGTACTCCCTCGAGGAGGCGGCGGAGGCCGCCGCTCTGGCGGGCCTCGCCGAGGACATCAAGGCCATGCCCATGGGCATGCACACCGTGCTGTCCGACGGCGGCGGCACCGTTTCGGGCGGCCAGCGCCAGCGGCTGATGATCGCGCAGGCGCTCATCGGCAAACCGCGCATCCTCTTCCTGGACGAGGCCACCAGCGCGCTGGACAACGAGGCCCAGCGCGTGGTCATCGAGTCCACGCGCGCCCTGCGCGCGACCCGCATCGTGATCGCCCACCGGCTGTCCACCGTCATGGACGCCGACCGCGTGATCGTGTTGTCGGACGGACGGGTCGCCCAGCAGGGTCCGCCCGCCGAGCTGCTCGCCGATACGGCGGGCCTGTTCCACGAGCTGGTCCGCCGCCAGGTGGGGTGACCGTCGGGCCGGGTGCCCGGATCCACGGTCAGCCCTGTGCCGGAGCCCGGGCGGCAGCCGGTGCGGGCGCCGCAGCTGCGGCCCGGGCCGGATCGGCCGCGTGCGCCGGAGCTGCATCCGGGGACCGTGCTCCGGCCCGATCGCCGGCCGCCGGGAAGCCGGCCTCCCCGGGCAGGGCGAAGACGCGCAGGAAGACCTGCGAGAGCGGACCGATGGCCAGTGCGTAGGCCACGGTGCCCACGCCGGCCGTGCCGCCCAGCAGGACACCTGCCGCGAGGACCGTGAGCTCGATCCCGGTCCGCACCAGCCGCAGCGACCGCCCGGTCCGCCGGTGCAGTCCGGTCATGAGGCCGTCGCGGGGCCCCGGCCCGAAGCGGGCGGCGATGTAGAGGCCGGTCGCGACACCGTTGAGGACGATGCCCGCCGTCAGTACGGCGGCCTGCGCGAGCGCGGCGTGCAGGTCCGGCATCATCGCGAGCGTGGCGTCCATGGACAGGCCGACGGCGAACACGTTCGAGACGGTGCCCAGCCCCGGCCGCTGCCGCAGGGGCACCCACAGCAGCAGGACCAGCGCCCCGACGGCCACGGACACCGTGCCGATGCTCCACCCGGTGAGCTCGGCGAGCCCCTGGTGGAAGACGTCCCACGGGTCCAGCCCCAGACCGGCGCGGACCAGGAGCGCCGAGCTCGCGCCGTACAGCGCGAGCCCGACGTAGAGCTGCAGGAGTCGACGCGTGAGACGCCGCGCGGGGCGGGCGGGGGCGAGGGACACCGGTGGAGCCTTTCCGGGAGCCAAAGACCGAACAGGCCTCACGATGTGGCATCCCCCGAGCGGCCGGACAGGGCCAATCCAACCTAAGTGGCCTTACTTGGGTGGCTTCGGTTCCGGTGCCCTGCCGACCGGTCCCCCTCGTGAGAACAGGCACATTTTTGCCCCGGTTAGTCCGAATTGGTGAATGCTGGTTCCCGGTCCACCCCGACGTACCAGCGCCACCGGCACCGGCAGAGACGAGAGACATGCGACGCGTACACCGCCTCACGATCAACCGGCGGACAGCCCTCCCCCTCGTGGGCGGCGCTGCCGTCCTCGGCTTCGGCGGCCTCTACCTCACCGGTCTGGCCGTGGCGGGCGACGCCATCGCCGACGGCACCCACGTACGAGGGATCGACATCGGCGGCATGAGCCGTACGGAGGCCCAGGCGGCCCTCGACCGCACGCTCGGCCAGGCCGCTGCCGCCCCGATCGAGCTGCGGATCGGCGACCGCACCGAGAAGGCCGCCCCCGCCGCCTTCGGGCTGTCCCTGGACACCGCCGCCACCGTCGACCGCGCCGCGCAGGCCGGAGCGGACCCCGTCACCGTGATCGGGCGGCTGCTCACCCCGGCCGAGGACCGCGAGGTCGAGCCCGTGATCCGTACGGACGGCCCGACGAGCCCGGCCGACGTCGACCGGATCGCCGCCGCCGGACGGCAGGCCCGTGACGGCGACGTCACCTTCGAGGGCGGCACCGCCAAGGCCACCGCCCCCGTCACCGGAATCGCCGTGCGCGCCGACCAGGCGGCCGACACCGTCCGCGCCGCCTATCTGCGCCCGCAGGGCGGTCCGGTCGCGCTCCCCGTGGACCAGAAGCCGCCCGCGGTGGGTCAGCAGGAGACCGCACGGGCCCTGAAGGAGTTCGCCGAGCCCGCGATGTCCGGCCCGATCACCCTCACCGTGGCCCAAAAGCCCGTGATCCTCACCCCCGCCGTGCTCGGCCGGCACCTCGCGGTCGAGCCCGACGCCCGCGGACGGCTGGTTCCCAAGCTCGACGCCAAGGGGCTGCTGGCCGAGCCCGCGGTCGCCCGGCAGGTGGCCGCGGCCACCAGTCCGTCCCGCGGGGCCACCTTCCGCGTCGATTCCGCCGGCCGGGCGGTCGTCGCCCAGGACGGGCGCTCGGGGATCCAGGTCACCGAGAAGGCGTTCGCCGACGCCGTCGTCCCGCTGCTGACGCGCTCGGGCGCCGCCCGGAGCGGTGTGGTCGCCGTGAAGACGGTCCAGCCGCGGCTGACCGCCGAGAACGCACAGCGCCTCGGCATCAAGGAGAAGGTCTCGTCCTTCACCGTCAACTTCCCCGCCGCCCCGTACCGCACCACCAACATCGGCCGCGCCGTGGAGCTGATCAACGGATCCGTCGTACTGCCGGGCGAGACGTGGAGCTTCAACAAGACGGTCGGTGAGCGGACCAAGGAGAACGGCTTCGTCGACGGCATCATGATCAACGACGGCCAGTTCGTGAAGTCGCCCGGCGGCGGGGTCTCGGCGGTCGCGACGACCATGTACAACGCCATGTTCTTCGCGGGCGTCAAGCCGCTGGAGCACGGGGCCCACTCCTTCTACATCGAGCGGTACCCCGAGGGCCGCGAGGCCACCGTCGCCTGGGGCACCCTCGACCTGCGCTGGAAGAACGACTCCGGCCACGCGATCTACGTGCAGGCCGAGTCCACCGACACCTCGGTCACCATCAGCCTGCTCGGCACGAAGAAGTACGACGAGATTCGCGCCACCCACGGCCCGCGGACGAACGTCACCCCGCCGGCCAAGCGCACGGGCTCCGGTCCGACCTGCGAGGTGCAGACCCCGCTGGAGGGCTTCGACGTCGCCGTCGACCGGGTCTTCGTCCAGGGCGGGCAGGAGGTCAAGCGGGAGACCTACCGTACGCACTACACCCCGCGCGACGAGGTCACCTGCGATCCGCAGACCCCGGCGAGCCCGGCCGCCCCGACGCCCCCGGCCGCCCCGACGCCCCCGGCCGGCCAGGCGACCGCGACCCCGGCCCCGGCCGCGCCGAAGCCGGCCCGCGCCTGACGGACCGCCGCCGACGGGGCCCGGACGGCCGGGCCCCGTCGGCGCCGCCGTGCCCCCGCTAGACGAGGGGGGAGGCCGGGCGGGCGCGCCACGACTGCGCGGGATGGTGCACGACCGACGGCAGGTTGCGGTCCCAGTGGGCCCGCCGGTGCCGGGCGGAGTGCGGAGCCCGGGGCACGTGGGCCGTGCGCGCCAGGATGACCAGGGCGGCCGTGAGGGCCGCCAGTTCTATGTGGTCCGGGGTGCCCCGGACCACCCTTATCCGGTGCCGGCGTATCACCAGGACACCGGAAGGGTCTTGGGCCCGCGGATCAGCGCGCCGGCCTGCCATTCGATCTGCTCGCGCGGCACGGCCAGGGCCAGGCGCGGGTAGCGGTCGAGCAGCGTGGTGACGATGATCTCGGACTCCATACGGGCCAGCATCGAGCCGACGCAGTGGTGGGGCCCGTTCCCGAAGGCCATGTGGGCGATGGGACCGCGGTCGAAGTCCAGCGTGTCGGGGTTCGGGAAGACCTCGGGGTCGCGGTTGGCCGCCAGGTACGAGGAGTACACCGTCTCGCCCGCCTTGACCGTGACGCCGGCGATGTCCACGTCCCGCGTGGCGATCCGCGGGAGGCCCACTCCGCTGCGGTGCGGGATGAAGCGCAGCAGCTCGTCGACGGCCTGGGGGATCAGCTCCGGCTCCCTGCGCAGCCGTTCGAGGTGCTCCGGATGGGTGAGCAGGGCGAAGACCATGTTGGCGCTGTTGTTGCGTACCGCGTGCGCACCGCTCACCAGGATCGCGGTGGCGATGGAGACGGCCTCCGGATCGGTGATCTCACCGGCGTCGGCGGCCGCGGCGAGGACCCCGGCGAGGTCGTCGCTCTGCTTCTCCCGCCGCATGGCGAGCAGCGCGACGACGCACTCGCGCACCGTCTTCAGGGCGTCGGTGCTCTTGTCGGGCGCCGGGCCGGGGGTCATGATCACGTTCGCCCACGAGGTCATGTTCTTGCGCATGTCCTGCGGCATCCCCAGCAGGTCGGCGACGGCCGCGAGCGGGAACGGGCCGTGCAGGTGCTCGACCAGGTCCGCCGGCGAGCCGTGCCGCTCCATGCCGTCCAGCAGGCTGTCGGCGGTCCGCTGCACGGTCGGCCGCAGCTTCTGCATGCTCTTGCCGGTGAAGGCCCGTGCGACCACGCGGCGCATGTCGTTGAGGCGCGGCGGGTCGGCGTAGTTCATGGACGCCTGCTGCGAGGCGATGGCGTGCGGGGAGGAGGCGGTGATCGTGCGGCCGACCAGTTCCTGCCTGCTGAAGCGCGGGTCGGTGGTGGCCGCCTTCACGTCGGCGTAGCGGGACATCAGCCAGGCGCTGCCCTGGCCGTACGGCAGCTGGATCCGGGCGGCGCGTTTGTCCCGCAGGCGGTCGTGCAGGAACGGGTCGAAGTCGAGCGCCTCGAAGTCGTCCAGGTTCCAGCAGTGCACCGGTTCGCCCGAGACCGGGTCCGTGTCCGGATCGAGGGCCGTGTGCGGGTCTGACGTCATGGTTCATCTCCCTGCGTGGATGTCACCCCCCAAGGCGCGATTCCGCGGGAAATCGGCACAGCCATCCCTTCCCTCTCGTCACACGCTCCGCTGCCTCCACGGCGCAGCGTCACCGGATTGGCTCATGTCCCCAACGCCGTAGTCCCGCGCGCGCATCGGCCAAAGGTCCGTGAGGCTGTGTCAGACACGAAAGGAGAGCCACCCATGGCGACTCTGTGCAGGCCAACGGTGTGCGTGCCCGAGCACGTGATCACGATGGAGCAGACCCTGGATCTGTGCCGTTCGGTGCACGCGGACCATCCGCAGCTCGACCTGGCGCTGCGTCTGATCCGCAACACCGGCGTCGCGAAGCGGCACATCGTGCGCCCCATCGAGGAGACCCTCAAGCACCCCGGTTTCGAATCGCGCAACGCGGTGTACGAGGTCGAGGCCAAGGAACGGGTCCCGGCGGTGGTGCGGCAGGCGCTGGAGGACGCGCAGCTGCGTGCGAAGGACATCGACATGATCATCTACGTGTCGTGCACGGGCTTCATGATGCCCTCGCTGACCGCTTGGATGATCAACGCGATGGGCTTCAGGACGGACACCAAACAGCTTCCCATCGCCCAGCTGGGCTGTGCGGCGGGCGGGGCGGCGGTCAACCGGGCCCACGACTTCTGCACCGCCTACCCCGAGGCGAACGCGCTGATCGTGTCCTGCGAGTTCTGCTCGCTCTGCTACCAGCCCAGTGACCTGGAGGTCGGCAACCTGCTCTCCAACGGCCTGTTCGGCGACGGCGTCGGCGCCGCCGTGGTCCGCGGCAAGGGCGGCACCGGCATGGAACTGCACCGCAACAGCTCGTACATCATCCCCCAGACAGAGGACTGGATCATGTACGACGTCAAGTCCACCGGGTTCCACTTCAAGCTCGACCGGCGGGTGCCCGGGACCATGGAACCGCTCGCCCCCTCCCTCAAGGAGCTCGCGAAAGCCCATGGGTGGGACGCCGCCGCACTGGATTTCTACATCATCCACGCCGGTGGGCCCCGCATCCTGGATGACCTGAGCAAGTACCTCGGTGTGGCACCCGAGGCATTCCGCTTCAGCCGGGCCACACTGACCGAGTACGGCAACATCGCCAGCGCCGTCGTCCTGGACGCACTGCGCCGAATGTTCGACGAGAACGCCACCGCCGACGCCGCGCGGGGCCTGCTGGCCGGTTTCGGCCCGGGCATCACCGCAGAGATCTCGCTGGGCAGCTGGACCTCGGAACGAGGGACCGGGTGAGGGAGGAATCCGAAGAATGCTGAAGGACGGCCCCGCAACCTCAAGGCCACCCATCACGCACTGGCCCACCCCGGCTCTGGACGGGGTCGACTTCGACCCCGTCCTCGCCGAACTGATGCAGGCGGGTCCGATCACCCGGATCCGCCTGCCGAACGGAAGCGGCTGGGCCTGGCTCGTCTGCCGGTACGACGACGTGCGCATGGTGGCCAACGATCCCCGGTTCAGCCGCAAGCTCGTCGCGGAACACGATGTCACCCGGCTGGCCCCCCACTTCATCCCCGCACCGGGCGCGGTCGGGTTCGAGGACCCGCCCGACCACACCCGGCTGCGGCGCACCGTCGCCGCGGCCTTCACCACCAGCGGGGTGGAGTCCCTGCGCACCCGGGCCAAGGAGATGCTCGACGCCCTCGTCGACGGGATCCTGCGCGACGGCCCGCCCGTGGACCTGACCGAGCGCCTGCTCGCGCCCTTCCCGCTCGCCGTCGTGTGCGAGCTGATGGGCGTCCCGGAGGCCGACCGGCCCATGGTCCACGAATGGACCAGCCTGATCCTCTCCTCGGCCCAGGGCGCCGAACGCAGCGAACAGGCGAAGAACGACATGTGCGCCTACCTGGGCGGGCGCATGCGCAGCGGGGAAGTGGCCGGCGGTGACAGCGTCATCGGGCTCCTCGTCAAGGCCGTCGAAGCCGGCGAGGTCACCGCCGAGGAGGCCACCGGACTCGCCCTGCTCATCCAGATCGGGGGCGAGGCCGTCACCAACAACGTCGGCAACATGGTCTACATCCTCCTCACCCGGCCGGACCTGATGGAACGGATGCGGAGCGAGCCCGGCCTGCGGCCCTCGGCGCTCAACGAGCTGCTGCGCTACATCCCGCACCGCAACGCCGTCGGCCTCTCCCGGATCGCCCTCGAGGACGTCACCGTGGCCGGCCAGCTCATCCGGGCGGGCGAAGCCATCTACGTCTCCTACCTCGCGGCCAACCGCGACCCGGAGGTCTTCCCCGACCCCCACGAGCTGCACCTGGACCGCAACCCCAACCCGCACGTCTCCTTCGGGTACGGACCCCACTTCTGCCCCGGGAACATGCTGGCCCGCCTCGAGTCCGAACTGCTCGTGGACGCACTGCTCGACCGCTTCGCGGACCTGCGCCTCAGCGTCCCCCCGAGCGAGCTGGGCTGGCGGCCCGGTGCCCTCATCCGCGGGCCCGAAGGTCTGCCCGTGACCTGGTCATGACCGCGCACATCGCCCGCGACGGGCTGCTCGTCCCACCGGGTCACGGCCGCAAGCTGCACACCGACGCCCAGCAGGTCACGTTCAAGGTCACCGGGGAGCACTCCTCGGTGGCCTCGAGCTTCGAGGTCGTCGTACCGCCCGGTTTCGACGTCGGGGCACACCTGCACACCCGGAGCGAAGAACTGTTCTACGTCCTGGAGGGTGAACTCGACGTCATGGCCTTCGAGCCGCGCGTGCGTTCCGGGGACGACTGGAGACACTGGGAAGCGCTCGACGGACGTCAGGTCGTCCGTGCCACGCCCGGAACCGTCATCGTGGTTCCGCCCGGTTGTCCGCATGCCTTCGCGAACCCCACCGGCGAACCGGCCCGGATGTTCTTCCAGGCCTCACCGCCGCCCGATCACGAGCGGTACTTCGAGGAGCTCCTCGAGCTGCTCGACACGAGCGCCACCCCGGATCCCGCAGCGGTCCGCGAACTGCGGATGCGCTACGACATCGAACAGCTCACGCCCCTGCGCCACGAGCTGTCCTGACGACCGACCCCGCACGACATTCCCACCCAACACCATGCTCGGGAGCAAAATCGATGCTGCGCACTCGCCGCACCCTACGCACCGCCTCGTACACCCTGGCCGGCACGATCGCCGTCGCCGCCTCGTTCGTGACGGGCCCGGCCCAGGCGGCCGAACCCCTGCCGTCCCACTGGTGCTACGTCAACGGTGTCGAGGCCCCGCCCGGACAGGAGGTACGCGGCACGTCGGCCGACGACACCATCCTGTGCGAGAACGACGTCGAGAACGCGATCATCTACGGCGGTGGCGGCAACGACAACATCCGGGTCAAGGGCATGCTCATCGACGCCCAGGTGCTCGGCGGCGAGGGTGACGACACGCTCCAGGTCAACAACCTCTCCCCGCGCAACGGCAACGCGTCGGTGCGCGGCGGTGCGGGCAACGACACCATCATCACCGCCCTCGTGGTGGGCACGGCGGCGCACGGGGCCTCCGTCTACGGCGACCACGGCGACGACAAGATCACCACGGGCAGCGTCATGGGCCAGCCGGGCGAGTACGAGCGCGGCGGCGGCCAGGTCTTCGGCAACGACGGCAACGACCTGATCCGCACGGGCAACATCGACCTCGGCGGCCGGGTCCTCGGCGGCAGCGAGAACGACATCATCGAGCCCAAGTCGGTGGGCGCGGAGTCCGCGGGCATCGTCCAGGGCGGTCCCGGCAACGACACGGTCCGCGGCCTGAACGACAGCGTCCTGACGATCGGCCCGGGCTACGGCCAGGTCGACGGCGGGATCGGGACCAACTCCTGCCGGGTGAAGCACTTCTCGACCGGCGACCGGGTCCGTAGCTCGATGGCCAACTGCCTGATGGCCGACGGCACCCCCGTGGCCCCGGTCACTCCCGCCAAGCCGGCCTCGCAGGCGGCTCCCGTGGCCCCCGCCAAGCCGGCCTCCCCGGCGGCTCCCATGGCCCCCGCCAAGCCCGCCTCCCCGGCGGCTCCCGCGGCCCCCGGCGCCCACTCACCGCGCTGACGGGCGGCGGCCCCCGGGCGCGCCGTGTGCCCGCTCCATGGACAGGCCGCCGGGAAGCAGGAGCAGGGTCAGCACCGCGCCGACGACGAAGATCGCCGCCGATGCCGTGAAGACCGTGCGGTAACCCTCCAGGGCAGCCCGCGCCATCAACTCCGGCGCGGGCTGCCGGCCCGCCAGGGAGCGGGTGACGGCTCCGGCGGCAAGGGTGCTCATCAGCGCCGTGCCGACGGAGCCGCCCGTCTGCCGCATGGCGTTGACCGTCGCGGAGCCGACACCGGCGTCCCGCGGGTCGATGCCCGCCGTGCCGAGGTTCATCGCGGCGGCCGTGATCAGGCCCATGCCCAGCCCCGTCGCCACTTGGCCCGGCAGGACGTCGACGACGTAGGAGCCGGTCGCCGTCAGGTTCGCCAGCCAGGCCATGCCGCACGCCGACAGCAGCATCCCGGTGACGATGCGCGGACGCCCGCCGATCCTGCCGAGCAGCCCCATGTTGCTGCCGATCGCGCCGATCATGGTGCAGCCGGACATCGGCATGAAGGCCAGGCCGGTCAGGGCCGGGCTGTAACCGCGGGTGTGCTGCAGGTAGTACGTGAGGAACAGGAACACCCCGAACATGCCGACCCCGGTGATGAACACGGACGCGAGCGCCGTGCCCCGGACCCGGTCGAGCACGATACGCAGCGGCAGCAGCGGGTGTGCACTGCGGCCCTGCCACCAGACGAACGCGGTGAGCAGGACGGCGCCGGTGGCCAGGAAACCCAGGGTGTGCACGGACTGCCAGCCGTGGGAGCCGGGCTTGGCCAGGCCGTAGACCAGGCAGAACAGCCCGGACGAAGCCAGCAGCGTGCCGGGCAGGTCCAGTCGGGGAGGGGTGGTCGGGGCCGGCCGCTTGAGCAGCAGCACACCGCCGACGACGGCGACGGCGGCGAAGAGCAGGTTCACGTACATCGTCGCGCGCCAGCTCAGGTGCTCGGTGAGGAATCCGCCCAGCAGCAGCCCCACGGCGCCCCCGGACGCGGCGAGCGATCCGAACACGCCGAAGGCCTTGCCGCGTTCGGCGGGGGCGGAGAACGTGGTGGTGAGCAGCGAGAGCGCGGCCGGAGCCAGCAGCGCCGCGAACACGCCTTGCAGGGCGCGGGCCGTGACGAGGACCCCGAACGTGGCGGCGGCCCCCCCGAGGGCGGAGGCCGCGGCGAATCCGATCTGCCCGAGGAGGAAGGCCCGCCGCCGCCCGAACTTGTCGGCGAGCCGCCCGCCGAGCAGCAGCAGGCTGCCGAAGGTGATCGCGTACGAGGTCACCACCCACTGCCGCTGGTCGTCGGAGAACCCGAGGCCGGCCTGGGCCGAGGGCAGGGCGATGTTCACGATGGTGGCGTCGAGGACGACCATGAGCTGGGCGAGGCCGATGACGCCGAGGATCCACCACCGGCGCGGATCGGGCTGTGCGGCGGCGTCGGCGACGGCTGGAGTGGTACTGGTACCGGGGCGGGTCGGCTCTGCGGACATGGTGGTGCTCCATGGGTTCCGCTCGTTCTCGCTGGCGAGAGTGCGTGCGCGTATGCGTGTGCGTGGACTGTCTGGTTCGACGATGCGCGAGCCGGCCCCGTCGCCCACGCGCCACGCCACGATGCCGTCCGGATGGAGCAGCGAGCGTTCGTTTCTGCTAGGCCTTCTCCGGCTTGCCGGAGGGATCCTTCTTCCTCTTCCGCGGGGTGCCGGCGGGGCGGCCGGCGTGGAGTTCCAGCGGGCCCGTGCCCTCGGTGCGGGCGCGCAGGCAGGCCTCGATCTGGCGGCGCAGGGACGGTTTGACCAGGGCGCGCAGCTCCCCGGCCGGCACCGCTCGCCAGCGGAGCAGCTCGAAGGGGGCGAGCCGGATCCGGCCCAGGGCGGCGCCGTCCAGGACCCCGCCGTCGTAGAGGAAGCGGATGCGGGCCGGATAGCCGGGCTTGTGCGCCCAGTTCACGCCGAGCAGCCGGCCCGGCTCGAGGTCGAGGCCGAGTTCCTCGTGCACCTCCCGGCGGGCGGCGGCCCGCGGGGTCTCGCCCAGGTCGCTGTCGATCCCGCCGCCCGGCAGGTTCCAGCGGCCCGGCCTGCCGTACGAGGGCTCCACCAGCAGGATCCGGCCGGCGGAATCGGTGAACAGCACGCTCGCCGCGGTGAGGGCCTTGGGGCGGGCGGCCCGGTGGCTCGCGGCGTCGAAGGAACCGGCGTGTTCGAGGGCCGTACGCCGCGCCGGGTCCAGCCCCGCCGACGAGCCGGGCTGGGCCACGCCGTCGACGAGGTGCGCGAGGGAGCCGGAGTGGAGGGCGTCCAGGCCGGCGCGCAGCCGGGGCGCGATCCGGGCGGGCAGCGCCGCGTACGCCTCCTGCGGGGGGAGCCAGCGGGCGGCGGCGATCTCGCCGTCCGCGAAGGAGATCGCGGCGGCCTGCTCCGGCGAGAGCGGCCCGACGAGGTGGACGTGGGCGATCAGGGAGCGGCCGAGGGAGCCGGGCCGCCGGGAGTCCACGGCCAGCAGCCGGCCGACCGGCACGGAGAGGTCCAGCTCCTCCTTCAGCTCGCGGGCCAGCCCCTCCTCCGGGGTCTCGGTGTCCTCGACCGTGCCGCCCGGCAGTTCCAGGTCCGCCTTGTACGAGGGCGTCAGTACGAGGACCCGCCCGTCGGTGTCCAGCACGATGCCGGTGGCGGCGACGAGCGGGGACGGCCGGGCGGCGTAGTACGCGCGCACCGCATCGGGGGAGGGGTGGTCGGACGGGCGGTCGGGCACGGCGGGCTCCTGTGGTCGCGCGGAGGTACGGGGGGATCCGTGCCCCGCGCGCAGGCCCGCCGCAGTCCGCGGTCAGGCCCGGGCCAGGAGCATCCCGCCCATCGTGACCATGGTCGCCGCGACGAGCCCGTCCAGCACCCGCCAGGCCGAGGGGCGCGCCAGCAGACCGCCGAGCAGCCGGGCGCCGTAGCCGAGCGTGCCGAACCAGATCAGGCTGGCCAGCCCGGCCCCGATGCCGAAGGCCCAGCGCAGGTCGCCGCGGTCGGCGGCGAGGGATCCGAGCAGCAGCACGGTGTCCAGGTAGACGTGCGGGTTGAGCCAGGTCATGGCCAGGCAGGTCAGCACGGCCCGGCGGCGGGACCCGGCGGTGGCGCCGCCGGTGTCCAGTGCGGCGCCCGGGGTGGGGCGGAGCACCCGGCGGGCGGCGAGGAACCCGTAGCAGATGAGGAACCCGCCGCCGGCGATGGCGACCGCGGTCAGGGCGGCCGGCCAGGCGGTGACGAAGGCGCCGACGCCCGCGACGCCGAGGGCGATGAGGACCGCATCGGAGAGCGCGCAGATCGCGACCACGGCGAGGACGGCCTGCCGACGGGCCCCCTGTCGCAGGACGAAGGCGTTCTGTGCGCCGATGGCGACGATGAGGGAGAGTCCGGTGCCGAAGCCGGCGAGGGCCGCCGCGATGATGCCGTGTGTCATGTCTTCGACCGTAGGCAGCGGCATGGTTTCAGTACAGCTAAAGATTTTTACGTACCCTTAGCGCTCGTGATGGACGAGCTTCCCCTGGACCAGGTACGGACCCTCCTCGCCGTCGTGGACGAGGGCACCTTCGATGCGGCTGCCGCTGCCCTGCACGTGACCCCGTCCGCCGTCAGCCAGCGGGTCAAGGCGCTGGAGCAGCGGACCGGGCGGGTGCTGCTGATGCGGACGAAGCCGGTCCGGGCGACCGAGTCCGGACAGGTGGTGGTCCGGTTCGCCCGGCAGCTCGCCCGGCTGGAGCGGGACGCGCGGGCCGAGCTCGGGATGGCGCAGGAGTCGGGCGGCCCGGTGCGGCTGCCGATCGCGGTCAACGCGGACTCGCTCGCGACCTGGTTCCTGCCGGCGCTCACGCAGGTGCCGCAGGATCCGCCGGTCTTCTTCGAACTGCACCGGGAGGACGAGTCGCACACGACGGCGCTGCTGCGGGAGGGCCAGGTCATGGCGGCGGTCACCTCCTCGCCGGACCCGGTGGCGGGGTGCACCGTACGCAGGCTCGGACTGGCGCGGTACCTGCCGGTGGCGAGCCCCGGGTTCGTGGCGCGCCACCTCGCGGCCGGGTCGCTCGAGGACGGTCTGCGGGAGGCACCGGTGATCGTGTTCGACCGGCGGGACGTGCTCCAGGACGTGTTCGTACGGTCGCTGACCGGCGATCAGGACGCCGGGGCCGGGCCGCTGCGCCACCACGTGCCGACCTCGGAGGGGTTCTGCGACGCGGTGGCGGCCGGGCTGGGCTGGGGACTGGTGCCCGAGCCGCAGGCGGAGCCGCTGGTGCGCGCGGGCGGGCTGGTGCTGCTGGTGCCGGGGCGGCCGCTGGACGTGCCCCTGTACTGGCAGCAGTGGAAGCTCGACTCCCCGGCGCTGTCGACGGTGGCGGAGGTGATCGCGGCCTCGGCGGCCGAGGCACTGCGCCAGGACGGGACGCGGCACCCGTAAGCTGCGGCCATGGAGTCCTACACGATCGGCCAGGCTGCGCGGCTGCTCGGCGTGAGCGTCGACACCGCCCGGCGCTGGGCGGATGCCGAGCGGTTCCCCACCCGCCGGGAGGGCACGCGGCGGATGGTGGACGGGCCGGACCTGGCCGCGTTCTGCGTGGAGGCCGCCCAGGAGGGCGCCGACGCCGAGGACGCCCCGTACACCTCGGCGCGCAACGCCTTCCCGGGCATCGTCACCGCCGTCAAGCTCGGTACCGTCGACGCCCAGGTCGAGATCCAGGCGGGTCCCCACCGCGTCGTGTCGCTGCTGACCCGGGAGGCGGTGGAGGAACTCGGCCTCGAGGTGGGGGCGCGGGCCGTGGCCCGGGTGAAGTCGACGAGCGTGTTCATCGACAGGGTCTGACGGGGCCCGATCGGCGACGGTGGCAGACTGGCCGCTGATCCGCCGAAGGGAAGTACCCCGTTGTCCATGTTCAGCAACTTGCGCCGGGCCGTGCGTCGCGGCTACAGGCGGGCCGTCGACCTGAGCCACCCGTCCCGCTCCCCGCTCGGCAGCGCGGTGGTCAACTGCGTGGTCTACGTGGACGGTGCACGGCAGGACGGCTGCGCCGAGGCCGAGGAAGCGCTGCGACGGGTCCGCAAGACGGGCGACGGGTTCGTCTGGATCGGCCTGCACGAACCGGCGAAGGAGGAACTCGCCGGGCTCGCCGAGCTGTTCGGCCTGCACCCCCTCGCCGTCGAGGACGCCGTGAACGCGCACCAGCGCCCCAAGGTGGAGCGGTACGACGACATACTGTTCTCCGTCTTCAAGACGGTGCGTTACGTGGAGCACGAGGAGCTCACCGCCACGAGCGAGGTCGTGGAGACGGGCGAGCTGATGGCGTTCACCGGCGACGACTTCGTCATCACCATCCGGCACGGCGGCCACGGCACGCTCGGCCCCGTCCGCGAGAGCCTGGAGGCGACGCCGGAGCAACTGGCCAAGGGCCCGTCGTCCGTTCTGCACGCCATCGCCGACCACGTCGTCGACGACTACGTGGCCGTCACGGACGCGGTGCAGAACGACATCGACGCCGTCGAGACCGCCGTCTTCAGCGAGTACGGTGGCCGCGGCGACGCCGGCCGCATCTATCAGCTCAAGCGCGAACTGCTGGAACTGCGCCGGGCGGTGGCCCCGCTGAGCCGGCCGCTCCAGCACCTGGCCACACAGCCGATACCGGTCATCCCGCCGGACGTCCGCGCGTACTTCCGTGACGTCGCGGACCACCTGACCCGGGCCACCGACCAGATCGGCGCGTACGACGGCCTGCTCGACTCCATCCTGCAGGCGCACCTCGCGCAGGTGACCGTCGCGCAGAACGAGGACATGCGCAAGATCACGGCGTGGGCGGCCATCGTCGCCGTGCCGACCATGGTCTGCGGGGTCTACGGCATGAACTTCGACAACATGCCCGAGCTGCACTGGACGTACGGCTATCCGATCGTGGTCGGCGTCATGGCCCTCGCCTGCTACGCCATTCACCGGGGCTTCCGCCGCAACGGCTGGCTCTGAGCCGCGGGTTGACCACCGGCCCCCTCCGCACGCGTGGCGTGCACGGGTATTGAGCTGTCCCGAGCTCTGGTAGTAAAGTTTCCTAACGAAGTTGGGTAAGCCTCAACTCCCCCATGGAGGCCTTGTGTTCACCCCCCACCGCAAGAGAATGGCCATCGGCGCCCTGCTCGGCAGCGCCCTGCTCGCCGTACCGGTGACCGCCCACGCCACCGCGGCACCCGCCCCCGCTTCCGCCCCTGCTTCCGCCGCCGTGTCGGCCGCGGCCGTCGGACTCGACGATCCGGCGAAGAAGGACATCGCCATGCAGATCGTCTCCAGCGCGGAGAACTCCTCGCTGGACTGGAAGGCGCAGTACAAGTACATAGAGGACATAGACGACGGCCGCGGCTACACGGCCGGCATCATCGGCTTCTGTTCCGGCACCGGCGACATGCTCGACCTCGTCGAGTACTACACCGACGTCAAGCCGGGCAATGTGCTCGCCAAGTACCTTCCGGCCCTCCGTCAGGTCGACGGCACCGACTCGCACAAGGGCCTCGACCCGAACTTCACCAAGGACTGGGCGAAGGCGGCCCAGGACGGCGAGTTCAAGAAGGCCCAGGACCACGAGCGCGACCGGGTCTACTTCAACCCCGCCGTCAAGCAGGGCAAGTCCGACGGGGTCGGCACGCTCGGCCAGTTCATCTACTACGACGCCATCGTCATGCACGGCGACGGCACCGACTCCACCAGCTTCCGCAACATCCGCAAGCGGGCCCTGTCCAAGGCCAAGCCCCCGGCGCAGGGCGGCAACGAGACGACCTGGCTCAACGCCTTCCTCGACGCCCGCGTCTGGGCGATGAAGCAGGAGGAGGCGCACAGCGACACCAGCCGTGTCGACACCGCGCAGCGGGTCTTCCTCAAGAAGGGCAACCTGAACCTCAACACCCCGCTCGACTGGAAGGTCTACGGGGACCCGTTCCACATCGGCTGAACCGGTCGGTGCGTCCACGGCGTCCACGTCCCGTGCCCGGCCCCCGGCCGGCGCGGGACGTCCGCGCGTGCGGCGGCCGGTTCAGGTCGCAGAGCCGTAACGATGTGGGCGCGGGCGGGCCCGCTCCGGGAGTTGCGGGGCCCCGCGCGTGCCGGCCCGGAGCGGATCAGGGGACTCTCCAACCTCACAAATAGGGCCCCGTCACCCCTGTTTCGTCACCCCGTGTGACCTGACACGACCAGTGGGTCCCCAATGGCTCCCGGTACCGGTGTTTTTGGTCGATGGACCCCAGGAAAGCGGTACTTCCGGCGACTTGAGAACTGGCTTGACCGCCACATAAGCGGGGCATAAGTTCTGCCTCGGCTTGCTCCAGCAGGACGGGCCGACGAACCGTCCTCAGGGGGGACCCATGCACTACTACACCGACGTCCTGAAGAAGTACACCGTCTTCTCCGGCCGCGCCCGCCGGCAGGAGTACTGGATGTTCACCCTCTTCAACCTGATCGCCCTGATCATCGTCGCCGTCCTCGACAACGCGATCGGCACCTACCCGCTCCTCTACGCGATCTACGCGCTGGCCGTCTTCCTCCCGGGCCTGGCCGTGGGTGTCCGCCGCCTGCACGACACCGGCAAGTCCGGCTGGTGGATGTTCATCGCCCTCGTCCCGCTGATCGGCGGCATCTGGCTCCTCGTCCTCATGGCGACCGAGGGCCAGCCGCAGCCGAACCAGTACGGCCAGAACCCGAAGGCCGTCCAGGCCTGACCAGGCCCGCAAGCCTGAGCGTCTGAATCACCCGAGCGCCGCCCCCGGCTGGAAACAGCCGGAGGCGGCGTTTCGCCGTTCCGCGGGGTCGCGGAGGACCGGGGTGACGCGCGTCTCCTCGAGAACTCGGGGAGGGGGCTGTCCGGACCGGCCCGATCACGAGATATCTTGATGTCGAGCAATGTTGCAGACGAGAGACGCAGACTGTGGAGCGGAGCATCCGGTGACTGACTCGACCATCATCTACACGCACACTGACGAGGCCCCGGCCCTCGCGACGTATTCCTTCCTGCCTGTGATCCAGGCCTACGCGTCGACGGCCGGTGTGAATGTCGAGACCCGTGACATCTCCCTGGCCGGTCGCATCATCGCCAGCTTCCCGGAGCACCTCGAGGAGGGCCAGCGGATCGCCGATGCCCTCGCCGAGCTCGGCGAGCTGGCGAAGACGCCGGAAGCGAACATCATCAAGCTGCCCAACATCTCGGCTTCGATCCCGCAGCTGAAGGCCGCGGTCGCCGAGCTCCAGGGCCAGGGCTACGCGCTCCCGGACTACCCGGACGACCCGAAGACCGACGAGGAGCGCGAGATCCGCGCCCGCTACGACAAGGTCAAGGGCAGCGCCGTCAACCCGGTCCTGCGTGAGGGCAACTCCGACCGCCGCGCCCCCGCCTCGGTCAAGAACTACGCCAAGGCCCACCCGCACCGCATGGGCGCCTGGAGCCCCGAGTCGAAGACGAACGTCGCCACCATGGGCGAGAACGACTTCCGCTCCACCGAGAAGTCCGCCGTGATCGCCGAGGCCGGCACGCTCCGCATCGAGCACGTCGCCGCCGACGGCGCGACGACCGTCCTGCGTGAGTCCGTACCGGTCCTGGCCGGCGAGGTCGTGGACGCGTCCGTCCTGCACGTCGACGCGCTGCGCACCTTCCTGGACGCGCAGATCGCCCGCGCCAAGGCCGAGGACGTCCTGTTCTCCGTCCACCTCAAGGCCACGATGATGAAGGTCTCCGACCCGATCGTCTTCGGCCACGTGGTCCGCGCGTTCTTCCCGAAGACCTTCGCGAAGTACGGCGAGGTCCTGGTCGCCGCCGGCCTGTCCCCGAACGACGGCCTCGGCACCATCCTCAACGGCCTCGACGGCGTCCCGCACATCGGCGCCGAGATCAAGGCCTCCTTCGAGGCCGAGATCGCCGAGGGCCCGGCCCTCGCGATGGTCGACTCGGACAAGGGCATCACCAACCTGCACGTCCCGTCCGACGTCATCGTCGACGCCTCCATGCCGGCCATGATCCGTACCTCCGGCCACATGTGGGGCCCGGACGGCAACGAGGCCGACACCCTCGCGGTCCTCCCGGACAGCAGCTACGCGGGCGTCTACCAGGCCGTCATCGACGACTGCCGCGCGCACGGCGCCTTCGACCCGTCCACCATGGGCTCGGTGCCGAACGTCGGCCTCATGGCCCAGAAGGCCGAGGAGTACGGCAGCCACGACAAGACCTTCGAGATCGCCGCCGCGGGCACCGTCCGCGTCGTCGACGCCGCGGGCAACACGGTCCTGGAGCAGGAGGTCGCCGCCGGCGACATCTTCCGCGCCTGCCAGACCAAGGACGCGCCGATCCAGGACTGGGTCAAGCTCGCCGTCACCCGCGCCCGCGCCACCGGCGTCCCGGCCGTCTTCTGGCTCGACGAGGGCCGCGCGCACGACGCGCAGCTGATCGCCAAGGTCAAGACGTACCTCGCCGACCACGACACCGACGGTCTCACCATCGAGATCCTCTCCCCGGTCAAGGCCACCGCGTACTCCCTGGAGCGCATCCGCCGCGGCGAGGACACCATCTCGGTGACCGGCAACGTCCTGCGCGACTACCTGACCGACCTGTTCCCGATCCTGGAGCTGGGCACCAGCGCCAAGATGCTGTCGGTCGTCCCGCTGATGAACGGCGGCGGCCTCTTCGAGACGGGCGCCGGCGGCTCCGCCCCGAAGCACGTCCAGCAGCTCGTCAAGGAGAACTACCTGCGCTGGGACTCCCTCGGTGAGTTCCTCGCGCTGGCCGTCTCCTTCGAGCACCTCGCGACCACCACCGGCAACGCCCGCGCCCAGGTGCTGGCCGACACCCTGGACCGCGCGACCGGCACCTTCCTCAACGAGGACAAGTCGCCGAGCCGCAAGCTGGGCGGCATCGACAACCGCGGCAGCCACTTCTACCTCGCCCTGTACTGGGCGCAGGAGCTGGCCAAGCAGACCGACGACGCCGCGCTGGCCACCGCGTTCGAGGCGCTCGCCAAGACGCTGGGCGAGCAGGAGGAGACCATCGTCGGCGAGCTCATCGCCGTCCAGGGCTCCCCGGCCGACATCGGCGGCTACTACCAGCCCGACGCCGCGAAGGCCTCGGCGGTCATGCGGCCGTCCGCGACCTTCAACCAGGCGATCGCGACCCTCGCGTAAGGCCCGGATGTCCTGACGGGTCCGCCCCGGTCGGCAGTCGCCGACCGGGGCGGACCCGTCTGCGGACCCGGCCGGTGGAGGAGTGGAAGCGGGTGGCCTGGCCCCCTGGGGGCCGTCCGGATCAGAGGCGGTGGACGCGTTCCCCCTCGAAGGCCAGCGGCGAGCGCCCCGCGGCCAGGATGCGCAGCCCCGGGGCGGCCGTGAGCAGGCGCCGCAGCCAGGCCAGCGCCTCCGGTGCGAGGTGTTCGGTGCCGTCCAGGACCAGCAGCATGTCCCGCTCCGCGAGCCACGAGACGGCGTCCGTCGTCCCGTAGGGCAGGAACGGCATGCCCGGCACGCAGCCCAGCGCGGCCGTCAGTTCGCGGACGCCGAAGGGCCGGCACAGCATGACGACGGCCGCGCCGTCGCAGAAGTTGGACGAGAGCCGCTCGGCGATCTCCCGCACCAGCCGGCTCCGCGGCTCCCGGAACCGCCCGGTGATGGTCAGCAACCGCCCCCGCCGGACGGCGGTCAGCAGCTGCGACAGCTCGTCGGACGTCGCTGGAAGCGTGCCGGTCCGGCCTGGATCCCTCATCGGCACGATGCCCCCCATTGCATGCGTGTCCCATGCGCGGCCAAGGGTTCATTCGCGCCGCGTAGCGATGATTATGCGCCAGTTCTGCCGGATGGCCAGGGGAATGTCGGATTCCGGATAAGTTGTACACGCGGCGCGCTTTTGTCCATACAGCCAGGTGGGGCCCCGTGACGAGCGCCGACGACCGTCCTGTGGTCGGATGCTGATCATGGGTCATGACCACGGAGCTCCCCCGGCGACCGCCGGAACCGTCAGCGGGACCTTCCGGACCCGCCTGCTCTGGACCATCGGCATCAGCGCCACGATCACCCTGATCCAGGTCGTCGGCTCCGTGCTCTCCGGCAGCCTGGCCCTGCTCGCCGACGCCGCGCACAGCCTCACCGACGCCGTCGGCGTCTCCCTGGCGCTCGGCGCCGTCACCCTCGCCCAGCGCGCCCCGACCCCGCGCCGCACCTTCGGCTTCTACCGGGTCGAGATCTTCTCGGCCGTCCTGAACGCCGTACTGCTCCTCGCCATCTTCGTCTGGGTCCTCTACACCGCCGTTCGCCGCTTCAGCGAACCCGTCGAGGTCAAGGGCGGGCTGATGTTCGGCGTCGCCGTTCTGGGCCTGGCCGCCAACGGCGTCGGCCTGTGGCTGCTGCGCGACGCCAAGGAACACAGCCTCAACCTGCGCGGCGCCTACCTCGAGGTGCTCGGCGACGCCCTGGGCTCCGTGGCCGTGATCATCGGCGGCCTCGTCATCCTGCTCACCGGATGGCAGGCCGCCGACCCCATCGCCTCCATCGTCATCGGCCTGCTCATCGTCCCGCGCGCCTACGGACTGCTGCGCGACGCCGCCCACGTCCTGCTGGAGGCCACCCCGCAGGACATGGACCTCGCCGACGTCCGCCGGCACCTCCTGGCGGAGCCGGGCGTACTGGAGGTGCACGATCTGCACGCCTGGACCGTGACCTCCGGCATGCCCGTCCTGACCGCGCACGTCGTGGTCGCCGCCGAGACCCTGCGCGGCGAGGAGCACGGGCGGCTGCTCGCCCGGCTGCAGGCCTGCGTCGGCGACCACTTCGACGTGGCCCACTCCACCCTCCAGCTGGAACCGGAGGGACACGCGGAAGACGAACGGGCCGTGCACACCTGACCGCAGCCGTCCTCACGCCCACCCGGCCCGGTGCGGTGCCCGGGGCAGCGCACCGGCGCCCGCCGCCACCACCGGATCGGTCCGCCGCGCGTGGTGCCGTTTCAAGTCCTCCTCCCGGTAGCGCCGGGTCTCCGCGTGCCAGGTGGAGATCCCGGCGATCCACTGCTTGAGCTCGTCCGCGTACCGGTCCAGTGCCTCCCGCGCCGCCGCGTCCAGCCCGAAGTCCCGGTACATGGCGGGGAACTCCTTCTCCAGCACGTGCTCGAACTGCTTCATCCGCGAGGTCATCAGATCGTTCACGACCCCGAGCGCCGTCCGGTAGTCGCAGCCGAAGAAGGTCTCCGTGACGACCAGCATGTTGAGCAGCTCGCCCTCGTACTCCACCTCCTTCTGGTACGAGTACACGTCGTTCATCAGCGCCGAGTAGTCGAAGGCCGCCGCCTCCAGCGACTGCATCGCGGCGCTCCCGTAGACCTCCTGCGGTACGACGTCCATGTGGGCCATCCGGGCCAGCGAGGCCGTCATGGGAGAGCCGAAGGTCACCCGGCGCATCTCCAGGTAGTCCACCGGGTCCGGCACCCGGTGGGCCGCCTGGTTCTCCACCTCCCACAGCCAGCTGTCGAGCACGGCGTCCATCGCCGCCCGGAACATGCGCCGCCCGGCCGGCGCCATCGGCGTGATCGTGCGCAGCCAGACGTCGGCGAGCCCCCGTTCCAGCGCGTTCACCGGGGGAGCGGTGGGCACCCCGGGCTCCAGCGGCATGAGCGCGCGCAGCCGGGCGTCCTGGGCCCGGGCCCCGGCCAGGTCGCGGGTGGCGCCGAAGCGGATCGGGTAGAGGTCGTCCGCGTACGTGCCCCAGCTCAGCCAGGCCGCGCTGACATCGAGGTCCGCGGCCGAGGCCTTCGGGTCGATGCCCGCCGAGCAGAGCGCGAAGTCGAAGTCGACGGCCTTGTCCTCCCACCACAGGCCCTCGTCGAACATCCCCATCGCACGGTTCCACTCCACCAGCCGCCCGCGGGCGCCCTCCAGGTGCGGGTTGAGCCGGTTCGGGTACGGCAGGTAGAACTCCGGGATCACGGACGGGCCCACCGGGTGCGGGGTGCGGGTGTGCCGCCGGAGTCGGTCCGCGCCGCCGGTGATGCCCAGCAGCGCCTTGAGGCCGGAGGTGGCGCTGCCCAGCCCGGAGGGTCCGGCGGGCAGGCCGGACCGCCGGTTCATGTAGCGGCTGGAGCGCAGGTGCCATTCGTGGCCGCCGGACTGCCAGTCCTGCAGCCCGCGGGCGTACGTGAGCACCGCCGCGACCTGTTCCGGGGTCAGGCCGGCCCGCGCGAACATCGGGGGCAGCTCGGCGAAGAAGGTGTGCTCGAACTGCTGGAGGCGTGAGGTGAGCAGCCGGTTCAGCTGATCGGCCGCCTCCTGGGTGGTGCACCCGAAGAAGGTCTCCAGCACCAGCACCCCGTTGCTGAGTTCGCCCTCCTTGCCCACCTCCCGCTCGTACGAGAACAGGTCGTTGCGGAAGTGCACCGAGTCCGCGAAGCAGTCGCGCAGCACGCGCAGCGGCCGCTCGGCGGAGACGGCGGCGGGCACTTCGGCGCCCACGGCGTGCTCGACGAGCCCCGCCGACCAGGGCGCGCCGCCGACCTTGCGGCGCTGTTCGACGTACTCGACCGGATTGGCGACCCGGCCGATGCTGATGTTGTCGAGCTCCCACAGGGACTCCACGAGGAGATTGCGGGTGCTGGTCGAGAAACGGGCGATCCAGTCCGGCGAATGCCCGGGCACGGTCCGGGCCCACAGGTCGGCGAGCCCCGCCTCCACCGGGTTGCGGGGCTCGGGGGCCCGCGCGTTCACGTCGTGTCCGGGTGGGCCGTCGGGCATGAACAGGGCCAGCCGTTCCAGCGCGGTGTGCCCGCCCGCCCGGTCGCCGGGGCGCTTGAAGACCTCCAGGAACCAGTCGTCGAAGAAGAACACCCACACGTACCAGTCGGTGACGAGCGAAAGCATCGAAGCATCGCACTCGGGGTGGGTGTAGGCGCACAGCAGTGCGTAGTCGTGCGCCTCCAGGTCGGCCTGCTCCCATACGCCGGAGCCCTCCAGCATGCCCATGCCGCGGGCCCAGTCGAGGGCGTGCGCGCGGGCGCGGGCCAGGTGCGGATTGAGGCGGGCGGGGTGCGGGACGTAGAACTCGGGCAGTTCGAAGGGCTGCGCGCTCCCTGTGCTGCTCATGCGGCCGCCGCCCTCAGTCGTCGAAGCGCGAGATCTCTACGTTCTCCAGCACCCCGACGGCGTCGGGCACCAGAATGGCCGCCGAGTAGTACGCGGTGACCAGGTAGGAGACGATCGCCTGCTCGTTGATGCTCATGAACCGGACGGACAGGCCCGGCTGGTACTCGTCCGGCAGGCCCAGCTGGTGCAGACCGATGACCCCCTCGTTGTCCTCGCCGGTACGCATGACCAGGATCGAGCTGGTCCGCTCCTTCGTGACCGGGATCTTGTTGCAGGGCAGCAGCGGCACCCCGCGCCACGAGGGCATCGAGTGCCCCTGGAACTCGACGGAGGCCGGGTACAGCCCGCGCCGGCTGCACTCGCGGCCGAACGCGGCGATCGTGCGCGGGTGCGCGAGGAAGTACTGGGAGCCGCGCCGCCGGCTGAGCAGCTCGTCCATGTCGTCCGGGGTGGGCGGGCCCGTGCGGGCGTAGATCCGCTGCTCGTAGTCGGCGTTGTGCAGCAGCCCGAACTCCGGGTGGTTGACCAGCTCGCTCTCCTGGCGCTCCTTGAGGGCCTCGATCGTCAGCCGCAGCTGCTGCTCCGACTGGTTCATCGGCTGGTTGTAGAGGTCGGCGACGCGCGTGTGGACCCGCAGCACGGTCTGGGCGACGCTCAGTTCGTACTCGCGGGGGCTCAGGTCGTAGTCGACGTACGTGCCGGGCAGCATGACCTCGCCGGTGTGGCCGGCGGACAGGTCCACCGCCTCGCTGCCCTTGCGGCCCACGCGCTCCGCCTCCAGGTAGGCCTCGGCGTGCCGGCGCAGGGCGGGGGAGCGGTTCAGCGCCTCGTCCCAGTCACCGCGGTTGTACGTCATGGTCACCACGTCCGTCTGGGCGCGGGCGGTGAACTCCCAGCGGGCGTCCGGCAGCGGGTGGTGGCCGAAGTGGTCGCCGTCGCTCAGGACGCCGAGGCTCGCCTCCTCCCCGTACGCGCTCTCGCCGAGCCGCTCGATGCGGCCGTGGGCGATGAGGTAGATCTTGTCGACGGGTTCGCCGCGGCGGACGATCACGTCGCCCTTGCGGAACTCCTCCTTGACGAACCGGTCCGCGATCGACTTGACGACCGCGTCGTCGGGGAAGTGCCGGAGCATGCCGAGCTCGCGCAGCATGGGCGGGATGACCCGGAGTTCGGTTCCGGTCTTGACGAAGCTGATGCGCCCGTCGCCGAGGGTGTAGCTGACCGTGCGGTTGACCCGGTAGGTGCCGCCGCTGGTCTGGACCCACGGGAGGATCTTCAGCAGCCAGCGGGAGCTGATGCCCTGCATCTGCGGGGCGGACTTGGTGGTGGTGGCGAGATTCCGCGCCGCATCGGTGCTGAGGCTCTGGCGGGCGTTGCGGTTCGGGTGTGCGGCGGCGCTCTCTTCGGTCGTCGGGTCGACAGACATGACGGAACGTCCTCTCGGTCGGTCTTCCTGGCTCCGGATGCGGCGTCGGTGACTGTCCTGCGCAGCGGCCCGGGTGAGGGTCGCGCACGTCGCGTACGTCGCGTACGGGGGCGATCGGAAGGAGTGATCCCGCTTGTGCGTGATCCGCTGTGCTCCCGCACGCCACGCACACCCGGTGTGACCGGGTGCCACCGTGTGCACACGTCTTAGTTAGAGGCAGGGCGGCCCCACCCGGTACACGGGCCCCTGTCCCACCCTGTTGAATCTCCGACCGTGTTGAAGCGCTGGACACACGTACGAGTTGGGCGGTTCTGGATGGCGAAGCGTGAACCCAACGGACAACTCCGCACCCTCCTCATCGAAGCCCGCTGGAGCGGGCAGGACTTCGCACGGGCCGTCAACGGCATCGCAGCCGAGGCCGGCCTCACCCTCAGCTACGACCGGACCTCCGTCTCCCACTGGCTCGCGGGCACCAGGCCGCCCGCCCACGTCGTCGACCTCGCCGCCGAGGCGCTGAGCCGGCGCACCGGGCGCCGGATCGCCGCCGCCGACACCGGGCTCGCCCGGCCCGCCGGGGCGAGGGCGCGGGAACGCCCCGGCGGGGGGACGCACGCGGACGTCCTCGGCGCGGCCGCGCTGGCCGGGGCGGAACCGCCGCACTGCGGGCCGGACCTCGGGGTCGGTGCGCTGGGCGAGATCCCGGTCTACTCCTCCGCGTGGCGGCCGCCGGAGGAGCAGCAGCCGGCCCGTCCGGGGCGGACCGGCTCGCGGGCCGGGGTACGGACCGGGGCGCGGGGCGGGGTACGGATCGGGCAGGACCACGTACGCGCCGCCGAGGCGGTGCTCCCGGTCTTCCGCAACGCCGACATGATGTTCGGCAGCGGGCTCGCCCGGCCCGCCCTGACCGCCTACCTCGCCACCACCGTCGCCCCGTGGCTGCGCGCCGAAGCGCCGCCCTCCGTACGCCACCTGCTGCTCGGCGCCACCTCCCGGCTGGCCTACACCGCCGGGTTCCTGTGCTTCGACAGCAACCAGCACGGGGTGGCCCAGGCCTACTACCGGGCGGCGTTGCGGCTGGGCCGTGAGGCCGGAGACCCGCAGTGCCACGCGCCCGTGCTGCGGGCGATGAGCGTGCAGGCCCACCACCTCGGCCACCGCACGCAGGCACTGGAGCTCGCGGAGGCGGCCGCGCGGGAGGCGGGGCGGCTGCCGACGCTCCAGGCGGCGTTCGTCACCGGGCAGCTCGCCGTGGCGGAGGCCGCCTGCGGGGACCGGCGGGCCGCCGTCTCCCATCTGGCCGGCGCCCAGCGGCTGCTGGACCGCTCGGAGGGGCAGAGTGCGCCGATCGGCGACTACCACCAGGCCGCGCTGTGCCACCAGCAGGCGGAGGCGCTGGCCGCGCTGGGCGACGGCCGGGGAGCCATCGCCGCGCTCGGCGCCTCGCTGCGCCACCGGCCGGCGGCGGAGCGCCGCGCGCGGGCGGTCACGGCGGCCCGGCTCGCCGAACTCCACCTGGGCCAGGGGCACCTGGAGCGGGCCTGCGCCGCCTGGCACGAGGTCCTGGACGTCGTACCGCAGCTGGAGTCGGCCCGGGTGACGGACGCGTTGCGCCGGATGCGGGGGCGGCTGCGGGCCGTGCGCGCGAGCGGGGTCGTACGGCCGCTGCTGGAGCGGGTGGCCGCGGGAACGTGACGGGGGCCTCCTCGTACATCCGTTCAGAGCTTCAACCGCGTCGGATTTTCAACAGGGCCGGCGCCGGGGCGGCTACCCGTGCGCCGGGCCCGCATCGCACTGTCATGCCATGCAGAAGCATCCGCCCGCTGCCGACCCCGCCCACCCGCCCGACCTGTCCGCCCTGGCCGACCGGTCCGCCCTGCCCGTCCTGTCCGCCCCTCCCGTACCGTCGCGTGCGGCACTGCTGGCCCGGCTGCGCGGGGGGCCGGGCGGCCCCGGCACCAGCACCCTGCGCATCCGTCCCGCCCTCCCGCCCCCGGCGCCGGCCGCCGTGCCCTTTCCGACTCCCGCAGCGGCAGCGACCCCCGCGGCGCCCGGGCGGTCGCGGGGGAACCCCGCCGTCCCCGAGCTGTACTGCCCGCCCCCGCAGCGCGACGACCCGGCCCTCGCCGAGACGGTCGAGGACCGGCTCATCGCCTGGGCCGAGGAGACCGGGATCTACGCCGGCCGGCTGGACGACGTACGGGAGCTCTCGCTCGGCCGGTACACGATGCTCACGTACGCCCACGTCGAGGACCCGGACCGGCTGCTCGCCCCCGCCAAGTGCACCCTCGCCCAGTGGGCCACCGACGACTACTACTGCGACGACGAGAGCGCCGGCGCCGTCCCTCTGCAGATCGCCACCCACCTGTCCCAGGCCCTGGCCGCCATCGACCCGGCCCATCTGCCGGCCCGCTACGCACCCCGGCTGGAGCAGGCCATGCGCGCCGACCCGGTCCTCGTCGCGCTGCGCTCCAGCACCGCGCACCTGTCCCGGTACGCCACCCGCTCCCAGCTCACCCGCTACCGGCACGAGATGGCCGCGCTGTTCTCCGGCTACACCGCCGAGGCGGGCTGGCGGGTCTCCGGGCGCACCCCGCCCGTCTGGGAGTTCCTCGCCGTCCGCCAGGACAACAGCTTCATGCCCACCATGGTGATGCTCGACCCGGCCGGCGGCTACGAGCTGCCCGTCGAGGCGTACGCCGACCCGCGCGTGCGCGGCGCGGTCCTCAAGGCCGCCTCCGCCAGCGTCATCGTCAACGACCTCTACTCCATGCACCGCGAGGACGAGAGCGCGGCCGTCAACTACAACCTGCCCGCGCTGATCGAGGCCGAGGAGGGCTGTTCGCGGGCCGAGGCGGTCCGCCGCTCCGCCGACCTCCACGACGAGCTCGTACGCGCCTTCGAGGAGGAGTCGGCCCTCCTCGCCGCGGCCGGATTCCCGCCGCTGATCCGCTTCCTGGCCGACGTATGGGCCTGGCTCGGCGGAAATCTGGAATGGCACCGCACCACCGCCCGCTACAACTCCGCGGGCCGCGACCCGGCCCGGGACGACAGCCCGACGCACGGTCAGGAGCACGGCCCGACGCACGGCCCGACGCACGGCCCGACGCACGGCCCGACGCACGGCCCGACGCACGGAGGGACCCCGGCATGACCACCCCCGAAGCCCCCACCCCCGAGGCCGAAGCGGCGGCCCGGCAGGCCGCCCTCAGCACCGCGGCCGCCCGAAACCTCGCGACCACCACCAAGTCCGTCCCCCAGATGCAGGGCATCAGCTCCCGCTGGCTGCTGCGCGTACTGCCCTGGGTGGACGTCACCGCGGGCACCTACCGCGTCAACCGGCGCCTGAGCCACGCCGTGGGCCGCGGCCGGGTCTCCTTCGTGCAGACCGGCGCCGACGACGTGCGCATCCTCGCGCCCACCCTGGGTGAACTCCCCACCCTCAAGGGCTTCCAGGACCAGGAGGTCCTCGAGGACCTCGCCGTCCGCTTCGTGAAACGGGACCTGCGCGCAGGCGACACCCTGGTCGAGGAGGGCGCGCCCGTGGAGGAGGTCTTCGTCATCGCCCACGGCCGCCTCGAGAAGCGCGCCCAGGGCAAGTACGGTGCGCCGGACGTCCTCGGCGTCGTCGCCGACGGCGACCAGCTCGGCGACGACGCCCTCGGCCGGCCCGAACCGCGCTGGGACTACTCCGTACGGGCCGCCACCGCCGGAACCGTGATGGTGCTGCGCTGGCGCGCCTTTCAGGAGGTACTGGAGCGCTCCGCCGCCCTGCGCACCCACCTCGAACAGTACGTGGAGAACGGCCGCCGCCCGGTCAACCGGCGCGGGGAGGCCGACATCGAGCTCGCTTCCAGCCACGCGGGCGAGGCCCTGCTGCCCGGCACCTTCGTCGACTACGACCTCAGCCCGCGCGAGTACGAACTCTCCCTCGCCCAGACCGTCCTGCAGATCCACACCCGCGTCGCCGACCTCTACAACGATCCTATGAACCAGTTCGAGCAGCAACTGCGCCTGACCGTCGAGGCGTTGCGCGAGCGCCAGGAGTGGGAGCTCGTCAACAACCGGGAGTTCGGGCTGCTCCACAACGCCGCGTACGAGCAGCGCATCAACACCTGGTCCGGGCCGCCCACCCCCGACGACCTCGACGAGCTGGTCACCATGCGCCGCGGCACCAAGGTGCTGCTGGCCCACCCCAAGGCCATCGCCGCCTTCTTCCGCGAGTGCAACAAGCGCGGGCTCGTCCCCGACTCCGCCGAGGTCCAGGGCAAGTCGGTGCCCGCCTGGCGCGGGATCCCGCTGCTGCCCTGCGGCAAGATCCCGATCGTCGGCGGCCACACCAGTTCGATCCTCGCGCTGCGGACCGGCGAGGAGCAGGAGGGCGTCATCGGCCTGCGCCCGACCGCGATCCCCGAGGAGTACGAACCCGGCCTGAACGTCCGCTACATGGGCATCGACCAGCGCTCGATCATGTCCTACCTGGTCAGCGCCTACTACTCGGCGACCGTCCTCGTCCCCGACGCCCTCGGAATCCTGGAGAACGTGAACGTCGCCGCCGCCCGTTCCTGACCTCCGGCCGGCCCGGGGCCGGTTGCCGCCCCGTGCCCCTGCGAACGGTTGTCCGGAAGCCGCCGATCGGCTCTACTGCTGTGCAGGTCCCGCAACCGGGGCACAGTGCAGGGGGAGGGCATCCACGATGAGTTCGCACCGCCGCCGCCGGGGGTTCCGGGGCCGGCCGCTGCTGACCCTGCTCGCCGCCGCCTTCCTGCTCGTCGGCGTCTGCGCCGCCACCGGCATCGCCTGGGACCCGTTCGCCCGTGCCTCCGGCCAGGACGGCGCCGCCGCTTCCGCGATCGGCACGCCCTGGTCCGCCGGCACCGGCACCGGCTCCGGGAGCCCCACGCCGGACGCCACCGGCCAGGCCCCGCCCGCCCCCGGCGGCAGCCCGGGCGGTGAGGACCAGAGCCCGGGCAGCGCTGCCGGCGCGGGGGACGCCGACGGTCAACGGCCCGCCGGAGCCCTGCCCTTCGACCTGCCCGCACCGGCCGCCCTGCGTACCGGCGGCGCGGGCAGGAAACTGGTGTTCGCGCACTACTTCACCCCGTACCCGCTCTCGCTGGACAACGCGAGCGCCGACGCCGACTACTACACCCGCAACTACCTGGACCCGGGCGGGGAGAACGGCAAGCACGAGCGGTACGGCGGCCTGCTGCGCGACCGGCCGCTGCCCGTACGGCCCAAGGGCGGCAACTGGGAGCGTGCCAACCTCGAGCAGGAGGTGCGCACCGCCCGCGCCGCCGGGCTCGACGGGTTCACGCTCGACATGCTCTCCCTGTCCGGGCCGAACCGGGACCGCGCCCACCTCCTGATGGAGGCCGCCCATGCGGTCGACCCCGCGTTCAAGATCATGCTGATGCCGGACATGACCTCGCTGAACACCGACGATCCCGGCGTGCTGGCCGACGCCGTCGCCGCCCTCGGCAAGGCCCCCGCCGCGCACCGCCTCGGCGACGGCCGGCTCGTCGTCTCCCCGTTCAAGGCGGAGGCGAAGGACGTCGCCTGGTGGACGAAGGTCCTCGACCTCCTCAAGAGCCGGCACGGCATCCGCACCGCCTTCGTCCCGACGTTCCTCGACTTCGACGCCAACAGTGCACGGTTCGCGCCGATCAGCCACGGCTTCTCCGAGTGGGGCAGCCGCAGCTACGTCGGCCAGGACAGCGCCACCCGCGACGTGCAGCGGGCCCACGGCATGGGCAAGATCTGGATGCAGCCCGTGTCGGTCCAGGACGCCCGCCCCAACCAGGGCATCTACGACGAGGCCGGCAACACCGCCACGCTGCGCTCCACCTGGACGCACGCCATCGACGACGGCGCCGACTGGGTGCAGCTCACCACCTGGAACGACTACTCGGAAGGCAGCCAGTTCGCGCCCTCGCTGCACAACGGGTACGCCTACCTGGACCTTTCCTCGTACTACCTGACCAAGTTCAAGACGGGCAGCTGGCCGGAGATCGTCCGCGACACGCTGTACGTCTCCGCGCGCACCCAGTTCGCCGCGGCCGACCCCACGGGCAGCCAGTCGCTGGTGATGTCCCTGCGCAAGGGCAGCGCCGCACCCCGCGACACGGTGGAGGTGCTCAGCTTCCTGACTGCCCCGGCGACCGTCCGTACGGCGGTGGGCACGGCCCGGGACGAGCACGAGGCTCCGGCGGGCATCCATTCCGCGCTGCTCCCGCTGCGCCCGGGCACCAGCTCGGCGGTGGTGGTCCGCGACGGCAAGCCCGGCGCGGAGGTGAAACTGCCCTACGCGGCGGACCGCACGGTGAAGGTCCAGGACCTGCAGTATTACGCCGTCACCAGCGGGCGGGACTAGGGCGGAACGAGCGGGTACCGGCCACCTTCACGGTATTGGCCCTTCCGGGCGTCCGGGGGCGGCCCGCATCATGCGGGCAACCGCACACCACCCCTCGGAGGATCCGTGACCGACCCGACCACCCCCGCCGCGCCGTTGCGTCCTGCCGGGCCCGCCGTGTTCCCGGGGGGACCCGGGCTGTTCCGGCTGGACCCGGAGATCGCCCACCTCAACCACGGGTCGTTCGGCGCGGTGCCGATCCCCGTGCAGGAGGCCCAGGCCGCCCTGCGCGAGGAGGCGCACGCCGATCCCGACGCCTTCTTCATCGGAGCCGCGGACCGGATCGCCGGGGCCCGCGCCCGCATCGCACGGCACTTCGGCGCCGACCCCGACGGCATCGCCTTCATCGCCAACGCCACCGAGGGCGCCAACCTCGCCCTCGACGCCGTCCCGTTCGCCGACGGCGACGAGATCCTGGTCACCGACCACGGCTACGGCACCGTCGTCGCGGCCGCCGCCCGCCGCGCCCGGGTCACCACCGTCGCCCTGGACCCGAACCTGCCCGACGAGGACGCCGTACGCGAGACCGTGCTGGCCGGGCTGACGCCCCGTACCAAGGTGGCGCTGTTCGACCACATCAGCTCGCCCACCGCCCGGCTCATCGCCTCGCCCCGGCTGCTCGCCGACCTGGCCGCCCGCGGGGTCACCACCGTCGTGGACGGGGCGCACGCCCCCGGCATGGTCGCGGACCCCCTCGCCGGGGGCGCCGACTTCTGGTTCGGCAACCTGCACAAGTGGGGGTACGCACCCTCCGGCAGCGCCGTCCTCGCCGTCGCCCCCGGACACCGGAGCCGGGTCCGGGCGCTCGTGCCCTCCTGGGAGGACGCGGACGGGTTCCCCCGCTCCGTCGAGAACCGCGCCACCGCCGACTACACCGGCTGGCTCGCCGCCCCCGAGGGCCTGGACCTCCTCGACCGGCTCGACGCCGCGAAGGTGCGGGCCCACAACAGCGCACTGGCCGCCCACGGCGCGGCCCTGCTCGCCGAGATCCCCGGGATCACCCCGCTCCCGTACACCGAGGGCCTCGCCATGCGTTCCCTGCGGCTCCCGCCCGGCACCGCCGAGACCTACGAGGGCGCGCGCGCCCTGCGCGAGCGGATCGCGGCGGACCTGGGCATCCGGGTCCTGATCTGGCCGTGGCCGGGCGGCGGAGGCGTCCGCGTCTGCGGGCAGGTCTACAACCGGCCCGAGGAGTACGAACGCCTCGCCGCCGAGCTTCCGGCCTACCTGTAGGGGTGCTCAGCCGCGCCGGAGCAGATACGTGTCCATGATCCAGCCCTTGCGGGCGCGGGCCTCGGTCCGGAGTTCCTCGATCCGGCCGGAGACCTCCGCCAGCTTCCCCGAGACCAGGATCTCGTCCGGGGTGCCGACGTAGGCGCCCCAGTAGATGAAGAGGTCCTGGTCGAGGTGGGCCGTGAAGGCGTGGCGCGCGTCCAGCATCACCACCACGTCGTCCACGTCCTGCGGCCAGCCCTCGGCCAGCCGCCGCCCGGTGGTGATCTGGACCGGCCGGCCGACCCGGTTCAGGTTGGTCCGGTGCCGGGCCAGCAGCGAGGAGATGCTGCTGATGCCGGGCACGACCTCGTGCTCGAACGCCACCCGGCCCCGCTCCAGCACCTCGTCCAGGATGGCGAGCGTGGAGTCGTACAGCGAGGGGTCGCCCCAGACCAGGAACGCCCCGGTCTCGCCCTCCGCCAGGTCCTCGGCGATGAACCGCTCGAAGATCTCGGCCCGCGCGCTGCGCCAGCCGTCCACCGTCGGCGCGTACTGGTCCGGGGTCCGGTCCCGGTCCGGGTCGCGGCCCTCCACGAGCCGGTGGCCGGGGCGGGCGTGCTCGTCGAGCATCGCGCGCCGCAGCCCGGTCAGATCCGCCTTCTCCTCGCCCTTCTCCAGGATGAGGAATGCGTCCGCCGCGCCGATCGCCTTGACCGCCTGGAGGGTCAGGTGGTCCGGGTCGCCCGCGCCTATGCCGATCACTGAGAACTTCTTCACGCCGCTATTCTGCCCGTCATGCGTGCCGCCCTGTTCGTCACCTGCGTCAACGACGCGCTGTACCCCCGGACCGGCATCGCCGTCGTACGCCTGCTGGAGCGGCTCGGCGTCGGCGTGGACTTCCCGGCGGCCCAGAGCTGCTGCGGCCAGCCGCAGTACAACACCGGCTACCGGCGCGAGAGCGAACCGCTGCTGCGGCGCACCGCCGCGGCCTTCGCGGGGTACCCGTACGTGGTCACCCCGTCGGGTTCCTGCGCCGCGATGGTCCGCGCCCACTACCCGCGCATCGCCCGCCTGGCGGAGCAGGAGGGGCGGGGCTCCGGGCTGGTGGCGCAGGCGGAGGACCTCGTACCGCGCGTCTACGAGCTGACCGAGTTCCTGGTCGATGTACTCGGGGTGACCGATGTGGGCGCGTACTTCCCGCACGCCGTCACCTATCACCCCTCTTGTCATGGCTTGCGGGGGCTCGGGCTGGGGGACCGCCCGCGGCGGCTGCTGGCCGCCGTCAAGGGCCTGGACCTGGTCGAGCTGCCCGGCGCCGAGGAGTGCTGCGGCTTCGGCGGCACCTTCGCCGTGAAGAACCCGGACGTGTCGGCGGCGATGGGCACCGACAAGATCGACAGTGCGGTGGGGACGGGCGCGGACGTGCTGTGCGGCGCCGACAATTCCTGCCTGGCCCATCTCGGCGGGATCCTGCACCGCAGGGGGGACGCGATGCGCGCCCTGCACCTCGCCGAGATCCTGGCCTCGACGGAGGAGGAACCGCTGCGATGACGGGCACGTTCGTGGGGATGCCATCGTTCCCCGCCTTCCCCGCCTTCCCGGAGGCGGCGCGGGAGGCCGTCGGGGACGGGGTGCTGCGCGCCAACCTCCGGCACGCCACCCACACCATCCGCGACAAACGGGCCCGGGCGGTCGCCGAGCTGGCCGACTGGGACCGGCTGCGCGCGGCGGGCAAGGCCGTCAAGGACCACACCCTGCGCCATCTCGACCGCTACCTGCTCCAGCTGGAGGAGTCCGTGACGGCCGCCGGCGGCACCGTCCACTGGGCGGCCGACGCGGACGAGGCCAACCGGATCGTGACCGGGCTGGTGCTGGCCACCGGCCACCGGGAGGTGGTCAAGGTCAAGTCCATGGCCACCCAGGAGATCGGCCTCAACGAGGCCCTCGAGGCGGCGGGGATCGCCGCGTACGAGACCGACCTGGCCGAGCTCATCGTGCAGCTCGGCCACGACCGCCCCTCGCACATCCTCGTCCCGGCCATCCACCGCAACCGGGCCGAGATCCGGGAGATCTTCGCGGCGGAGATGGGCCGCTGGGGCCGCCCCGCGCCCGATGGCCTCGGCGACGACCCGCGCGAGCTCGCCGAGGCCGCCCGCCTCCACCTGCGCGAGAAGTTCCTGCGCGCGAAGGTCGCGGTCTCCGGCGCCAACTTCATGGTCGCCGAGACGGGCACCATGGTCGTCTTCGAATCCGAGGGCAACGGCCGGATGTGCCTCACGCTGCCCGAGACCCTCATCTCGGTGGTCGGCATCGAGAAGGTGGTGCCGACCTTCCGGGACCTGGAGATCTTCCTCCAGACGCTGCCGCGCTCGTCCACGGCCGAGCGGATGAACCCGTACACGACGATGTGGACGGGGCTGGGCCCTTCGAGAGGGGCGGACGGCGACGGCCCCTCCGCCTTCCACCTCGTCCTCCTCGACAACGGCCGCACCGACACCCTCGCCGACGAGGTGGGCCGCCAGGCGCTGCGCTGCATCCGTTGCTCCGCGTGCCTGAACGTCTGCCCGGTGTACGAGCGCGCCGGCGGCCATGCGTACGGCTCGGTCTACCCCGGGCCGATCGGCGCCATCCTCAGCCCCCAACTGCGGGGTACGGGCAGTGAGATCGACGCCTCGCTGCCGTACGCGTCCACCCTGTGCGGGGCCTGCTACGAGGTCTGCCCGGTCGCCATCGACATCCCCGAGGTCCTCGTCCACCTGCGCGAACGGGTGGCCCAGGGCGGCCCGGTGACCCGCGAGGGCGTCCGCGTGCGGATCCGCCCCGCGCACGGCCACACCGCCGAACGGGCCGCGATGCGGGCCGCCCGCCTGCTCCTGGACCGCCCGGCCGCGCTGCGCGCGGGGGAGCGCCTCCTGGCCCGGGCCCGGCGGCTGCGGCCGCGCCGGCTGCCGGGCCCCGGCCGTGCATGGACGGACGCCCGGGACCTCCCCGAGCTCCCGCCGGAGCCGTTCCGCGACTGGTGGGCGCGGGAGCGGGGAGGGCGGGCATGAGCAGCAGGGACCGCATCCTGGGCCGGATCCGCCGGGCCGTGGCGGACGGCGCCCCGGACCCCGCCGTCCCCCGGGACTACTTCCAGGTCCACGGCACCCGTACGCCGGCGCAGACGGCGGACCTCCTCGCCGCGAACCTCGCCGAGTACCGCGCGAAGGTCCACCGGGTGGACGAGGACGGCCTCGCGCCGCTCCTGATGCGACTGCTGGCCGCGCGGGGCGCACAGACCGTGCTCGTGCCGCCGGCCCTGCCCCCGTACTGGCTCTCGGCAGCCGACCCGACCCGCATCCACGACCGGGCCGTGTCCACGGCGGGCGAACTGGACAGGGTGGACAGTGTGGTGACCGGCTGCGCGCTGGCGATCGCCGAGACCGGCACGATCGTCCTCGACGGCGGCCCCGAGCAGGGCCGTCGCCGCATCACCCTCGTCCCCGACCACCACATCTGCGTGGTCCGGGTGCCCGGCCAGGTGGTCGACTCGGTCCCGCAGGCCCTGCGCCGCCTCGACCCGACGCGGCCGCTGACCTGGATCTCCGGACCCTCCGCCACCAGCGACATCGAGCTCGACCGGGTGGAAGGTGTGCACGGCCCGCGCACCCTGGAGGTGGTCCTGCTGACCGGACCAGCAGAATGAGTCCCATGCCCGCTTACATCGCCCTCACCGCGCTCGTCGTCCACGACTACGACGAGGCCATCGACTTCTACACCCGCGCCCTCGGCTTCACCCTCGTCGAGGACACCGCCCGCCCGGACGGCTCCCGCTGGGTCGTGGTCCGCCCGAACGGTGCCACCGAGGCGGCACTGCTGCTGGCCCGCGCCAAGGACGAGGCCCAGCGCTCCCGGGTCGGGGACCAGACGGGCGGCCGGGTCGGCTTCTTCCTGTACACGGACGACTTCGCCCGGGACCACACCCGGATGACGGCGGAGGGCGTCCGCTTCCTGGAGGAGCCGCGCCACGAGACGTACGGCTCGGTGGCCGTCTTCGAGGACCTCTACGGCAACCGCTGGGACCTCCTCGAGCCGGCGTAGCCGTCGCCGGGCCCCGGCCGCCCGCAGCGGCACCACCGGCGAGCCCGGCCGGGGTCAGACAGGGTCCGGGCCGTCCGGCGGCGCGGCGAGCCGCGGGGCCTCGGCCGCCGCATCGACGGCCGGCCCGGCCTCAACCCGCCCGGCCAACTCCCGGGCCCAGCGGACCAGCCCCGGCACGTCGATCCCGTAGGGCTCCCGCGCCCGGCCGACTCCGGCGCTCGACCCCGCCCCGTCCCCCGTGTCGGGCCCGGCCAGGGCAGTGGCCCCGCGGCGCAACAGGCGGGCGCCGCCGACGGCGTTTCCGCGTGCGGCGTGCGTGAGGCCGACCGCCAGCTGCGCCAGAGCCCGCCACAGCGGTGCCTCGGCCGGCGGGCCGGACTTCCAGGCGTCCTCGAACACCTCGTGCGCATGGAACGGCATCCCGCCGTCCAGCAGCCGCTGCGCCTCGACCAGCGTCTCGGCGGGCGTCCGCACGACCCCCTCGGGCTGCCGCTCCACCCCCTGCGCCCCGTAGGGCAGCGGCCGCCCCAGCCCGTCCCGGGGCCGCGCGCTCCGCGCCCGCCCCTCACCGTCCCGATCCCGTCCGTTCACCGGGCCATCCTCCCTCCCGCCGGAAACCGGTGCATGCGCACCCCTCCACGTGGGGTAATGTTCTGCATGTGCCGCAGGGACGGGGGAAACCCCAGATCAACAGCACAACGGGACGTGGCGCAGCTTGGTAGCGCACTTGACTGGGGGTCAAGGGGTCGCAGGTTCAAATCCTGTCGTCCCGACCAGAGGTTCGCCTCGTGGTCGCATTTCGGAGCCCTGTCTCACTACGGTGAGGCAGGGCTCTTGCGCGTTCTCTGCGGCTGTCGTATCACCTTTCGTCACAGACCGGGAAGCGCTCAGCCAGGCTGACGGGGACGGCCTTGGGCGGGCTTGGGCGCTCGGCCCGCAGCGCCGACCGTCTCCACGTGCGGAGGTACTCCCCGGCCGGCCGGGGTGGCTTAGGGGGTGTCGTCAAAGTCCCTCCCCCAGCTACCGCTGGGAGGTGCCCCCAGGCCGGCGGGGTCTGGCACGCGCGCTCGCGGCGTTGTCGTCGGTCGACGACGCGAGCGTCGCCTCCTCCCCCTGCCTTCGGCGGGGGGACCCCCACCTCCGCCTTGCGATCACACGCACCAGACCCCGCCGGCCCCGCCCTCACGGGCGGACGACGCTACTTTGACGACACCCCCTAGGACGGTCCCGACGCGGTCCCGGTACCCGCCGGGGAATCGGCCTGGTGCGGCACCCGCACGGTGATCAGGTCGCCTGCCCCCGCCACCTCGTTCAACGCCTGGGCCAGCGACAGCAGCACCTTGCGCACGGACTCGATCTCCGCCCGCAGTTCGGCAGCCCGCCCCCACCGGCGCTCGTGCGCGACCGGATCGACATGGCTGCCACGCCCCGCCTCGTGCGCGGTGAGCAGCGGGTGCCACTTGCTGAGTAATGGCCTGATGGACAAGTTCAGGACATTCACCGCCAGCGCTCCGAAGGTCACCTTGCCAGGTGCCACGCGGGGTGCCACCGCCGGCCCGTACCGGCGCAGGATCTCTCGTGTCGTCGCGAAGACCGTGTACAGCGACGACAGCGCCTCCCGCAGCAGCCCTTCGTCTTCGCCGAGCTCAACGACGGAGATACGGGTGGCCAGTTCGACGTACAGCTCCCAGGCGGCCTGCCGTTCGAGGTCCACGGGTTCCCACACGCCGCTGATCTCGCCGACGAACGGGATGGTGAGCTTGACCGTGATCTCCTGCGGCGCGAACCCGCCACCACCGCGCCGCCGCCCCAACCTCTGTCGCAAACCCATCCCCGCAACCTTCCCGTGGCAAGAACTCCGCATGCCACTCTACGAGTTGCGAGGTCGAGTGCGGGGCGTCAGGGGGGGGACGATCTTGAAGTGCGATGCCTTCGTCTCCCACAGCCATCGGGCGGACGTTCCGCTGGCGGAGGCACTCCAGAAGGGACCGCACGGCATCCTCAAGGGCCTGGACATCACCGCGCCCTGCAGCCCCCACAAGGAATGAGTACATGCAACGCGACGCCTTCATCTCGTACAGCCACAAGGCCGACGTCCCCCTGGCCGCTTCCGTCCACAAGGGACTGCACAAGATCGGCCGTCCCTGGCAGAGCCTGCGTGCGCTCAACGTCTTCCGGGACACCGACAGCCTGGGCGCGAGCACCGATCTCCCGGGTTCCATCCTGAAAGAGCTGGAGCGGTCCCGGTACTTCATCTACATCGCCTCTCCCGAGGCGGCGGCCTCGCGCTGGGTCCGCGAGGAGCTCGTCTTCTGGCGTGACCACCCCGAGGCCGAAGCCCGTGGCCGGTTCCTGATCGCGCTCAGTGACGGCGAGATCCATTGGGACGAGGCAGCCGGCGACTTCGACTGGGTTCGCACGACCGCCATTCCCGCCGAGGTATTGCGTGGCGTGTTTCGCACCGAGCCGCTGTGGGTGGACCTACGGAGGTTTCGCGCGAGCGAGCCGGCCGAACGTGCCTTGAAGCCGGGTGAGTTCCGCGGCAAGGTGGCCACCCTCGCGGCCGCGGTCCATGGCTGCACCAAGGACGAGCTGGAAAGCGAGGACCTGCGCCAGCAGCGCAGGAGGAACCGCACCAAGAACGCGGCGCTGGCCCTGCTGGCGGCCCTCGCCGTAGCCACCACGAGCGCCTTCTTCTACGCAACTGCGAAACGCGAAGAGGCCCTCGCCCGCGCCCGTACCTCCGCCTCCCAGGCCCTCTCGGCCCGTGCGGTGCAGATCGCTGACATCGACCCGCGCAAGTCCGCCCAGTACGCCCTCTACGCCGACCAGGTCAAGCCGACCAGCGAGTCCGCCCAGGCCCTGGCCCGGGCGGTGGAGGCCAACGCCAACGCGGCCCGGCACTTCCAAGGCGGCTCGGGCGTTGCCGCCGACTTCGTCGGGTCCGGCGGCAGCAGCAGCCCGACGCGGGTGGCGGTGAGCCGCGACGGCAGCACGTTCGCCTACTGCACAGGATGGGACGCCGACGCCCCGAAGGGTGAGCAGCAGCACATCCACCTCTTCGACATTCGCTCCGGCAAGGACCTGCCGGTGCTGCAGGCGAAGGGCTTACCACTCGGTGGCGGTGTCTTCGAACTCAGCGCCGACGGCGGGCTGCTCTTCATGGAGCGCTCGTTCAACGTGATCGACGTGTGGGACGTACGACGGGGGAAGCTGCTCCGCGAGATCGTCGCGAGCAAGGGCGAGGACCTCGCAGGCGCCTTCATGCACCTGAAGGCCTTCGCGCTGTCCCGTGACGGGAGCCGGATGGCCGCGGCCTTCCACGAGCCGAACGTCGACGCTCTGCGCATGGCGGTCTGGGACACGGCATCCGGCGCCGAGCTCAGCCGTTCCGACGCCGGCTCGGATGCCGTCACGCTCTCCTTCGACGACGCCGGCAAGCTGCACGCCTCCCCCAGGGCCGAGCCCCCGACGTCCGGTGCAGCCCTGATCACCGCCCCGACGCCCGACAACCGCCAGATCCTGATCGGCGCCGAGAACGCGACCGTCGCCGTCTACGACACCCAGCGCCGCAAGCAGCGCACCCTCGGTTCGTTCGGCTTCCAGGTGCAGAGCCTCTCCGCTTCCGGAGACGGCATGTGGGTTGCCGCCGGATCCGACGACGGCGCGGTGTCCCTCTTCCGCGGGAGCGCCCCGACCGTCCGAACGCTCCCCAATGACGACGGACTCAGGCCCGCCGAGCTGTCCGATGACGGCCGGGTCGGCTTCCGCAAGAACGCACAGGGCGGTACTGATATTTGGCTGCTCACCGATCCGAATACCGGCCCGATCAAGGCCGGCAGCCTCCTCCACGGGGCCGAGGCCTTCACGGCTTCTCGTGACGGCCGCCGCGTCGTGTTCGCGGACAGCGCGGGCAGCCTCTCCGTCTGGGACGGCCCCACCAGCGGGAGCAAGGAGCGCACGCTCAGCGCCAAGGGCCCCTACCTCTACAACGGCAAGGGAACGCACACCATCGAGACGGTGGGCGACGACCAGCATGTCGTGGGCGTCTGGCCCCAGGGGGTCATGGTGGTCGACCTGCGCACCATGGAGGTCAGCCAGGTGCTGACGGACAAGAAGGGCATCGACCGGCTCGCGGTCAGCAAGGACGCCAGGGTGCTGGCAGCCACCGACGTCTTCGGCACGGCCACCGTGTGGCGCTGGACCGCAGACGGCAAGCTGCGGCACGTCCGCGAGACGAAGGTCACCGGCCAGAGGATCGACGATGTCGTGGTGAGCGACGACGGGTCGAAGGTGGCGGTGGTCGACAGCGACTCCCGCACCTCCGTCCTCGACGTGTCCGACGGCACTGTTGTCACCGCTTCCGTCGTGGCCCGAAACGCCCACACTCGCGCCGTGTTCAGCCCGGACTCCCGGCTCGTCATGCAGGCCTCCGACACCGACACGGAGAGCCGCCTGAACTTCTGGGACGCGGCGACCGGCGACACGCTCGGCTCCTGGCCGCTGGGCGGACCCGGTTTCGTGCGGATCTTCCCCGTCCCCGACGGCGGCCTGCTCACCCTCACCGCCGACGGCTCCCTCACCTGGCGCGGCATCGACATCACCACCTGGCGCCGCACCCTGTGCGCCCTGGTCCCGGACGAGCTCTCCGGGCCCGAGTACGAGCGCTACCTGAGCGACCTGGACGTCAGTGCCCCCTGCCGCCGCTAGGCACGATGCCCTGCGATGCCACTTACGTGAGGGAGGAGTTCGCGGGAGACCGTCGTCGCCCGGGTCGCGTCCTGGCCGCATGACGAGCGGGCGATGAGCCGCTTGGCCGGCGGTGGTGGGATTCGGCCGTTCCCTGGGTGGCGGGTCAGGGGCTTCGGGTGGGTGGTGGTGGGGGCGGACGCGTGCGCGGACTGGGGTGGCGGGGGCTGCTCGGGGCACGTGGGATTGGTGACGGGGCTGCGGGTTTCGGCCAGATCGGGGAGGGCCAACCCGCCTGCTGCGTCCGGATCATGACCTGCTGTCAAGAGCCGTGCACATAGACGCTAAGATTCCGGGCCGTTGTCATATGATCATTCGCTTTCGATCGTTTGAGGGTTCTGATGGTTCGCGTGGGATCGTCGCCCGGAAGTCCAGGGCCCACCTCACCCGTCGCATGGGCGCTGCCCGCCCTGCTGACCGCCGCTGCTGCGGCGATCGCCGTGGCGCAGGTGTCCGCACCTGCCCGCACCCCCGTCGCCTGGATCGGCGCCGTGGCCTTCGTGGCCGTTGCCCTGTCCTGCGGTGAGGCCGCCCGGCGCGGCAAGGCGGTGGCCGCGCTGCGGCTGACGGTCGCCGCGCACGAGGCGGCCCTGCACCGGCAGCAGGCCGAGACCGTGCGGCTGGCGCAGGAGCTGCTGCCCGATGTCGTGGAGCGGCTGCGCAAGGGGGAGTTCCCCGAGGAGGTGCTCGCCTCCCTGGAGGAGCCCGACATCCACGGGCCCGGCCTGACGCCGGAGTTCAGGGCGGCGCACCACGCCGTGCTGCGCTCGGTGCTCGACGCCGTCGTCGCCGAGGAGGACCTGCGCGACTCCGCGCAGCGGGCCTTCGTCAACATCGCCCGCCGCGTCCAGGCCATCGTGCACCAACAGGCCCAGGAACTGCGGGAGATGGAGGACCGGCACGGCCGCAGCCCGGAGGTGTTCGGCGACCTGCTGCGGCTCGACCACGGCACGGCCCTCATCGGCCGTCTCGCCGACTCCATCGCCGTACTCGGCGGTGCGCGGCCCGGCCGCCAGTGGAGCAAGGCCGTCCCGCTGTACAGCGTGCTGCGCGGTGCCATGTCGCGGATCATCGACTACCAGCGCGTCGAGCTCCACTCGGTCTCGCAGGTCGCCGTCGTCGGACCGGCCGTCGAGCCGCTCATCCACGCGCTCGCCGAGCTTCTGGACAACGCCACCCGCTACTCGCCGCCGCAGACCAAGGTCCATCTGACCGCCGTGGACGTGAACTCGGGCATCGCCGTCGAGATCGAGGACGGCGGCGTGAGCATGAGCGAGGAGGCCCGCAAGCGGGCCGAGCGCATGCTCCGCCAGGCGCAGCAGGGCATCGACCTCACCGACCTCGGGGAGACCCCGCGCCTGGGCCTCGCCGTGGTCGGCCGGCTCTCGCAGGCGTACGACTTCCAGGTCTCGCTGCGCGCGTCGGCGTACGGCGGCGTACGGGCCGTGCTCGTCATCCCGCAACAGCTGATCACCACCGCGTCCGCCGCGACCGGCGTCGCCCACGGCATCGGCACCGCCTCGGGCCCCCGCGCCGCCCTCCCGCCGGCGCCGGCCGGCGCAGCCGTGACCGGGGCAGCGGTCGCAGACTCCGGAGTACCGGCTGCCCGCCCGGTCACCGGCCCCCGGATGCCGGCAGCCGCCGACGAGGTGCCCGCCGTGACCGAGCGGACCCCGAACGGCCTGCCGCAGCGCCGCCGCAAGACCCGCGCCGTGGCGCCGGAGCCGATCGCCACCGGGGACCGGATCACGGCAGCGGCCGAGGCGGCCGCGGACCGCGCCGGATACGGGTACGGAGCCGTGCCCGCGCCCGCGCCCGACCCCCAGCCCGAGGTACAGCCCGGGATGTGGCTCGCCGCCTTCCAGGGCGGCCTGTCGGGGGACAGCCAGACCGCCGCGAGCCAGACCACCGCGAGCCAGACCACCGCGAGCCAGACCACCGCGAGCCGGAGCGGCGCAGCAAGCCAGAACACAGACGCCTCGCCGGCCTCGGCGAGCAAGGGGGAACAGCCATGAGTCAGCAGCAGACCAATATGGACTGGATGCTCAAGGACCTGGCCGAGAGCGTTCCGCAGACCCGCCACGTCGTCGTCCTCTCCGCCGACGGCCTGCGCATGGCGCAGTACGGCGCGGAGACCGACACCGCCGACCGGCTCGCCGCAGCCTGCGCCGGACTGCAGAGCCTCGCCGGAGCCGTCGCCTCCGAACTCCCGGGCAGCAGCGGGCGGATGCGGCTCGTCGTCATCGAGATGGACGGCGGCTTCTTCTACCTGATGGCGGCCGGTGCCGGCGCCTTCCTCGCCGTGCTGGCCGACGAAGGCGTCGACGCGGGCCTGATGGGCCAGCGCATGCGCGACCTCGTCGCCCGGATCGGAGAACACCTGAGCAGCCCGCCGCGCCGCGACGGGCAGCCGGCGTGAGCAACCCCGGCGGGGACTGGGAGGACGGCACTCCCGAGCGGCTCTACGTGATCACCGGCGGCCGCAGTGGGGGGTTAGTCCCCACCCACGTCGACCTCGTCACGCTGATCATCGCCAAGTCGGGTCCCAGGCCCGGGATGCAGCCGGAGCACGCGGCGATCATGCGGCTGTGCCAGTCGCCGCTCTCGGTGGCCGAGATCTCCGCGTATCTCGGCCTGCCGGTGAGCGTGGTCACCGTACTCCTCGGTGACCTGCTCGCCGCCAAGCACGTGCTCTCCCGCCCACCCGTCGCACCCGCCAAACTCCCGGACCTGGCACTGATTGAGGCAGTCATCGATGGACTTCGAAAGCTCTGACCGGGCCACCGCGCCCCGGCGCGAGGACGCGCTGCCGGCCACGGCCGCCGCCGCAGTCAAGGTGGTGATCGTGGGCGGCTTCGGGGTCGGCAAGACGACCCTCGTCGGCTCGGTCAGCGAGATCCGGCCGCTCACCACCGAGGAGACGATGACCCAGGCCGGGGTCGGCGTCGACGACACGGCGGGGGTGGAACGCAAGACCTCCACCACCGTGGCCATGGACTTCGGCCGCATCAGCATCAACGAGGAGCTGGTGCTCTACCTCTTCGGCACGCCGGGCCAGGAGCGCTTCTGGTTCCTGTGGCGCGGCCTGTTCGAGGGCGCGCTCGGCGCGGTGGTCCTGGTCGACACCCGCAGGCTGGAGGTCAGCTTCGACGTGATCGGCCGGCTGGAAGAGCGCGGAGTACCGTTCGTGGTCGCCGTCAACTCCTTCCCCGACGCGCCCGAGCACCCCCTGGAGGAGCTGCGCGCCGCCCTCGACCTGCCCGCGTCTGTACCGCTCGTCTTCTGTGACGCCCGGCGGCGCGACTCCAGCCGCGACGTCCTGATGACGCTGATGCGCTACCTGCACTCCCTCGCCGCGACCCCGGAGGCACTGTGAGCACCACCCCCGTCCCCCAGCCGGGTGCGGCCGCCCCGCCGCCCGGCTGCCCGGCCCACCGGCTCTACGGGCCCGAGGCCGAGGCCGACCCCATGGGCCTGTACGAGAAGCTGCGCGCCGAGTACGGCGCGGTGGCGCCCGTCCTCGTCCAGGGCGACCTCCCGGCCTGGCTGGTGCTGGGCCACCGCGAGAACCTGGACGTGGCGCGCACCCCGTCCCGGTTCGCCCGCGACCCGCGCCACTGGCGGGACCAGCAGGAGGGAAACGTTCCGGCCGACCACCCCCTGACGCCGATGACCGCATGGCAGCCCGTGTGTCACTTCGTCGACGGCGTCGAGCACGAGCGGCTGCGCGGAGCGATCACCGAGTCCCTGGAGCGCTTCGACCGCCGCGGCGTCCGCCGGTACGTGAAGCGCTTCGCCGACCAGCTGATCGACGCCTTCGTCGAGTCCGGGAAGGGTGACCTGGTCGCCGCCTTCGCCGAGCCGTTGCCGATGCTGGTGATGACCCAGCTCGTCGGGGCGCCGGAGTCCTACGGCCCGCGTCTCGTCGAGGCGGCCCGCGACATGATCCAGGGCACCGAGACGGCCGTCGCGAGCTTCGAGTACATCTCGGTCACCCTCCGGGAACTCGTTGCACGCAAGCGGGAGGTGCCCGGCCGGGACTTCACCACCTGGTTGCTGGAGCACCCCACGGCGCTCGGCGACGAGGAGATCGTGGAGCACCTGCGGCTGGTGCTGATCGCGGCCTTCGAGACGACCGCCAACCTGATCGCGAACACCCTGCGCGTGGTGCTCACGGACCGCCGCTTCCGCGCGAACCTCTCCGGCGGGCACATGACGCTGCCGGACGCGCTGGAGCAGGTCCTGTGGGACGAGCCTCCGCTCATGACGGTCCTCGGACGCTGGGCCACCGGTGACACGGAGCTGGCCGGAACCCGGATCAAGGCCGGGGACATGCTGCTGCTCGGCCTGGGGGCGGGCAACGTCGACCCCGAGATCCGGCCCGACGCGACCGAGCCCGTTCACGGCAACCGCTCCCACCTGGCCTTCAGCAGCGGCCCGCACGAGTGTCCCGGGCAGGACATCGGCCGGGCCATCGCGGACACCGGCATCGACACCCTGCTGACCCGGCTGCCTGACCTGGAGCTGGCCGTCCCCGAGGACGAGCTCCAGTGGAAGTCCTCGCTCATGTCCCGCCACCTGGTGGCGCTGCCCGTACGGTTCACCCCGCGCGGCAGCACCGTCACCGGGTCCACGCCGGTACCCCGGCCGGCCGCCCAGCCGCCCCGGACGGCGCCGACGGCCGTCCCCGCCGCGGGGGAGCGGCCGGCGGGCCGGGCCTCCTGGTGGGCGCGCCTGCGCCGCCGCCGCTGACTTCAGCGCGACGAGTCGTCGAGCTGCTGCCACCACCAGGCGAGAGCCGGGATCGGCAGCGGCTCGGTGCTCGGGTCGCTGGGCGTGTCGCTCCAGGTGATGTCGAACGAGGCCCCCTCGACGGGAAGCGCGTTGCGGTTGCGCGGACTGGCGTATCGTGGCGCCCGGTTGTGGTACTCGGTGTCCCCCGACACCCAGTGCTCCACGGAGACGAGGTGGCGCGCGAGCTGCTCGTCGGCGTTGCGTGCCAGCTGCTCGCGCAGTCGGACGAACAGCGTCACGGACCGGTCCCGTAGCGCATACGCGGCGGGCAGCGCCTCGGCGGGCGTACAGCCGTGGTGCCGGGCCAGTACGTTGAGCAGGTTCTGCTCCAGCGGCTGGTGGTGGTCGTCCTTGTTGTACGAGAACACGTCGTTGTCGCAGGCGACGATGAACCCGGCGGCGTCGGTCAGAGCCTGGACGGGCGCGGAGTACAGCACGTCACCCGGTACGTGGATCCCGTTCGCCACATCGCACCAGGTCAGCAGGAACCGGGTCGCGCCGACCGATATGCGTGTCGATGCGAAGTCGTTGAGGCTCGGCATAATGCCTCGCTCATCGGTCGCCGTCTGCGCGGCGGCGCCGAAAATCCAGTCCCGCAGGCCCTCGGTGAGGCGGTGGAGCTGCTCCGAGGTGAGTATCGACCGGGTGCGTGCGACCAGGTCGTCCAGTGCGGCCGTGTGCGGTCCCGGCGCAAGGAGGCCGGAGCCGGGCACCTCGAGCGTACGGATCAGCCGGGCCCCGTGGTCGGCGACGGCCGCCGTACGAGCGGCACCGGTGTCCGAGTCCTGCCAGTCGTCGGCGGCGAAGGCCCAGTAGCTCCACTGGGCGAAGAGCAGCATCGTCTCCACGTCGCCGTAGGGGAGGATCCGGCTGACGAGGTCGGAGCTGCGCGTGGCCAGTCCCCAGGCGCGCTCGGTGGCGTCCGGGTAGAGGCCGAAAGCGTCGATCCAGGCGATGGAGCGCTCTTCGAGCTCGGCCGCCTTGGGGTGGATCAGGCCCCTCTCGAACGGCCAGTAGAACGGCGGCAGCTGCCAGCCGATGCGGGAGGGGCGGGTGTTCTCGCCGTACGCGGGTGCCATCGTCAGCTGCCCCCGCCGAGACGGAACAGCAGGAGCCGGGTCTCCAGCGCGTGGTCGCGCCAGATGCGGAACAGCTTGCCGTGTGTGATGGCGGACTCCCGGAGCCGCTCGCACGACCAGTGGGACGGGGTGCCGCAGCCTTCCGCACGGTCCAGTTCGGCGGTGTTCCAGGCCATGGACTGGACCCAGAACTCGGCGACGCGGTCGGTGACGTCCTCGTCCTGCTCCAGTTCAAAACCGGCCGCCTCGGCGGCGGCCAGGTACTCGGTGAGGGTGCCGAGGCGCGTCTTGTAGTAGCCGTCGATGAACTCGGTCCACTCGGGCCGGCAGATGAAGTGCTCCTGGATGCCGAACCAGCCGCCGGGCTTCAGCGACCGGGCCACGACCTGGAAGAGCCGCTCGCGGTCCATGTAGCCGGAGCTCTCGTTGGCGTACGCGGCGTCGTACTTCCGGTCGGCGGTGAACGCGTGCACGTCGGCCAGGAGGGGGGTGACGCGGTCGCCCACGCCCGCCTGGCGGGCGAAGTCCTCGATCACGGGTATGTGATCGGCCGCGACGGTGAGCCCTGTGACCGTCGCACCGTGCTCCTGGGCCCAGTAGAGCGACCCGCCGCCGACTCCGCAGCCGATGTCGAGGACGCTGCCGGGGGGTGTGGTGTACGCCCCCCAGCTGCGGGCGGCGTGCTCGACGATGGCCTCCTGGGACTCCACGATGCGGCGCTTGAGCACGCGTTGGGTGACCGTGGTGTTCGGCGTCGCCCCGGGGGCGAAGAGGCCCATGTGGAAATGGACCCTTGGTCCGGGGCCGTACTTGTGGAGGATTTCCACGGTCTTGCGGCTGTAGTAGAGCGGAACTTGGCTCTCGTCGAACTCCTGGCCACCAGCGGGGGTCTGGATGACAAGGTTGCGGTCCATCGGTTCTCCGGTCATGCGGTCGCGTGGGGGTGTCAATCGGCCGCCCCACTCTGCCCATAAGCGATCGATAAAAGTCCTCGTTCACTTGGGTGATGAGCATAACCACAGCTGAAACGGCACCAATTCAGGCCATTTGATGTCACGTCAGATCATGACCACGCGTGAATGGCCGGATATCGTCAGGCGTTCAGCGCGGCGATGATCTCCGCGGTCGTGCTGACCTTGCCGATGCGCGGGAAGATCTTGCCGAACGAATGGGCGTGGGACGCGGGGTCCGTGTCGGCCGTGGCGTCCTCGGCGAAGACCAGGGAATAGCTGTGCTCCCAGGCCGTACGCGCGGTGGACTCGACGCCGACGCTGGTGGAGATGCCGGCCAGGACGATCCGGTGGATGCCGCGGCGGCGCAGCTGGAGGTCGAGCTCGGTCCCGGTGAAGGCGCCCCAGTGGCGCTTGGTCACGACGACGTCGCCGAGGGCGGCGAGCTCGGCCGGGATCTCCGAGAAGGCGGCGGGCGGCGCGGTGGCCGGGCCCGGGCGGTCGACGTCGGTGGTGGGCAGGTCGCCGCCATCGGGCGACCAGGCGACCCTGACCAGCACCACCGGGAGCTTCCGGGCGCGGAACGCTTCGGCGAGAGTGATGCCGTTCGCGAGGATCTCGGCGGCGGGCCGGGTGGTGGGCAGCGCCAGGATGCCCTGCTGGAGGTCGATCAGGACCAGGGCGGTGCCGTCGTCGAGGGTCGGGCGGGTGCGGTCGGCTGTGGCGGTCACGGGATCTCCTCGGGTGGATCCGGGCGTCACGGGTCAGGCCCATGAAACCCGGGTCGCACCTTCCCGGCCGCCTGGTCCGTGCCGACCGGCGTGGCGGCGGCCGGGCGGTCCCCGCCCCTAAAATGGGAACATGAGTACGAATGCCGGGGAGTCCCGGCCCTCCCTGACCCCGGCGCTGACCGGGGCGGAGCTGACGCGCTGGTACTGGACGCTGGCCGAACTGTCCTCGCTCGCGCGAGAGATGGGCCTTTCCGCTGGGGGTGGAAAGGTCGCGCTGACGGCCCGGCTGGCCGCGGCGCTCGACGGGCTCCGGCCGCCGGAACCGGTCCGGGCCCGGCGCCGCAGCACAGGGCGGCAGCTCACGGCCCCCGTCGACGGGGACACCGTGATCCCGGAGGGCCAGCGGTGCAGCCAGGTGCTCCGGGAGTACTTCGTCCGGGAGATCGGGCCCGGATTCCATTTCGACGCCTTCATGCGGGACTACGTCGCCCGGCACGCGGGACACACCCTCGCCGAGGCCGTCGCCCACTGGCACGGCACCCGGGCCCGGGCGGCCGAACCCCAGGAGGTCGCCGCCCAGTTCGAGTTCAACCGCTTCCTGCGCGACTGGCACGCCCGCCACCCGGAGGGCACCCGGCCGCAGGCCCTGGCCGCCTGGCAGGCCCACCGCGCCCTCCCGAAGGGCTGACCCCGGGCGGCCGGGCCGCCCTTCAGGGGCCCGGCCGCCCTTCAGGCGCCCGGCGCGGGTTCCGGCAGCCGCCGGGCCAGGGCCCAGGCCAGCAGCGGGAGAACGGCCAGGGGGAGCAGGGCCGTCCGTACGGAGGTGGCGTCCGCGAGGGCGCCGATGAAGGGGCTCGCCACGCCGCCCACGCTGACCGTCAGGCCGAGGGTGACCCCGCTCGCCGTGCCCATGCGGGCCGGCAGGTAGTCCTGGCCCAGTGTGACCTGGAGCGAGAACGGCACGTACAGGGCGGCGGCCGCCAGTGCCGCGCAGACGTACACCAGGGGCAGCGGCAGGAAGAGCACGCCCGCGACGGCGGGGGCGGCCGCCGCGTACGCCCGGCGGACGGTGGTGACCCGCCCCCAGCGGGAGGCCAGCCGGCCGCCGAGCAGGGTGCCGCCAGCGCTGCCGGCGAAGAGGGCGAACAGGGCCACCGCCCCCGCGGTTTCACCACCGCCGCGCTCGCGTACGTACAAGGCGATGAACGTGCTCAGCCCGATGAACGCGACGGACCGGACGACCACCACGAGGGAGAGCCGCAGGAAGGCCCGGCGGTCCTCGGGCCCGGCCGACGCGTGCGCGCCTCCCGCCGCCTGCGATGCCTCCGGTCCGGCCGTACGGTCCGGCGCCGGCCGGGGGAGGTTCAGTACGACTCCGAGCGCCGCGGGGACGGCCAGTAGCCACCAGCCCGCCGGGCCGGGCACCGACAGGGCCCCCACGACGAGCAGCGGCGCACACGCGAAGCCGATGTTGCCGCCGAGCGCGAACCAGCTCATCGCCGCGTGCCCGGGGCCGCCCGCGCTCGTGCGGACCAGCCGGGCGGCCGCCGGGTGGTACGCGGCCACACCCAGCCCGGACAGGGCGACCGCGGCGACGGTGGCCGGATAGCCGGCGTCCGCGCCGACCAGGGCGATGCCCAGCCCGGCGGCGGCGGTGCTCAGCGGGATCAGCCACGGCATCGGGCGGCGGTCGGTCAGCGCCCCGAACAGCGGCTGGACCACGGAGGACAGCAGCGAGGCGGCCAGCACGACGCCGGAGGCGGCGGCGTAGCCGTACGCGCGCTCCGAGACCAGGAAGGGGACCAGGGCCGCGACGGCGCCCTGGTAGACGTCCACGCAGGAATGCCCGGCCGCGTGGGCGGCGATGCGGCGCCGCCGTGCCGGAGCGGTCCCGGCGGCGGTTCGTCCGGTGGTTGCGGTGAGCTGCCCTGCAGCGCTTTTCGATGGGTTCACCGGTCGAGAATCTCCGGTGTCGGGGGCGGCCCGCTTCCGATAAATTGCCGGGTGATGCAGAAAATCCGCCACACTCCCCGGGCCGCGACCAGCATCCGCGAGCTCGACACGGGCGTCGGGATCGACCCGCACCGGCACGACGACCACCAGATCGCCTACGCCGGTTCCGGCGTGCTGTCCATCACCACCGACGCCGGTACGTGGGTGGCGCCCACGACCCGCGCGCTGTGGATCCCGGCCGGGACGGTGCACGAGCACCGTGCGTACGGGCGGACCGACCTGCACTCCGTCGGGCTGCCGACCCACCTCAACCCGCTGTCCCTCGACACCCCCGCCGTGATCGCCGTCGGACCGCTGCTGCGGGAGCTGATCCTGGCCTACACGCGGGCCCCCGAGGACGGCAGCCCCCAGCGCCGCCGGATGCTCGGGGTGCTGCTCGACCAGCTGCGGGCCTCGCCGCTGCAGCCGCTGCACCTGCCCGCGCCCGCCGATCCCCGGCTGGCGGCGGTGTGCGCCCTGCTGCACGCCGATCCGGCGGACTCCCGCGGCCTGGCCGCGCTGAGCGCCGCGGCGGGCGCCGGGGCGGGCGAGCGGACGCTGAGCCGGCTGTTCCGCGCCGAGCTGGGCATGACCTTCCCGCAGTGGCGCACCCAGCTGCGGCTGCACCGGGCGCTGCGGCTGCTGGCCGTCGGCACCCCGGTCACCGCGGTCGCGCACCGCTGCGGCTGGTCCTCCGCGAGCGCCTTCATCGACGTCTTCCGGCGGGCCTTCGGCCACACGCCGGGAGCGCACCCGCGCGGGCTGTGAGCGCGGGGTGTACTACGCGCGCCCGTACCGGAGCCGTACGACGCCGAAGCCTTCGAGGGAGACCGAACTCATCAGAATGATCTTCCGCATGCCCGCCCACGCTCCATACTGGCCGGTGTGAAGACCGAAGAAGCCGTCGATGACACGGTCCTGCTCGCCACCGATGGCCGGACGGGGCTGATCACACTCAACCGTCCCAGGGCCCTCAACGCCCTCACCCACCCCATGGTGCTGCGGATCGACGAGGCCCTGCGCGCCTGGGAGCAGGACCCCGGCGTCGACCAGGTCCTGATCCGCGGCGCCGGCGAACGCGGCCTGTGCGCCGGCGGGGACATCCGGGCCATACACGACGACGCCAAGGCCGGAACCACCGCTTCCGCAGACTTCTGGCGCGACGAGTACCGGCTCAACGCCCGGATCGCCCGCTACCCCAAGCCGTACGTCGCCCTCATGGACGGCATCGTGATGGGCGGCGGCGTCGGCGTCTCGGCCCACGGCAGCGTCCGCGTCGTCACCGAGCGCTCCCGCGTCGCCATGCCCGAGACGGGCATCGGCTTCGTCCCGGACGTCGGCGGCACCTACCTGCTCGGCCGCGCCCCCGGCCTGCTCGGCACCCACCTCGCGCTCACCGGAACGGCCGTGGGCGCCGCCGACGCGCTGCTGTGCGGACTCGCCGACCACTTCGTGCCCGCCGGCCGGCTCCCGGAACTGACTGGGGCCCTCTCCGGAGCGCCCGCGGGCGAGGTGCTGGCGCAGTACTCCGGGACCCCCGCCCCCGGGGAACTGGCCGACCGGCGCGACTGGATCGACCGCTGCTACGCGGCGGACACCGTCGAGGAGATCGTCGAACGGCTGCTGGCCGAGGGCGATCCGGCCGCCAAGGAGGCCGCCGAGACGCTCCTGGCCAAGTCCCCGACCTCCCTCAAGGTCACCCTCGCCGCGGTCCGCCGGGCCCGCGCCCTGGGCCCGCTGGAGCAGGTGCTGGTCCAGGAGTACCGGGTGTCCTGCAACGCCCTGCGCGCGCCCGACCTGGTGGAGGGCATCCGGGCCCAGGTCGTCGACAAGGACCGCAACCCCCGGTGGTCCCCGTCCGCGCTCGCCGATGTCTCCGACGCCGACGTGGAGCGGTTCTTCGCCCCGCTCGGCGCCGCCCGCGAACTCCGGCTGCCCTGAAGGCCGTCGGAGCGGGCCTGACCGGCCGGCGCGCTCAGCGGTATCCGGTCACGTCCGCCGGGAGGCCCGGGTCCTGGACCTCGACCAGATACCGCCAGGCGTCCGGCCGGCTCCCGTCGAGGTCCGTGAACCCGTAGACCCGGGCCAGCTGCCCGCTGGAGAGCGACTGCCCGTTCCAGCGGGAGACCTCCGGGTCCGCGGCCAGCGCCGCGACCGCCCGCCCGACGTACGACGGGGTCTCGGAGATGGCGAAGTGCGGGACCTTGGCCAGCGCGTCCCGCCAATTCGCTTCGCTCACGCCGAAGTTGTCCAGCATCATCTCCGAGCGCAGCCAGCCCGGCGTCAGTGCCACCGCCGTCGCGCCACGCGTCCCCAGCTCGTGCCCGAGGGCGAACGCCATCCGCAGGACGGCCGACTTGGCGAGGTCGTAGAAGAACGAGACGCGGTAGTTCGCCGCGTTGTACCCGGCCGTGCCGTCCGTCATCTCCACCACCAGCCCGCCCGGCGTGCGCAGCATCAGAGGCAGCGCGAAATGGCTGGTGACGGCGTGGGTCTCCACCGCGAGCCGCAGGATGCGCAGCCCGTTGTCCAGGTCGTGCTCCCACACCGTGCTGTCCCACTCGAAGAGCCGCTCGCCGCCCCAGATGTCGTTCACCAGCACGTCCAGGCGCCCCTGCTCGGCGTCGATCCGCCCGACCAGCGCCTCCACCTGCGCCGGCACCAGGTGGTCCGCGACCACGGCGATGCCCTGCCCGCCCGCCGCCGTGACCAGCTCCGCCGTCTCCTCGACGGTCTCCGGCCGGTCGTACTCCGAACGGCTGCCGCGCGTACTGCGCCCCGTCACGTACACCGTCGCGCCCTGCGCGCCCAGCTGGACCGCGGTGCCCCGGCCCGCGCCCCGCGTCGCCCCGGCCACCAGGGCGACCTTGCCTTCGAGAGTCCGCCGTGCCTCCGCCATGGGCCGACCCTACGCCGCGACGGCCCGCCGGGCACGGAAGCGCGGACGCGTGCCGCTGGCCGGATCGGCGGCCTTTCGGGCACCTCGTCCGGCGGGATACGACTGAGCCGCCGAGCCACGTCCTGGACCAGGGAGACGTCCGACCGATGACCACAGCAGACATGACCAGCTTCGACGACGTCTACGTGCTCCCGGACCCCCGCGGTTACTTCACCGCTCTCGGGCCGTACGGATACCAGACACCCGCCCACGCCCAGCCGGTGTTCCGCGCCCTGGCCGGCGAACTGGAGGCCGGACGGCGGACGATGCTCGACCTGTGCTGCTCGTACGGGATCAACGCGGCCCTCGTGAACCACGACGTGACCCTGCCGGCGCTGTACGCGCACTACACCTCGCCCGAGGCGGCAGGCCTGACCACCGCCGAACTCATCAGCCGAGACCGCGACTTCTACGCCGCCCGACGCCGTCCCGAGACCGTGCGGGCCATCGGCATCGACGTCTCGCGCCCCGCCGTGGACTACGCGGTGGCCGCCGGCCTGCTCGACGAGGGGTACTGCGTGAACCTGGAGAGCGCGGAGCCGGGGGACCGGCTGCGGCGCTCCGCGCCCGGCGTCGGCCTGATCACCATCACCGGAGGCACCAGCTTCCTCACCGAGCGCACGTTCGCCCGGCTGCTCACCGCCGTCGGCCGGCCGGTGCCGGTGGCCGCCTTCGTCCTGCGCACCCACGACTACCGGGCGATCGCCGCCTGCCTGGAGTCCTACGGGCTCACCGTGGAGCGCGCCGAGCGCACGAACCCCCAGCGGCGCTTCACGGATCCCGGAGAGCAGCAGCGTGCGGTCGCCGCCGTCACGGCACTGGGCGAGGACCCGGCCGGGAAGGAGTCGGCGGGCAGCTTCCACACCCGCTTGCACCTCGCCCGGCCGGTGTCCGCGCCGGTCAGAACCAGGTGAGGGTCAGCGCGAACGTGGTGCTCGCGCTCGCCCCGGCCGAGTCGGTGGCGGTGGCCGTCACCTGCACGGTGCCGCTCGCCCACGGCTTGCCGCTGATGCGGCCGGTGTCCGCGTCGATGGTCAGTCCCCACGGCAGACCGGTGGCGGAGTACCGGATCGGCGGCCTGCCGCCGCTCGCGGTGAGCCGGATGGTGCAGGACTGGTTGAACTTGCAGCTTTGCGGGCCGGGGTCGGCGAGCTGCAGGGCGCCGGCCGTCGGAGTGGGCGTCGGGGTCGGGGTCGGAGTGGGCGTGGGCGTCGGTGTGGGCGTCGGTGTGGGCGTGGGTGTGGGGTCCGTGGAACCGGCGAACACCTCGCTGATCGGCTGCACGTTCGCCGCGTTCCCCGCGTGCGTCGCCGTACCGAACAGGTCCTCGAAGGTGCGCAGCAGATGGTGGTGGCTGTAGGCGGTGGCGTACTTGCCGGCCTTGACGTTCGCCCCGGAGAACACGGTCGCGATCTGGTTGGAGCCGAGGTAGTTGTCCTCGTCCCACGTCAGCACCAGCAGGCTGTTGTTGGCCTTCGCCCACTGGGCGTAGGCGTCGATGTTGTTCTTCGTCCAGGTGTCTCCCGTGTTGACCGAGCACGAGTGCATGTCGTTGCACTGGTTCGGGACGACGAACGACAGGTTGGGCAGCGCCGCGAAGTTGTTCTGCGGGAACTGCGCCCAGGTCTTGCCGGTGCCCAGCGGAACGTTCTTGAAGGCGAACCACGGATTGTGCTTCTGCGCGTACTGGCCGTTCGTGCAGGCCGTGGACCCCTCGGCCGGCAGGTCCTCGTTGTACGTCGCGAAGGTCTTCCCGGCCGCGATCAGCTCCTGGCCGAGGTTCGCGGCGGTCATCGACTGCGGGGTGTAGCAGCCGTCCCCGGTGATGCCCTGGGTGGCGCCGGAGAACAGGTTGAAGTAGTTCGGCTGGCTGGGGTGAGTCAGCGCCTTCATGCCGGTCAGACTCGCGCCGCCGTTCGCCAGCTGGTTGATGTACGGGGCGTTCGCGCTGCCGATGATCTCGCCGTACTGCTTGTTCTCGTAGACGACGACCACCACGTGGTCGTACGCCGGCAGCCCCGCGGCGGCGGTCGCCGGCCGGGTCGTCTGCGTACTGCCGTCCGCCGCCTGCGAGTTGGCCACGGTGAACGCGCCCAGCAGGCCGAGCGCGCCGAGTGCGGCCACGAGAGCGGACCTGCGGGTCCTTCGTCTCGCGACGGCCTTGGGTGAGGGCATGAGCGGTTCCTCCTCGGGATCGGTGGTTCATTCCTCCCGCCGGGCCGCACCGGCCACGGCGATGTTCAGGAAGCGGGGTACCGGCCGTCCCCGGCCGCGGAAGTCCTCCGCGACCGCGGCCCGCACGGCCGCCAGACGCTCTTCGGGCAGCAGCACCAGGACGCTCCGCCCCGGCCGCGGCCCGGGCGGCCCCGGGGACCAGGCGCTCAGCGCCCCCGCCCGGCTGGCGCAGGCCACCGCCTCAGCCAGCGCCGCCCGCAGGTCCGGGTGGTGCGGATCCGTGCGTACGGCCAGCAGCACCAGCCGCGCGTTCGAAGCCGCCGGGTCGAAGGCGACGTACCGGTGCGGCCGCGCCGGATCCCGGCCCGCCAGCAGCGCCTCGCCCGGCCGGGCGAAGAACACCGCCCGGCGCAGCGCCTCGTCGCCGTCCGGCAGCGCGCCCGCCAGCAGCCGGGCCAGCTGCGCACGGTCCGGGTCCGTGCCCGGCGGCGTGTGGGCGTCGACCACCGCGAGCGCCACCGCGCAGTCGGCCGGCTCCGCGGTGGCCAGCCCGGCGGCGGCCGTGAGGGAGCCCTGCACGTGCAGATCGGTCCCGCCGCGGCCGTACCCGGCCCGGGCCAGAGCCCGCAGCACCGTGTACGGCCGGGCGGCCCAGGCGGGCATCGAGGGCGCCGGCCCGGACAGCACCAGAGGAACGTCGCAGCTGTCGGCGGGGTGCCCCAGGGAGCTGAGCCGCACCAGGCCGTCGCTGCGCGGCGCCGCGGCGACCGCCACCGGCCAGCCGGCCGCCGCCACCAGCCCCGGCGATCCGAGGCGGAAGGCGTACGGGGCGCTCCAGACGGCCGCCGGGGGCCGTCCGTGAGCGGCCTCCAGAGCGTAGGCGACGAGCCGGAACAGCGGGTCGGCGGTGGCCCGCCGGGCGATGTCCTGTCCGGCGACGTCCTGGCCGGCGGGGGCGCCGGTTCCGGCCTGCCCGCCCGGTCCGTCGGTGCGGGCGGGGGCCGCGGTCACGGTCCCTCCCTGCGGGCCAGCATCCGGTAGGCGTTCCCGCCGTCCGTGCGGCGGACCGCGGCCGTGCGCAGCGCGTCGAGCACCGCCGCGCCGGCGAAGCAGGGCAGCGCCGCCACCCGTACGGCACCGGCCAGGGCCCGGCTGCGCGGCGTGGCGGGGGGACCCCACGGGCGGTCCGGATCCGGGGCCAGCCGCGTCGCGGTCAGCGCCACCGCGCCGAAGAAGTCGTTGCCCTGGTGGGCCGCGCCGTGCTCCTCGGCCAGGACGGTGAACCCCCGGTCGGCCAGCGCCTCCCGCAGGTTCGCGGCAGGGATCAGGTGCTGGTGCTGCGGCTGGAACCAGGGCAGCCAGGCCGGTCCCAGCAGCCGCGCCATCCGCGAATCCGGATCGGGGAGTTCGATGGCCAGGTGCCCGCCGGGGGCCAGCACCTCGGCCGCCGTGTCCAGTTCGGCGAGCGGGTCCCGGGTGTGCTCCAGGTAGTGGTACATGCTGACCACCTCGTACCGGCCGGCCAGCTTCGCCGCGAACTCCGGGAACTGGCCCTGGAATCCGGTGGCCACCCAGCCGCGCCGCTCGGCCTCGAGCACCCCGTCGCCCATGTCCAGCCCGTCGAAGCGGGTACCGGGCCACACGGCCCGGGCGGCGTTGCAGAAGTGCCCGTGCCCGGTGCCGACGTCCAACCAGGAAGCAGGAGCCCCGTACGGGCGGAGCATCTCGGCGCGCGCCCGGTACGACGCGCCGAGCCGGCCGAAGACCGTGCCCGCGCCCTCCCCGCCGCGTCCGTCGTAGAAATCGCGGTAGTAGAACTCCAGTCCCTCCAGCGTCAGTCGGGGGTTCTGGAAGACGTGCCCGCAGTCCCCGCACTGCTCCAGGGCGAACCGGCCGGGCTTGCCCTGGAGCAGGTCGGGCACCCGGACCCGGACGGTGAGCTGCCGGGACCCGCACCAGGGGCAGTCCGGGCGGCGCGGTTCGAAGAACCGGTCGGTCCCGTCGGCCAGTTCGGCCCGGTACGAGGCCGCCCGCGCGGTGTCCGCCGCGCCGCGCGGCGTACGGGCGGCCGCGGCGGCCGTACGCAGGCCGGCTGCGAGGGAGTGCACCGGCCGGGCGGCGGTCGCCCGGGCCAGGTCGGCGGGGCGCAGCGGGGCGCCGCGCCCGCCGAGGGTGAGGTACGGCTGGAGCCAGTACAGCCCGGCCGCCGCCGCGCCCCAGCGGCCCTGGCGCAGTACCGCACCCGCCAGCACCGCCAGCCCGGCGAGCTGGGCGGCGGCCAGCGCACCCGGCGGCAGCCCCTGGGCCCGCAGCTCGGCGACCCGGCCCTGGCCGGTGGTGTCGCGGCCGGGGCGCCCGGAGCTCAGTGCCGGGGCGACCGCCAGGCCGGTGGCGTCGGCCGCGAACTCCTTCAAGCGGCGCACGAGCGCCTGGAGTTCCGCAGGATCGCGCCGGGGCGTGTCGGGATCCACCCCGGCCCGCGCGAGCACCTCCTCGGCCACGAGCAGCGCATACCCGGCGCCCCGCCCCTCGCCGAGCCGGTCCTGCCGGTAGCCGGCCGGGTCGACCAGGCGCAGCAGCCCCAGGGCGCGCTCGGCGGCGAGATCGGCCGGCATCAGGTCCAGCACCCGCAGCCCCTCCCGGTCGGCGTACGCACAGGCGGTCAGGAACGTCGCCGCATCGGGTTCCACGCCCTGCGCGGTCAGCAGCCGCCACCCGGCGGCACGCGGCAGACCGGCCGATGCGGCCGGGGCGATCGGGGGCGCGGGCAGCACCGGGAGGGCCCGCAGCCGCCGCCGGGCGCGTACGGTGCCCGCACCGAGCGCGGCCAGCAGCACGGCGGAGGTCCACGGGACCCCGCGGAGGGCGAGCCGTGGCGTCGGCACCGGGGTCGTCGGACGGATCAGGGATGTCACAGCAGCTTCTCCAACCGGTCGGCCGCGGCGGAGGCTCCGCCCGCCGCGGCGAAGGAGGCCTGGATCCGCCGGGCGGCCCGGCGGGGGCCGGGGTAGTCCAGCACGGCCGTGAGCGCGTCCCGCAGTTCCTCGCTACGGGTCCTGCCGAAGCGGACCCGCACCCCGGCCCCGGCCCCGACGACCTGCCGGGCCACGATCGGCTGGTCGTCCCGGATCGGCGCGACCACCAGCGGAAGCCCGTACGCGAGCGCCTCGCAGACGGTGTTGTGGCCGCCGTGGCAGACCACCGCGTCCAGGTGGGGGAGCAGGTCCAGCTGCGGCACCCGCTCCATCAGCAGCACGTTCCCGGGCACGGCCCCGATCAGGGCCGCGGGCGCCACGAGCACCAGCTGCACCTCGTCCGCCAGCCGCTCGGCGGCGCCCAGCACCGCCCCGTAGAACCGGCCGCCGGCTTCCTGGTTGAGGGTGCCCAGCGACACCAGGACCCGGCGGCGCTCCGGGTCGAGCCGCTGCCAGGGGAAACCGGGCGGGTGCGGCCGGGTCCCGAAGGCGGGGCCGACGAACGCGTAGTGCGGCGGGAAGCCGTCCTGCGTGCCGATGAGCTCGGGGGTCGAGAACACCAGGACGAGGCGTTCGGAGAACCGCGGGTCCCAGCCCGCCCCGTCCTCCCCCTCGGCTCCGTTCGCGCCCGCCTCGGCCTCCGCCTCCGCCCCGCACTCGGTGAGGAACCCCGAGATCTGCTCGTCGACCCACTCCCCGACCTTCGGGAAGTCCGCGAACGGCCGGGTCAGCTCGGCGGAGGTGCTCGCGGAGGTGACCCAGGGGATCCCGAGCCGGCGCGCGACCACCGGCCCGGCGAGGGCCTGTTGATCGGCGACCATCAGGTCCGGCGCGAAACCGCGCACCGCATCCGTCACCCCCGGCACCATCGCCCGGGCCAGCGGCACCAGCGCCTCCTCCCACAGGAAGCGCAGCGCCCCCACCCCGCGCAGATCCCGCCAGCGGTCGTGCAGCGCCGCATAGCCGCCGCCCGTCTCCTCGCCGGCCGGCAGGATCCGGGCGTGCGCGGGCAGCAGCCGGGCCAGCGCCCCGGCCGGCCCGGCCCAGGCGACCTGGTGCCCCCGGGCGGCGAGTTCGGCCCCGACGGCCACGGTCGGATTGACGTGTCCGGCCAGCGGCGGCACCGTGAAGAGCACCCTCATGGCACCAGCGCTCCCGCCCGCGCGGCCGTCACCGCGGCCGTGGCTCCGAGATGGGCCAGCACGGCCTGACGCAGGGCCCCGCTGCTCTCCTTCAGTACGTCGTGCCCCAGCCCCGGCAGGATCCGCAGTGTGGTGCTCGCCTGCGTCGCGTGCCGGGCCAACTCCTTTGCTCCCGGGACGAGTTCGGAGTGCTCCCCGCATACGATCAGGAGTGGGCAGCGCAGCCGGGCGTAGTCGGCGGGAGTGAAGGTGCGGCTGGCCGCGATGTCGTCGATCAGGCTCGTCCGGTTGAGGAGCTCGTCGGCGATCGCCGTCAGATGGGCGGCCTTGCGCAGCCTGAGGCCGAGCAGCTCGGTGGGTACCGCACTGCCCTCCAGGCTCAGGGCGGCTGCGGACAGCGTGTCCACCATGTTCTCCACCCAGGCCCCGCTGAGCGGGGGCTCGAGCAGGGTCAGCCCGGCGACCAGGTCCGGCCGGTCGAGCGCGGCGTGCAGGGCGAGCGTGCCGCCGTGGCTGTTGCCGACCAGGTGCACGCGACGGTGACCCAGTCCCAGCGCGCCGAGCAGCGCGAGGAGGTCCCGTACGGCGGTGCGGCTGTCGTAGCCGGTGGCGGGGCGTTCGGTGCGGCCGTGGCCGCGCAGGTCGTAGAGGACCACCTCGTGGCCCGCACGGGCCGTGGGGAGGGCGAGGGGGCAGTAGAAGGAGGAGAGGTTGTCGACGACCAGTCCGTGCAGGAACACGACGACGGGCTCATCGGAGCGGTCGGTACGGTCGCTGCGGGTCCCGTCCGGGCCGGCGGCCGGGAGTCGCTGGACGTGGAAGCGGAGCGAGTGCGCGTGGACGAAGGCCATGGCGGGCTCAGCCGGCCGAGGCGGTCGGCGCGGCCGCCGCCCGGGCGAGTGAGGCATGGGTGACCCGGCCTATGTGCGTGACCAGTTCACCGACCGACATGGCGAGGATGGCGTCCATGTCCTTCTCGGCGAGGAAGCCCATGAGGTCGACCTCGGCGCCGTAGCGATGGTGGAGCAGCTCGGCGAGGGCGACGAACTCGATGCTCTCCAGGGCGAGATCCTCGTTGAACCTGGTCTTCATCGTGACCTCCTCGGCAAGCAGGAACTCGTCGCCGACGATCTCCACGAGCATGCCGGTGATCTCGGCGAGGATGTCAGTGGCCATGGCTGGTCTCCGTGAGGGTGATGGGGACGGGGGTGCGGCCGGGCGCCGCGGGGTGGGCGGTCCAGGCGACGACGTGGCCGTCGGGCAGGAGGGACGTACGGACGGCGTACGGATGCCCGTCGGGGGACAGCACCCGCAGCCCGCCGGAGCCGGGGTCGTCCACCGTCCGCCAGGCGCGCGGACGGCCTCCGAGGCCGCTGCCCGCAGCCTTGGCCGCGGCCTCCTTGGCGCACCACAGAGCGGTGAGCGCGCCCGGCAGGCCGGTGCCCTCGCGGGCGGACAGGGTCTCGGCCAGGGCGAGTTCGTCCGGGGCGAGTGCGATCCGGATCAGGGCGTCGGGGTCGGCGGTCACCGGCTCCACGTCGATCCCCACCGCCAGGGAGCGGTGGGCGACGGCGACGGCGATCCGGTCCTTGTGGGCGAGGGAGAGCCGGAAGCCGCGGGCCAGGGCACCCCCGGGCACCGGTCGCCCGTGGGCGTCGTTCCCGACGGGGACTTCGGCCGGGAACACCGGCCCCGCACCGCCGTCCCACAGCAGCTGCCGCAGCGCGTCCTTGGCCGCGATCCGGCCAAGGAGCCACGGCGCCCGGGCACGGGGAGGCAGCTGCTCGTACGCCGCCCGCTCGGCGGCACCGAGGTAGCGGCGCATGACCAGTTCCTGCGACGCGGGGTCGGTCCACCGGCGCCGGGTCAGGCACCATCCGGCGGGCTGCGGTTCGCCGATGCCGCACACCTCGGGGGTGAACTTCATCGGCCAGACGCGCTCGTCGGCGCCGAAGCGGCGGTACGTCCAGCCCTCGATCCGGGCCCACACCTCACCCGTGGTGCGGCTGAGCTCGAGGTCGCCGCGCACGGTGACGTCGCGCACCTCGCGGATCCGGGCGGTGGCGGAGACCAGCTCGCCGGCGGCGGGCGGTGGCCCGAAGAACCGGATGCGGTCGACGGTGGCGGGGAACACCAGTCTGTCCACGGGCAGTTCGAGCTGCATCCAGTGTCCGAACAGCTGACCGGCGGCGTCCAGCAGCGCCCCCGGGTCGGGCAGGGCCCGCAGCACGCCGCGGATCCCGTCGGCGCCGACGGTCCGGACCTCTTGGACGCCCGCGAAGCGGGGGCCGTGGAACATCCACCGGTCCCGGTACAGGGCCTCGGCGCTGACGGGCGCGGGGCGCGGATCCTGCAGCGGGGTGGTGTCGGGCGGGGGCGGCTGCCCGTGGCCCGGACCGAGCAGGACGACGACGGAGGCGTACGGGCCGAGTCCGATCCGGATCCGCCCGGGCCCTTCGCCGCGCACGCTGACCTCGACGTCGACGGCCGGTGCGGCGGGGAGCCACCGCAGGGCCCGTACGTCGTCGTAGCCGACGAGGGCGGCGCCGGGCGGGGCGTGCCGGCGGGCCGCGTCGGCGGCCAGCTCCAGCATGGTCGTCATGGGCACGACGGGGAACCGGTCGGAGTCCTCGGGCCAGCCGTCGGGCTGCAGGTACACGCAGTGGTCGCGGACGTAGGGCAGGGCGTCGAGGGACACCCGGAGCCGGTCGTTCCCCGAACCGGCGGCGGACCCCCCGCGCGGGACGGGCACGGCCGTGCCCTGACGCATCCCGGGCAGCGGGCCCGAGGCCTGCGGGGCGGGGGGCCCGGGCGGCGGACCGGCAGCGGTGCTGCGGGCCGACCCGCGTACGGTCGACCACGCCTCGGTGACGGCCTGCGCGGCCGCGCGGGTGTCGGCGAGGACGGTGTCCAGCGCGGACAGCATCACCGGCCGATCGACCCCCACCGGCCGATCGACCCCCTCCGGCCGGGCAGCCAGACCGCCCAGGGCGATGCGGGCCCGCTCGCCGAGCCGGACCAACGGCGACCCGAGGTCCAGCGCGACGGCCCGGCCCGCGGCGGGCCGGCCCGGGGCGGTCCGTGTTGCGGCGGCCGGGTCCGGAGACAGGCTGCCCCAGTGCGGGGCGTGGCCCTCGGTCCAGAGTGCGGCGCACATGCGGCGCAGGGCGGGCAGGCCCGCGAGCCGCGGGGAGGAGGTGGCCACCGACAGGTGGGGGCGGTCCCGGAGGGTGTCCTCGACGAAGCCGGGCAGGCTGCCCGGGCCCAGCGCGACGAAACTCCGGACGCCCGCGTCCTCGTACAGCCGCAGCGTCAGCTCCCGGAAGCGGACCGGCTCCAGGAGGTGCCGCACGACCAGGTCCCGGACGGCGTCCGCGCCGGCGGGGAAGGGCGCGAGCGTCGTCGCCGACCACACCGCCGCCGCCCCCGCCCGCACCGGCAGCCGGTCGAACGCGGAGCGGACCTGCCCGAGGTACGGCTCCCACATAGGCGTGTGGAAGCCGGAACGGAACGGCAGTTCCTGGCCGAGCACGCCCTGCGAGCGCAGCCGTTCCAGAACCCGGCCCACCCCGGCGGGATCCCCGCAGACCACCGACTGGTGGGGGCAGTTGTCATGGCTGACCACCACCCCCGCCACGCCGTGCAGCGCCGCCTCCGCGCGCGCCGCCCCACACCCGAGCGCCGCGTAGACGAGGTCGGGGACCTCGAGCGAATCCGGCCGCAGCGAATCCAGGAAGGAGTCCGCCGCGTCCTGCGGGTACATGCCGGCAGCCACCATCGCCGCCCACTCGCCCAGGCTGTGGCCCGCCAGCACATCGGCCTCGATGCCCAGTTCCGCCAGGACCCGGGCGAAGAAGCGCCCCGCGGCGATCGCGTCGAGGGCGCGCTCCATCAGCTCCCCGCCCCGATTCAGGCGTGGCGCGGGGAGGCCGAGCCGCTCCGCGACATCGTCCACGACCGGCGCGAACTCCGGTTCCAGGCCCGGGAACAGGAAGGCCACCCGGCCGCCCAGGGGCTCCGGTGTGAACCAGACGTCCCCGCGGCCCCGCCAGGCCCGGCCGCGGGCCACCGCCTTCGCAGCCAGCGCGAGCCGCTGCGGTGTCGGCCCGACCACGGCCAGCCGGCACGGCCCGTCACCCGCGGGTCCGGCTCCTGCAGCTGCGGCCCCCGCCCCCGCGGCGAGCAGCTCCGCCAGCTCCGCCGGACCCTGCGCCGCGAGCAGGAGTACGTCGTCCCGCCCGCCCGGGGCGACCACCGGCGCGGCCGCGGCGCCCAGCGGCAGGAAGCGGCGTACCGGTGGTGCCGGGCGGGCGGCACCCGGAGCCTCCTCCAGCAACACGTGCGCGTTGATCCCGCCGAAGCCGAACGCGTTGACCCCCGCCCGGCGCGGCTCCGGCCCGCGCTCCCACGGCTCCGCCCGCGTGATCGGACGCATCCGGGTCCGGGCCAGGTCCGGGTGCGGATCCGTCAGGTGCAGGGTCGGCGGCAGCGTTCCCTCGTACACCGCGAGCGCCGCTTTGATGAGCCCGGCCATGCCGGAGGCCTGCATCGTGTGCCCGAGCATCGACTTCACCGAGCCGAACCCGACACCGCCCGGCCCGGCGGTCTCCGGCGGACCGAACACCTCGGCCAGGGTGTCCAGTTCGGCGGCATCACCGACCGGGGTCCCCGTGCCGTGCGCCTCCAGCAGGCCCAGCGCACCGGGCGCCCGCGGGTCCAGACCGGCCTCGCGCCAGGCCCGCTCCAGGGCCCGTACCTGGCCGGCGACCAGCGGGCTCATCAGGCTCGCGGCCCGGCCGTCCCCGGCCACGCCCGTACCGCGGATCACCGCGTAGATCCGGTCGCCGTCCCGTTCCGCGTCCGCCAGCCGCTTCAGCAGCACCACCCCGGTCCCCTCGGAGAGCAGGGTCCCGTCGGCCAGCCGGTCGAACGGCCGGATCCGCTCGCTCGGGCTGAGTGCCCGCAGCTGGGTGAACACGCTCCACAGCGTGGCGATGTGGCAGTGGTGCACGGCCCCCGCGACCACCGCGTCGCAGCGCCCGCCGGCCAGCAGCCCCACCGCCTGGTCCACCGCCAGCAGCGAGGAGGCGCAGGCCGCGTCGAGCGTGTAGGCGGGGCCGCTGAAGTCGAGCCGGTTCGCCGTCCGGGCGGCGGTGAAGCTCGGCACCAGCCCGATCGAGGCGTCGGGCCGCTCGGGTCCCAGGGCGTCCTGGAAGGCGGCGCGCACCGCGGCGATCCGCTGCTCGCCCAGGTCGGGCGCCAGCTCGCGGAGGGTCTGCGCCAACTGGTGCGCGGTACGGACCCGTTGGTCCAGCCGGGCGGTGGCCACGCCCATGAACCCGCCGCGCCCCAGCACCACGCCGATCCGCGAGCGGTCGGCGGGCAGCCGGTCCTCGCCGCCCGCGTCGGCGATCGCCTCGGCCGTCGCGTGCAGGGCCAGCATCTGGTCCGGCTCGGCCCCCTCCACGGCGGCCGGCATGATCCCGAACCGGGTCGGGTCGAAGGCGGCCAGGCCGTCGATGAAACCGCCCCGCCGGCAGTAGAACCGGTCGCCGGCCGCGGGGCCGGCCGAGCTGCCCGGGTCGTAGTACACCTCCGGATCCCAGCGCCCGGGCGGTACCTCGCCGATGGCATCCGTACCGGCCAGCAGATTGCGGCGGTACGCGGCCAGGTCCGGTGCGCCCGGGAACACCGCGCCCATCCCGACGATCGCCGCGTCGGTCGGCCGCGGGCCCCGCCCCGCCCCGTGCGTGCGCTCACTCATCGCCCTCGCCCTCCCGGGCCGTCAGGACCACCTGTACGTCGGTTCCGTGCGCCAGCTCGGCGAGGAACGCGGCGGTGGCGGCCTCCGCGGAGAGCAGTGGGACCCCGCGCCGGGCGTACGCGCGCTCCAGCTCCGGCGTGACCATCCCGCCCGCCTCCGCGGCCCAGGGGCCCCAGTCGACGGACAGCACCCGGCCCGGCAGGAACGCCGACCAGGCGTGCGCCAGCGAGTCGAGGGCGTCGTTGGCCGCGGCGTAGTCCGTCTGGCCGCGGTTGCCGTACACCCCGGAGACACTGCCGAACAGGGCCAGGAACCGCGGCGCGGGCCCCGGTCCGTGCTCGGCGGCCGCGGCCGCGAGGTTGCGGGCGCCGGTCACCTTCGTGGTGAACACCTCGGCGAAGGCGGCCGGCTGCTTGTCGCGCAGGAGCCCGTCGTGCAGCACCCCGGCGCCGTGCACGATGCCGTCGAGCCGGCCGTGCCTCTCCCGTACGTCGGCCACGACGGCCCGTACAGCCTGCTCGTCGGTGACGTCGGCGCGGTGGTAGCGGACGGAGGCCGCCACGGCGTCGAGTGCGGACAGGGTGGCCCGTACCTCGCGCTCGGCGAGGATCCGCGAGGCCGCGGCCTCGATCTCGGCGGGCTTGCGCAGGCCGTCGGCGATGAGGGCGGCGCGCAGCGCGACGCGGTCGGTCGCCTGGGCGAAGCGGTCCGCCCCGGCGGCGGGCAGCGGTGTACGTCCGACCAGCTCGACGTGGCATCCGGTGGCGCGGGCCAGCGCGAGGGCGGTCCGGGCGGTGATCCCGCGGGCCCCGCCGGTCAGCAGGACCACGGACCGGGCGTCGAGCGGCGGCGCCCCGTCGCCGGAGGCGGCGGCCAGGGGAGCGGGCACCGGGCGGCGGGTGATCCGGACCCCGTCGGCGGTGTAGCCCACGGAGGAGCCGTCGCCGTGCACGTCGCCCAGCTCGGCCAGGAGCTGCGCGGCGACCCGCTCGGGGTCCTCCTTGGCGCCGACCTCCACGGCGCGGATCAGGCTGCCCGGGAACTCGAGGGCCGCGCTGCGGGCGAAGCCGTGCAGACCGGCGCCGGGGGTTCCGCCGGGTGTGGTGGCGAGCACGAGCCGGCGGACCCCGCCGGTCAGTGCGCGCTGCAGTGCGGGGAACGCGCCGGGCAGCACCGGCTCTGCGCCGGCCCGCAGCCCGGAGAGGTCGACGATCCCGTCGAGCCCGGCAGCGCCCTCGGCGTCCGCCTCGGCGAGGACGCGCACCTCGGCGCCGTGCCCCCGCAATGCCGTGCCGAGCGCGGCCGACACCCCCTGTCCGTCGTCGACCACCCCGACCCGCAACCCCCGCAGCGCCTCCGGCTCCACGACCACACCGGCCACGGTCACGTCCTCCACCCGCAACCGCCGCACCGCGCCCGCCGCGGGGCCTGCGGCGGCCCGGCCCCCCGGGTCCCCGTGGCCGGGCCCCCTGCCCGCCACCGGCCCGCTCACCCCGGCCGCGATCCCGCGGGCGGCGGACCCTCCGGAACCGGCCGGGCCGGCCCCGGTCCGCCCGTGGGCGGCGGAACCTGCGGGTGCGTGTGCGCCGCCCGTCACGGGCTCGCCGGACCGCGGTGCACCCGCCATGCCGTGCGCCGCCGAACCGGCGGGCTCGGCCGCGCCGGAGAGGGCGCCGGCTGTGGGCCCGGCCGGTCCGGATGCCGCCGGCGCGTGGCCGCCGCCGTCCACGCCCGCCCGCTCGGCGGCGCTGCCCGCGCGGCCGTGGGGCGGATCCGCCGCGGGCTCCCGGGCGGCCGCCGGGCCGGCTGCACCCGCCGTGAGGCCGTCGGCCGGGGCTGCCGTGCGGGACGTGACCCAGTCGACGATGCCGCTCAGGGTCTTGAGGCGGGAGAGTTCCTCGACGGCGGACTCGGCGGAGCCGTCGGGGTCCTGCGGGAGTCCGATCCGGTCGGCCAGGGCGCCGATGATCTCGACGCGCTTGATGGAGTCGATGGACAGGTCCGCCTCCAGATCCAACTCGGGGCCGAGCATGTCGTGCGGGTAGCCGGTGCGGGTGTGCACGATGTCCAGGACCACGTCCATCACCTCCTCGGCGGACCTGGGCCCGGCATCCGATCCGGCGTCGTGGGCCAGCTGACCGCCCGCGGCGGCCCGGCCGTTGGCCGCCGGCACCGGAGCTGCGCCCGCGTCGGCCCGGAGCCCCGGGGCGGCCCGGCCGGGCAACCCCGTGCCGTGCGCGGGAAGCGCGTCCAGCGCGGCCGGCCACGGGCGCTCGGGAGCCTCGGCCGGCGGCCGTGGCGCAGGCGAGCCGGCGCCCAGGAAGCCCAGCAGGACGTCCCGTTGGGCCTCGACGAGCTCCCGGGAGCCGCGCAGGTACGCGAGGACCGCCTCCTCGCGGCGGTCCGCCGGGGCCGGGGCCGGCGCCGCCGGGGCCACCCGACGGGCCGGCTGCAGGCCACCCGGCACCGGGGTGCCGTCCGCGGTGCGGACGAGATGGCCGTCGACCAGCCAGCCCGGCCGCCGCGGGGCCCGCTCCGGCAGGCGCGTGCCGCGGCCGCGGAACAGGGCCTCGGGGGCCACCGGCACGCCCGCCGCAGCCAGTTCCGCCAGCGCGGTGACCAGCCGGGACAGCCCGTGCTCGCCCGGCACGTCCAGCGGGACCACCGTGTGCGGCCGGTCGCGCAGGATCCGGCCCAGCAGGCCGGAAAGGACCCGCCCGGGCCCCGCTTCCACGAACGTCCGGACACCGGACGCGTACATGGCCTCCACCTGCTCCACGAACCGGACCGGCTCCGCGACCTGGCGCGCGGCAAGGCTTCGTACCGCCTCGGCGCCGGCGGGGTACGGCCCTGCCGTGGTGTTCGACCAGACCGGGACGGCGGCGTCGGCAACCGCCGTCCCGGCCAGCTCTGCGGCCAGTGCGGCGGCCGCCCCCGCGACCACCGGGCTGTGGAACGCGCACGCCACCTCGATCGGCTCCGCCGAGAGCCCTGCCGCCCGCAGCGCCGCCACCGCCTCGGCCACGCAGTCCGCCGGGCCCGAGATCGCGCACTGCCGCGGCGCGTTGTGGTTCGCGACCACGCACCCGGACCGCTCCGCGATCTCCCGTACCTCCTCCGGCGCTGCCGTGACCGCCGCCATGGACCCCGGATCCGCCCCCGCGGCCGCGAGGATCGCCTCGGCCCGGCGCGTGCTCAGCCGCAGCAGGCTCTCCGTGTCGTACACCCCGGCCGCCCACAGCGCGGTGAGCTCCCCGTACGAGTGCCCGGCCACGCACTCCGGCCGTACCCCGAGCGCCCCGAGCAGCAGGTGCGCCGCCGCCCCGGCCAGCCCGAGGGCCGGCTGGGCGACCCGGGTGTCGGTGACCGCCGCCCGCTGCGCCGCCCGCTCCGCGGCACCGAACGCGCCCGGCGGGAACACCGCCGAGACCACGGACCGCGGAGCCGTCTCCAGCAGCTCCCGCAGCGCCGGGAACGCGATGAACAACTCAGCCAGCATTCCGGGGCGTTGGCTGCCCTGTCCGGGGAACAGGAACGCCACCTTTCCCGGATCGGCCGCGTCCTCCCGTACGTGGACCCCCTCGCCCGCGGTGAAGCCCCGGGCCCGCTCCAGCCGGGCCACGAGCTCGTCCAGGTCCCCGGCCACCACCGCCACCCGCACCGGGCCCGAGCCCTGCCCCTCGGCGGCGGTTTCCGCCGCGAGGTCCCGCAGGGCCCACGGCCGCCCGGCCGCCTCGTTCTCCTCCAGCCGGGCCGCGAGCCGGGCCATCGCCCGCCCCGCCGCCCGCCGGTCCTCGCCGCGGAAGCAGAACAACTCGGCGGGCCACTCCTCCAGCCCGTGCGCGGCCTCCTCGGCGCCCCCGTAACCGGCCAGCACCGCGTGGTAGTTGGTGCCGCCGAAGCCGAAGGCGCTGACCCCGGCGATCCGCCGCTCGGCGGGAACCGCCCACGGCCGTGCCTCGGTGGGGAAGGCGAAGGGGCTGCTGTCCGCCTGCCAGGCCGGGTTCGGCGTGTCGATGTGCAGGGTCGGCGGCCGGACACCCGTGTGGACGGCCCGGGCGGCCTTGATCAGCCCGGCCAGCCCCGCCGCGCACTTGGTGTGCCCGAGCTGCGATTTCACCGAGCCCAGCGCACACGATCCCGGGGCCGCACCGGATGCGGCGAACAGCTCGGTCAGTACGGTCAGTTCGGTGCTGTCGCCGACCACAGTGCCGGTGCCGTGCGCCTCGATCAGCCCCACCTCGCCGGGGGTGATGCCCGCCCGTGCGTAGGCCCGCTCCAAGGCCCGCCGCTGGCCCTCCGGCCGGGGCGCGGTCAGGCCGAGGGAGCGCCCGTCGCTGGCCGCCCCGACCGCCTTGATCACTGCGTAGACGCGGTCGCCGTCGCGCTCCGCGTCGGCGAGCCGCTTGAGGACCAGTGCGCCCACGCCCTCGCCGAGCGCGATCCCGTCGGCAGACGCGTCGAAGGGCCGGCAGCGCCCGCTCGGGGACAGCGCCCGCACCGAGGAGAACATCAGGTAGTCGTTGATCCCGTTGTGCACGTCGGCGCCGCCGCACAGCACCATGTCGCTGTCACCGTCGCGAAGTTGGCGGCAGGCCAGGTCCAGCGCGGCCAGCGAGGAGGCGCAGGCGGCGTCGACGGTGCAGTTCGCGCCGCCGAGGTCGAGCCGGTTGGCGACCCGGCCCGCGATCACGTTGGCGAGGATGCCGGGGAAGGAGTCCTCGGTGAGCCGGGGCAGCTGCTCGTCCAGTCCGGGCGGGAGCTCGCCCAGGTAGGCGGGGTGCAGGGCGCGCAGCCCGTACGCCCCTGCCAGCTCGGTACCGGCCTCGGCGCCGAAGACCACCGAGGTCCTGGAGCGGTCGAACTCCCGGTCCCGGCCGTACCCCGCGTCCCCGAGGGCCCGCGCGGAGATCTCCAGGGCCAGCAGCTGGACCGGCTCGACGGCGGCGAGCGAGGCCGGCGGGATGCCGTGCGCGAGGGCGTCGAACGGCACCGGGTCGAGGAAGCCGCCCCAGCGCGAGGGGGTGCGCTCGCCGGCCCGCGCCGGGTCGGCGTCGTAGTACAGCGCCGGGTCCCAGCGCTCGGGCGGCACCTCGGTCACCGCGTCCTTCCCGGCGAGGATCCGGGCCCAGTAGGCGGCGAGATCCGGGGCTCCCGGGTAGGCGCATGCCATGCCGACGATCGCGATGTCCAGCGGATCGGCGGCGGGCTCCCCGGGAGCCGTGCCACCCTGCCCGGCGGCCGCCAGCTCGGCGGCGCGCCGCTCCAGCAGCTCGGTCGCCCCCTCGGTGACCTGGGCGTGCAGGGCGGCGACCGTGGTGGTCCCGGTCCGCAGGGTCGCCGCCTGGCCGAGCATGAACAGCCCTTCCGCGTACTGCTGTTGTTCGTCGACCCGCTCCAGTGGCGCCGGAGCCGCCGCGCCCCGCCGCAGCCCCTTGCTCGCGATCCGCAGCCGCCCCAGGTTCAGCCGCTCCAGCTCCTCCCACACGACGCGCGCCTCGGTCCCGCCCTCCACGAGCCGCTGCCGGGTCGCCTCGAAGGCCTCGGCGTACGGAGTGGCCGCGCAGCGCGTGGCGTGCCCGGGCGCCGTGTGCAGCAGGACCGTCTCCGTGCACTCGACCGCGGCCCGCTGGAAGCCCGGCAGCACCGCGCCCGCAGCCACCGCCTCCTCCGTGAACAGGTAAGCGGTCCCCATCAGCACCCCGATACGCGCCCCCCGCCCGGCCAGCGGCGCGGCGGCCGCCACCGCCATCGCCGCGGAGCGCGCGTCGTGGATGCCGCCCGCGAACAGCACGTCCAGGGCAGCCGGTTCGGGACATCCCAGGAGCAGCTCGATCTGCTCCTCCCACAGCGCGAACGAGGTGCGCGGCCCGACGTGGCCGCCGCATTCCAGCCCCTCGAACACGAACCGCCGCGCCCCTTCGGCGAGATACCGCTCCAGCAGCCCCGGCGAGGGCACGTGCAGATGCGTCGTGGTCCCGGCCGCCTCCAGCGGCGCCGCCTGGGCCGGGGTGCCGCCGGCGATGATCGCGTGCGGCGGCCGGACCTCGGCCACGGCCGCCAGCTGCTCGCGGCGCAGCTCGGGCGGGGCGAAGCCGAGCAGTCCCACGCCCCAGGGGCGGTCCCCGAGCCGCTCGGCCGTCTCGGCGAGCAGTTTGCGTACGTCCGCGCCGTCCATCACCGCGAGCGCCAGGTACGGGACCCCGCCCTCGGCGGCCACCGCCTCGGCGAAGGCGGCCTGGTCGCTGACCCGGGTCATGGGCCCCTGGGCGACGGGGCGCGGCCGCAGCAGCGGCCGGGTGCGCACCGCGGCCCCCAGATGCCCGGTGACGGCCGCCCGTACGGCCTGGAGCACCCCGCCCGTCGTCCGGTACCGCGCGGCCAGCCGGGCCGCCGAGGCGCCGTCCTGGCCGACGGGCAGCAGCTGGGTCCGCAGGTCCCGGGCTCCGAGCAGGGCGGCGGCAGGCCCCTCGGGCGGGGTCAGATCGGGCCGCGCGTACACCCGGTGCCCGTCGTGCAGCCGGGTCTCGGAGCCGTCCATCGCCCGAAGCGCGGCGGCCACTTCGGCGGGCAGCGCGGCCTCGCCCTCGGCGGTCAGGGCCAGTTGTACGTCGACCAGCACGCCTGCGGCTCCGCCCGCGACGGCCGCGGCCGCCGTGTGCGGCCCGATGCCGCCCCGGGCGAGCACGGGCACCCCGAGTCCGGGCCCGGGGCCGGCCAGCAGCTGCTGGAGCAGGACGAAGGTGGTGGCCCCGCCCACCCGGCCGCCGGCCTCGTGCCCCTTGGCGACGAGCGCCTCCGCCCCGGCGGCCACCGCGATCAGGGCCTCCGCCCGGCCGGTGACCTCGGCCCAGGCGCGCCGCCGCCCGCCCTCGGACCACGCGGCCATCTGCTCCGGGGTGTGCTGTGCGGGGTCGGCGAGGAGCACCGTGTCCACCTCGTCCGGCAGTTCCTCGGGCCCGAGCGGGCATCCGGCGGGCACCCGCACCCCGTACGGGCGCCGGCCGCCGAGCCGGCGGGCGAGCTCCGCGAAGCCACGGCGGGCGGCATCGGGATTCCGGCCGAGGTCGAGCAGTCCGAGGGCCCCGGCCCGTTCGGCGGCGATCACGATCCGCGGATGCGGTTCCTCGAACGGGCTGACCGCGACGACCAGGTCACGGGTGGCGGCGGATCGCGGGGGCTGGGGGGTCACGAGCGCTCCTCTGGTCGGTGCTGTGTGACATGTCGCAATGCGGGTCAGTGCACTCCGGCGCACATCAGCGTGCCCGCGGGGCGCACGGGGAGCGCACGGAGGGCGCACAGGGGCCGGACGGGGCCCGACGCGGCGGTACGGGGGAGTGCGGGGGGTGCGGGCAGTACGGGGAGTGCGGGGCGCGTGCGCTGGTCGTGCCGTGGGGGGGCGTGCGCGGGCGGGGGTCTCCCGCCGGGTGGCGGTGGTCGGGCCGCCCGGGCGACCCGACCACCTGCACAGGCGGGTTTGAACAGTGGTCAACTTCCCTGATGCCGCGATGCATCGTGCGGTGGCCGCCGTGCACTGTCAACGGTCATGCGGAGTGCGCCGTTTCGCCCCTTCGGCCCCGACGGCCACCCCGGAACGCGGCCCGGCCGGTCCCACGGCGACCCCGCCGGGGCCGGTGGCCTGCGCCGATCCCGCTCGCGCGGGGCCGACCCCGGCGCGCCCGCCGACGTACCGCACCGGGCCGGGCTCATGCCGCACCGGCATACCTTGACGCCGACCGTGCATGAAACCGGCCACGGGGGTGGGCATTTGTTCACCCCTGCAACCCTTACGGGTGAGGCATGGCGAGGTTACCGTCCGGTCATGACCCCCACCCTCGCGCAGCTTCGCTACTTGGTGGCCGTCGCGGACTGCCGTTCCATCACCGGCGCTGCCGCCTCGGTCTTCGTCGCCCAATCCGCCCTGTCGCGGGCCATCCAGGCCATGGAACGCGACCTCGGAGTCGAACTCCTCGCCCGTCGGGGCAGGGGCGTGGACCTCACGCCGGAAGGGGCCCGGGCCGTGCGGCTCGCCCGTACCGTCCTCGACGCGGTGGAGGCGATCGACGACATCGGGACCGCGCACGGCGGCGGCGTCCGGGTCGTCCTGACCCTCGTCACCACCCCCACCCTGGCCCTGGACCTGGCCGCGGACCTCGTGCCGGCCTTCACCGAACGGCACGCCGGAGTGGACATCCGGCTCCAGCAGCACGACAGCCGGGAGGCCCTCGTCCAGGAAATCACCACGGGAAGGGCCGAGTTGGCCCTGGTGGACCTGCCGGTGGACAAGGAGCTGTCCACGCACCACATCCAGGAGCGCGAGGTGGTGCTGATCTCCCCGATCGGCTGCAGACTGCCCGACCCGATGCCCTTCAGGCTGCTCGACGGCCTTCCCATGGTGCTGCCGACCCCGGGCGCCGGCCGGCGCACCGAGATGGAGGCCATGTTCAGCTGCCTCGGAGTGCGCCCCGTGCCGTCCCTCGAGGCCGACGAACGGCTCGCCTGGGTGACGGGCGTGACGGACGGCCGCGGCTCCGTCATCTGGTACCGGGACGTGGCCGTGCGCGCCTTCGGCGACCGCGCGGAGATCCGCTCCTTCTCCCCGCCCCTGCTGCGCCCGGTGGGGCTCGCGCACGCCCGGCGGCCGCTGAGCCGCGCGGCCCGGGCGTTCATCGCGCACGCCCGGCACAACTCGCCCGTACGGGAGCCCGCGCGCTGACCGAAAACCACCGTCAGGTGTCGGCAGCCATGCCCGCTCGGCATTGAACCATGTTCAAAGAGGTGTCCGCCGGCCCTGGCGGCACTGCCTGACGTCCCATCACATTGTGTGCATGTCCCGACTCCTCACGCCCCCACGGGCCGCCGCCCTCGCGACCGCGGCCCTCGCCACGCTCCTCCCGACGGCCGTCTGGATGGCCGGTGCCGCGGCCGCCCCGGCCGGCCTGCCCGCATCCGTGTCCGGGCCCGCTCCCGCCGCGGCCCTGGCTCCGGAGAAGAAGTGCACGCTCCCCGCCGGCCTGGCCGAGCTCAGCGGACTCGCCATGAGCCGCAAGCACCCCGGCGTGTTCTACGCCGTCAACGACAGCGGCAACACCAACCAGGTCTTCGCCGTCGACTGCACCACGGCGACCGGCCGGCTCCGGGCCACGTACACCGTCTCCGGCGTCGGCAACACCGACTGGGAAGGGCTGGCCCTCGGCAGGGACGCGGCCGGTCTTCCGGCGATCCTGGTCGGCGACATCGGCGACAACTTCAGCGGGCGCGCCGAGATCACCGTGCACGCCTTCGCCGAGCCCGACCAGCTCGCCGATGCGACCGTCACGCCGGTGACGTACCGCTTCGCCTACGCGGACGGCAGGCACGACGCCGAGTCGCTGCTGGCCGACCCCGTCACCGGCCGGCTCTACGTCGCGAGCAAACTGATCGGCGCAGCCGGTCAGTTGTACAAGGCCCCGCTGCCCCCGCTGACCGGTCAGGTCAACACCCTCACCGCGGTCCGCCCGGGGCCGGTCTTCGCCACCGACGGCGCGTTCTCGCCGTCCGGTGCCTCGTACACCCTGCGCAGCGGCGGGCCGCTCGGCGCCAACACCGCGAGCGTGTACGACACCGCGGGCGCCAAGCTCGCGGACGTCGCCCTGCCCGCCCAGTCCCAGGGCGAGACCGTCACGTACGCGGACTGCACCAGCCTGCTCGTCGGGTCGGAGAACGACACCCAGATCTGGCGCGTCCCGCTGCCCCCGGAGGCCACCCCCGGCTGCGGCACCATGCCGACGCCCACCCCCACCCCCACGCCGACTCCGACTCCGACGCCCACCCCCACCATGACCCCCACCCCGACGCCCACCCCCACGTCCGGTCCGGGCGATCTGAAGCTCGCCGACCCCGGCCCGCAGACCTGCAAGTTCAACCAGTCCTGCACCATCCGGCTCACCGCCACCGGCGGCAAGCCGCCCGTCCGCTTCACCGCCGCCGGCCTCCCGTTCGGTCTGGCCCTCGACGCCGCCTCCGGCCGTATCACCGGCAAGCCCTGGGGCAGCGGCACCGTACAGGTCACGGTGACCGCCACCGACTCCGGCGGAGCCACCGCGAGCGCCGCTTTCCCCCTCACCCTCACCTGGTTCTGACCCCGGAACCCGGACGGAGCGGACTTGTACAACCCGGTCCGCAGGCCGCACTGTTGGCCGAGTTTCGTCCATACGGTCAGGAGAGCCAGCTTGTCACCCGACAACGCACCCACGCCCGCGTACGTCATCGACCCCGCCGGCGGCTGCCCGCACGCCCTCAACGCCCGGCTGCGCGCCCAGGGCAGCGTGGCGGACGTCGTCCTGCCCGGCGGGGTACCCGGTGCGGTCGTCCTCGGACACGAAGCGCTGAAGGAGTTCCTCGCCCACCCCGACGCGGCCAAGGACGCCCGGCACTTCCCCTCCCTGCACGACGGCACCATCCCCGCGCACTGGCCGCTGCGGGCTTTCGCCAACGCCCAGGGCATGCACACCTCCGACGGCGCCGACCACCGCCGGCTGCGCTCCCTGGTCGGCAACGCCTTCACGGCCCGCCAGGTGGAGCGGCTGCGGCCGCGCATCGAGGAGCTGACCGCCGGACTCCTCGACGACCTCGGCCGTGCGGCGGCCGAGGCCCCCGACGGTGTCGCGGACCTGCGCACCCACTTCGCCCTGCCGCTGCCGATGAGCGTCATCTGCGAGCTGCTCGGCGTGGACCCCGAGCACCGTGGCCGGCTGCACCACCTGTCCCACATGGTGATCATCGCCACCGACACCACCCCCGCCGAGGCGATGGCCGCCGTACGGGAACTCGTCGAGCTGATGGGCACGATAGCCGCCGCCCGCCGCGAGACGCCGGGCGACGACCTGACCAGCGCGCTGATCGCCGCCCGCGAGGGCGACGGCGACCGGCTCAGCGAGGCCGAACTCATCGGCACCATGCGCCTGATGCTCGTCGCCGGCCACGAGACCACCCTCAACCTGATCAGCAACGCCGTGCGCGCCCTGTGCACCCACCGCGACCAGCTCGCACTGGTGCAGGAGGGGAAGGCCACCTGGTCCGACGTGGTGGACGAGACCCTGCGCTGGGACGGGCCCGTCAGCTGGTTCCCGTTCCGGTACCCCGTCCGCGACCTCACCGTCGACGGGACCGTGATCCCGCAGGGCACCCCGGTCCTCGCCGGCTACACCGCGGCCGGCCGCGACCGGGCCGTCCACGGCCCGGACGCAGACCGCTTCGACATCACCCGCCCCACCGCCGCCCGCAACCTCTCCTTCGGGCACGGCGCGCACTACTGCGTAGGCGCCCCGCTCGCCCGACTCGAGGCCGTCATCGCCCTGGAGCGGCTCTTCACCCGCTTCCCGGACCTCGACCTCGCCGTCCCCGAGCCCGAACTCCCGCACCAGCGCAGCTTCATCGGCAACAGCGTCGACTCCCTGCCCGTCCGCCTGACCAGGGGGTAGCTACCGGCCGTCGCCGGGCGGCGGGAGCTCCGCGCTCAGCCAGCCCAGCGCATCCGGGTACATCCCGGTCCAGGTCTGGAAGTTGTGGCCGCCGGCCGGGCGGACCAGGGTCCTCACCCGGACCCCGCTGCCCGCCGCGGCCCGGCCGAAGGCCTCCAGCTGCTGCGGCGGGCTGTCCTTGTCCTGCGCCGAGGTGGCCAGGAACAGCCCGACGTCGGCCCCCTTGGCATGCCGGACCAGCCACAGGGGGCTGTTGCGCTCGCGCAGGGCCGGGTCGGCCAGCACCTCCGGATCCCCGGCCAGCGGATCCGGGTCCAGGGCCGCGCCCGCCCGGAACACCTTCGGGTACTGCAACGGCAGCTTGGCCGCGCAGAACCCCCCGGTCGACACTCCCATCACCCCCCACCCGTGGGGCTCGCGCAGGGCACGGAAGTTCTTCGCGACCAGGTCCGTCACGTCCTCCGCGAGCCAGCTGGCCACCTTCCGCGTCGGCGTGTTGCTGCAGTCCGTGTTCACCCCGCCCGGGTAGATCTCCGGGACCACGACGATGAACGGGTGCGCCGCGCCCAGCCGGACCAGCTGCTCCAGCGCGCCCGGCATGCCGCCCAGGTCGAGCCAGGTCCGGGGCGAGCCCGGATACCCGTGCAGCAGCATCAGCACCGGGAAACGGGTCTTCTCCGCACCCCGGGCCCGGTACTCGGGCGGAGTCCACACGATCACCTGCCCGGCGAGTTTCGAATGCGAGCCGCGGAAGTAGGTGGTCTGCGTGCCGTCGGCGCCCTGCGTGAACTTGGCCCGGCCCAGCGGCGGCCCGGTCATTGCCGAGGAGTCCTGCACGTTCTCCGTGCCCAGCAGGTCGTTCCAGGAGGAGTAGAGCCCGTAACTGCCGTTGATCCAGGTCGCGATCACCGCGATGGAGGTCAGCTGGCACAGCGCGATCATCAGCACCCGCACGGGCCACCGCACCCACCCCGGCCCCGGGACCCGGTTCCACAGCAACAGTGCGGCCAGCATGGCGAGCGCGGTGACGGCGATCAGAGTGACGAGGAACGACGGACTGGTCAGCTCCACGAGGGCCGGCTCCTGACGTGCGGATCGGTCTCCCGGGATGTCGTTTCCCGGGATGTCCGCATCATGCCTTCCTCCCCGGCCCCGGCCGGACACGCACCGACACCGAGTGCCACCCGGTCGCCCCGTCGGGAACGGTCCCTGCGCGCACGCCCGTCTGGACGGCGCCCGTTCCGTCCGTGCAGCGGACCTCCAGCGTGTGCCGGCCGGGCGTCGCCTCCCACACCCACACCCACTGCCGCCAGGTGTCCTTGCCGTCCGCCGCCCCCAGCCGGGCCTCCTGCCACGGGCCCGCGTCCACCCGTACCTCGACCCGCGAGATCCCGCGGTGCTGCGCCCACGCCACCCCGGCCACCGCCACCCGCCCCTCCTCCGGCTCGGCGGACGGGCGCGGGGTGTCGATCCGGGACTGCGTCTTGACCGGGGCCTGCTGCGCCCAGGACCGGCGCACCCAGTACGCGTCGTACGCCGCGAACGTCGTCAGCTCCAGGTCGCGCAGCCACTTGCACGCTGAGACGTACCCGTACAGGCCCGGTACGACCATCCGTACCGGGAAGCCGTGCGCGAAGGGCAGCGGCTCGCCGTTCATCCCGACGGCGAGCAGCGCGTCCCGGCCGTCCATGACCGTCTCGACGGGCGTGCCGATCGTCATCCCGTCCACCGACCGCGCCACCAGCTGGTCGGCCGGGCCGCCCTGCGAGGGCGGCCGCACCCCCGCCTCGCGCAGCAGGTCGGCCAGGCGTGCGCCGAGCCAGCGGGCATTGCCCGCGTACGGGCCCCCGACCTCGTTCGACACGCAGCACAGGGTGATGTCGTGCTCGACGAGGGGGCGGGCCAGCAGCTCCCGCAGCCCGAATTCGAGCGGGGTGGAGACGCCGTCCCCGTGGATGCGCAGCCGCCAGGTGTCCGCGTCCACCCGGGGGACGACCAAGGCGGTGTCCACCCGGTAGAAGTCCCGGTTGGGTGTGATGAACCGGGAGATCCCGGGCACCCGCAGGTCCGCGCCCGGCGGGACGGGCGGCGCGGGCACGGCCGGCTTCGGCAGGACCAGGTCCGCCCGGGACGCCGTGGCCCCCGCCGAGCCGTACGCGCCGAGCCGGCGTCCCGCGTACCCGATCCCGGCCGAGGCCACGAGGGCCGCGGCGACCAGCCGGCCGAAACCGCGCCGGTCCATCGACCAGGCCCCGCCCGGCGGCGCGCCCACCGGACGGGGTCTGGTCAGCGCGCGGACCAGCAGCAACAGCACCCCGGCGGCGGCCAGTCCGCCCACCAGCGACGGCAGCGCATCGCGCCAGGTCGCCTCCGGCCGGCTGAGCGCGGCCACCGCGCCGACCAGCCCGAAACAGCCGGCGAGCGCGATACCGGCGGGCAGGTGCCGTACGGCGAGCACCCCGGCCAGGGCGGCGACCGCACCCAGCACGACGACGATCCCGAGGGCCAGCAGCAGTTTGTCGGAGGTGCCGAACTCCCGGATCGCCCATTCCTTGACGCCGACCGGCGTACGGTCGACGACGGCTCCGCCGACCGCGGTGACCGGCGAGGCCTCCGGCCGGACGGCCGCCGAAGCCAGCTCCGTCACGGCCAGTCCCGCGCAGGCGGCGACCAGCCCGCAGACGGCCCCGCCCAGGATGCGGCGGCGCCGCCCCAGGTCTGCCTTCACACGGGTCATGCGCAGTCACCGTCCGCCGCGAAGCCGGATGCCGGGTGCCGGACACCGGGTGCCGGGTGCCGGTACGGGAGGGGCCCCGCCCGCCGGTTCCAGTGTCACTCCGACCCGGGCGGTCCTGCGCCCGGCCGCGCCCGTTCGGCCCCGTTCGGGTCAGTGCACCGGCGCCGGCGGCACCCAGCGCCCGGTGCGCGGCGCCTTCACCCCGTACTCCGCCTTCAGCTCCGCCGGGATGGCGTGGTGCATGACCCGGCCCCGGGTCAGCGCGGACAGCTCGAAACCGGCGAGCAGCGAGCCCGCCTTGTCGAGCGCCCATTCCGCGAAGGGGCTGCTGTCCTCGATGCTCTCCAGCAGCCCCAGGAACACCGGGACGGCCTTGGCCGCCGAGTCCCAGGGGCTGCGCGGGACCTCCAGCCAGTCGCCGATGGTGTCGCCGACCAGGTAGCGGACGGTGGCCGGGACCATGGGGTCGAAGAGCGTGCCGGGGACCACGTCCTCGTACAGCCGCAGCAGCTGCGCGTTCAGGGCGGCGCCCTCGGGGGAGGGGCCCAGATGGCGCAGGAGGTAGAGGTCGCAGTACGCGCGGGCCTCGGCGAGGTTCTCCGGTACGGCAGACATGTCGCAGCCCAGCAGCGCGGCCACGACCCGCCAGGCGTAGTGGTACGCCTCCGCGCCCTCCTCGCTCATGTGGATGCCGAGCCGGTGCATGGCGTCGAGCACCAGCAGCGAGAAGAACGTATGCCCGGCGATCATGTCCTCCTGGCAGATCGGCAGGCCGTCCCGCTCGACGTCCCAGTGGCCGCCGTGGCGCAGGTGGTGGCGCACCGCCGCGTGCAGCAGCCGGACCTTCTGCGCGGCCGGGATGAACTTGCTGCCCTCCGCGAAGGAGTCGGTCCGCATGAGGTACGTGACGAACTGGCCGGTGTTGGCCATCCGCCGGGAGGGGTACGCGAGCGAGTGCGTCGAGGAGAGCAGCCGGGCCATCCGGGGGACGGCGTAGCTGACGGGCATCGCGGCGAAGGACAGGCCGGTGTTGATGTGGGCGGCGTTGTCCATGAAGAACAGCCGGGCCTGTTCCATGACGTCCCAGTCGACCCACGCCGGGGGCACGGCGGTGGCCTCGAAATAGGCGCGCGCGGAGGCCGGGAGCCGCTCGGGGAGCGGGTCCCCGGCAGTGGTGAAGAACCGCATGAGCGTGTTGAAGTCGCCCACCTCGCCCCGGTGGAACAGGGCGGCGACGGTCTCGTCGGCAAGCGGATCGCCCTGCACGGACAGGGCGTCGAGGGCGGCGTCGTCGTAACGGGGCCACGGTGAGGCGGTGTTGGGGGTGGTCACTTCACTGGTCCTTCTGGTCGGTTCGGGAGCGCGCGCTACAGCGAGCGCTACAGCGAGCGCTACAGCGAGCGCTCGGCGGCGGTACCGGCCAGCTCGCACAGCGCGGACCGCGCCTCCGCGGGCATCGGTACGGCGTCCAGGGCGGCGGCGGCCCGGGCGATGCGCTCCCGGATCATGTCCTCGACCTGTCGGCGGGCCCCGCAGCGGTCCATCAACTCACGTACGGAAGCCGCCTCTTCCTCGCCGAGATCGGGCCGGCCGACCAGCTTGGCGAGCAGCCGCCGGTCGTCGGCTCCGGCCGCCGCGAGGGTCAGGGCGAGCAGCGCGGTCGGTTTGCCGTCCCGCAGGTCGTCGACGTTCGACTTGCCGGTCCTGGCCGGGTCGCCGAAGGTGCCCAGCAGGTCGTCGCGCAGCTGGAAGGCCTCGCCGAGCGGCAGCCCGTACGCGGAGAAGGCGTCCAGCAGGGCGCGGGAGCCCCCGCCGAGGGTGGCGCCCAGGTGCAGCGGCCGCTCGACGGTGTACTTGGCCGTCTTGAAGCGGGCCACCTCCAGCGACTCCGCCACCTGCGGCTCCCGGGCCGGCTGCGCCCGGGTGCGCAGCACCTCGAGGAACTCGCCCGCCATCGTCTCGCGCAGCAGCGTGGACCAGAGCGGCACGGTCCGGGCCAGATAGGCGCCGGGCAGCCCGCAGGAGCTGAAGACGTGTGCGGCGTATCCCATCAGCAGGTCGCCGAGGATCATCGCGAGGGCGGTGGAGCGCTGTCCCGCGGCGGCGAAGGCGGCGTGCGCGGTGAGCCGGCCGTGCCGCATCAGGCTGTCGTCGATGATGTCGTCGTGGGTGCAGGCCGCCGCGTGGACGAGCTCCATCGCGGCCGCGGCCCGGATCACGCCCTCGCAGTCGGGCTGTCCCGCCGCCCGCCACCCCCAGTACAGGTACGCGGCCCGGATCCGCTTGCCGCTCGCCAGCGAGCGGCGCAACTGCTCGGACAGCGGGAAGAGCTCGACGTGCAGCCCGAGCAGCGCCTGCTCCTCTTCGTCGGCCAGCCGGACCAGCACCTCGTCGATGCGCTCCTTGAAGCCGGTGTGGTCATGCACGGGGGTGGCCCTCGCCGGCGACCCGCTCGGCGGCCCGCCGGGCCATGGTCTCCAGGTGGTTCTCCGCTCCCGCGCCCGACCGGCGGGTGGCCAGCTCGCCGCGCTTGCGCAGCTCCACGACCCCGTCGGTGAGCAGGTCCCGCAGGTCGGCCCGGCGCAGTACGTCCTGGGCCCGCTCGGCGGACTGCCGTAACTGGTCGAGGGCCAGATCGGCGACCCCGGCGGCGAGGAGCGTCAGCAGCTCGAGGGTCACGGGCGGGGTGCCGGGCGCGGGGTTCTCCGGTCCGGGCGCTGACGGCTCCGCCGGCTGAGCGGGCCGCCCGGGCTGTGCGGGATGCCCGGTCTGTCCGGGCCGTTCGTGTCCGGTCTGGGACATGCGCGGTGCACTCCTGCTGGCGTCGGGCCGTCACGGCGTCGGAAGGGGCGGCCGCCGGATGCTCCGACGGCCGCCCCTGATCGTTCCGGGCCAGTCAACCGAGTGCCCGTCCCGTGCGTCGAACCGCAGGAGGATTTCTCCCTCGCACGAGTACCGGGATTCCCACGGGCGGGTGATGATCAGCGCATGATCCGACCGTCACCGAGCCGGGTGGTGTAGCCGGTCACCGGGCGGCCCCCTCCCAGGACTTCAGGGCGGCCGAGACGGCCGTGGCCAGGGTGTGCGGATCCCCGCTCGGGCCGTTCGCCCCGCTCGGGTGGCGGGTGGTGCGCCGGGCCCAGTCCTCCTCGTACGCGTGCCAGTCGATCTCCCGCGGCACCGCCCGCCGGACCAGCGACTCCTCGAGCGTCTCGAAGTAGGCCGCCCAGCGGGGCGCGTACAACTCCCCGATCAGCCCGTTCCATTCGCGGTTCGCGTAATCGTGCAGGAAACCGCCCTCGCTGGTGCTGCGCCGGCCCCACACGCTCAGGATCGAGCGGGCGTCGTACTCGTACCGGTCCTGCTCGGCCTCGTCAGCGCCCCAGGAGCGGGCCGCGGACAGCCAGTTGCCGAGCAGGAAGTTCGGATCGGAGCCGGTGACCGCATCCAGCTGCCGCTCTCCCTCGGCCCATTGGCGGGTCAGCTCGCGGAACCGGGTCAGGTCCTTGTCCTCGTAGGCTGCCTTGATCTTCGGCAGCAGTACCCGAGAGTGGTTGGCGAGGGCCTGCCGGGCGGTGTCCACCAGGTCGAAGCGGTAGGCGCTCGAGCCCCGCAGCTTCGGATCCACCTCGAGCAGGTGGTCCAGGGCCCGGCGGACCGAATCGGCCGGGTAGCGCATCGACTTGGGGCTCCAGTACGCCGCCCCCACCGCGCTCAGGCCGGGCCGGGCGGTGAACAGGCTGTCCTGGGACTCCGACCACAGGCCCGAGGACGTGCTGTACGGACCCGTACGCAGCTCCTCCCAGGCGGCCGCGGCCGCCTTGTCGGGCCGCCCGTACCGGCGGCCCGCGAAATCGGCGAACCACGTGCGCTGGTCGATCGCCCCGGGCTCCCAGGCGAGGTCCGTGAACAGGTCGAAGGCGGCCGGGTTGGTGCCGGTGGCCTCCGGCAGGTAGGCGATGCCCTTCAGCGCGCTGTTCGGCTTGGCCCGCCAGGGGCCGAACCGCTCGATCCACACCGAGGAGTTGGCGCCGATCGTGGTGTGGCCGCCGAAGTTGTAGATCGTGCCCATCGCGTACGGGGCGCCGCCCCAGCGGGCCTCGCGGTCCAGGCGGTTGTACCGGTCGGACAGCCCGTCGAGGATCAGCAGCTTCGAGGTGTCCACCCCGGCGAGCAGCTCCGCCTTCGGGCTGTCCTGCCAGCCCAGCACCGCCCACATCGCGTCCGGGTGCGCGGCGTGCAGCGCCGACTGGACGGCGCCGGCCGCCGCCTTCACGTCGACCCCGCCCGTCTTCCCGCCCTCGTGCAGCGGGCTCATCCGGTACATCGTGCTGTCCCCGAACACGGCACGCTGCTCCGCGTAGTACGCGGCGGCCAGCTTCGCGAACACCGGCGAGGACGGGTCCAGCCAGTCTGGCCGGTCGAAGCCGGCCCAGTCGCCCTGGGCCACCGTCGTCGCGCCCGGGTTGCGGGCGGCGAACCCCGGCGGCACCGTGCCGAAGTAGCCGGGCAGGACCGGGGTCATGCCGAGCCCGCGCAGCTGCTCGGCGATCTTCCCGCCGAGCTCGGCACGCTCCTGCATCAGCCGCTCGGAGACCGGGCCGCCGAAACCGGACAGGTTCTGCAGCAGCCACCAGCTCTGGTGGCCGGGGGCGGGGATCCACTCGCGCAGCTCGGCGGCGGAGTAGCCGAAGTCCTGGAGCGCCCGGTAGTAGGGGTACTCGGCGCCGGCCTGGACGAACACCTCGTTGATGCCGTGCAGGGCGAGCAGGTCGATCTGCCGCTGGTGCTGCTCGAAGGTGCGGTACGCGCCGGAGTAGCCGTCGTCGGTGTCGTTGAGGGCGTACCGGTGCGGGACGAGGGCGCTGCGGGTGACCGGCGCGGGCACGGCGGGCAGCCGCGCCGGCAGCATGCCGATGCTGTCGCCGGGCCAGCCGATGTCGGCCCCGGCGACGTGCTGGAGGTACCAGCCGACGCCGGTCAGCAGGGTGGCGCCGGTGGACCCGCGTACGGTGATCGCGCCGGCCGGCCCGGACACGGTGAACGTGTCGGCTCCGCCGGCCGGATCGGGCACGAGGGTGAACTGGCCGGCGTGGCGCGGCAGCAGCCGTTCCAGCGCGGCCCGCGCGGGCCCCGCGTCGAAGGGCCGGGGCTTCGGCGCGCCGGGGGAGCCTCGGTGTGCCGAAGCCCCGCGCGCATGGTCCGGTACGGGGGCCGACGCACCGGTCAGGCCGTCCGGTACCGGCGCGCGGCCTCGTACGCCGGCCACGTCGGCCGTCCCGGCCAGTGCGGGGGAGCCGGCGCCGAGCAGGGCCACCAGGGTGGCGAGGGCGACTCGACGGCGCAGCTGTGCGCGCCGCCGGTGCCGGGGCGGGGAGTTGGTCATCCGATGAGTCACCGATCCGTGGTCTGGTCCGGGTCTGATCCGGGCTCCGTCCCGTGCCGGGTCCCGTGGGTCCGGTCGTGCTGCGTGCCGCGGCGTGGGCCGGCGGCCCGGTGGGTGGTCGGGGCAGCCGACCGGGTGGGTCCCCGGACGGCAGCCCCGACGGGTCGTCAGACCGGCAGGGACCAGGCCTGGTCGACCCGGTGGTCGCCGCAGTCGGTCAGCCGCAGCCGCTCGGCCGGGGCGTCCGGGGTGGCGGCCGCGGCGGGAGCCGTCAGGCACATCCCGCTCACGTCCTCGACGAGGGCTCCGTCCCGGCGTTGCGTCCAGCGCTGGCCCGGCTCCCCGGGCGCGCAGCCGGCCAGTTCGACCAGGCCTTCCTCGCCCGCCGACAGGCACTTGCCGGTCAGGCGCACGCTCGCCTCCGGCCCGAGCACCCAGCGCTGGTCGGCGCCCGCGGTGCACGGAGCCAGGACCACCGCGCCGACTCCGCTGGTGTTGGCCCCGTCGGCGCACTTGGCGCCGTCACCGGTGATCTGCCCGGTGGGCGCGGCGGCTGCGCAGCCGTCGTGCGGGGTGAGCCGCCAGACCGCGGTGTCGTGCGCGGCCAGCGTCCCGGTCAGCGAGGTCGAGACCTCGGTGGTCCTGCCGCTCCACAGGTCCTTGGCGTCGACCGTGCAGGAGTACAGGCCGATGTCGGAGAGCGGTACGGAGATGTCCCGGGTGCTGCCGGACCGGTTGAGCACGGCGACGGCGCGGTCGCCGTTCGCCAGCGGCCGGGCGAGCACCTCGAAGGTGGCGTTGGCGGAGAGCACCGCACCCTGGCGGCCCATGGGGTCCTGGTCGAGTGCGATCAGGTCGGTGTTGCCCAGGGCGGCCAGCCCGGCCGGGGTGAGCTTCGAGACGTCGGAGGACAGGATGAACGGGGCCGCCATCATCGCCCACAGGCCCACCTGGCTGCGGCTCTCGGCCTCGGTGAGCCCGGGGGCTCCCGCGAGCAGGAAGTCGGGGTCGTTCCAGTTCCCGGGGCTCGCGTACCGGCCGAGCCAGCGGTTGTATCCGTAGTTGCCCAGCACCGAGCTCCACCGGGAGGTTGCCGGAGCGGCCGCGTTGTAGACCTTGATGTCCTTGCCCTCGCGCCACAGCTGGCCGGTCTCGCCGACCCAGCCGAGGACCTTGTGCCAGTCGGAGCCGCCCCATTCGCCCTGCTGGAAGTAGGCGGGGGCGGAAGCCGAGAGCACCATGTCCCGGCCGCTCGCGCGCAGTCCTTCGGCGACGGCGTTGTACGCGTCGCGGTACGCCTGCTCCTTGGTCTTCCCGGGCGGCACCCACAGGTTGCAGCCGTCCATCTTGACGTAGTCGACCTTCCACGACGCGAACTGCCGGGCGTCCTGGGCGTAGTGGTCCGGGCCGCCGCCGTCGGGGGAGCCGCTGCCGGGGTAGCGCTCGCAGGTGAGGGAGCCGGCGTCCTCGTAGATGCCGAACTTGAGCCCCTTGGCGTGCAGGTACTCGCCGAGCCAGGCCATGCCGTGCGGGAACTTCTGCGTGTCGACGACCAGGCTGCCGTCCGCGTCCCTGCTCCTGGTCATCCAGCAGTCGTCGACGGTCACCGTGTCGTAGCCCTTGGCGGCGAGGCCGCTGGACACGAGTGCGTCGGCGTTCGCGACCACCTTGGCCTCGTCGATGTCGCACATGTAGTGCGCCCAGTTGTTCCAGCCCATGGGCGGGGTGAGTGCGAGCGGGCTGTCCGAGGTCGCGTAGGGCTCGGCCGCCGCGGGGGCGGGGGCGAGGCAGAGGGCGAGCAGGGCGGCCGCGGTCAGGCAGGGGAGCGACGCACGCAGGCGAGGCGGCACGGAGACTCCTTGAGGTGGGCTGCAGTGCGCTCAGTGCAGCGGTGCGACTACCCGCTGTCAACATAAGTCGATGGTTATGGCTCAATGACCAGCAATATGGCCGTAGTCGACGTCACACGATCGGGGAGGGGTGGCGGCGATACGCTGTATGTTCCACCGTCTGATACGATGTATCTCATGCCGAGGAGATCAGCCGCCCTGGACCGCGCGACACCCGAGGCGATCGCCGTCGCCGCCCTGCGCCTCCTCGACGAGGAGGGGCCGGACGCGCTGAGCTTCCGTGCCCTGGCCGACCGGCTCGAGGTGTCGCACGCCACCGTCCAGCGCCGGTGCACCGACCTCGCCGGACTGCTCGACCTGTGCACCGAGCACCTCGCCGGGCAGCTGCCCGAGATCCCGGCCGGGACGGGCTGGGCCGAGGCCGCCGAGGCGCGCTTCACCGCCCTGTACCGGCTGCTCGTCGCGCACCCCGGGCTGCTCGTGCTCCGCGGCGGCCGCCCCTGGCTCGGCCGCCGGCTGCTGGCCCGGCTGGTCGAGCCCGCGCTCGCCGACAGTGTGGCCGCCGGGATGACCGCCGCCGAGGCGATGACCGCCTACCGCCGCATGTACCTGCTCACCCTCGGCAGCGCCGCCTTCGTGGACCACCGGGATCCGGCCGGAGCCACGGCCGCATCGCGGGCGGCCCTGGCAGCGCTGGATCCGGAGCGGTTCCCCGTGCTCTCGGGCGGGCTGGCCGACGTACTGCCCGCCCTGACCGACCACGAGGTGTACTACGGCGCCCTGCGCCAGCTGATCGAGGCCAACCGGCCCGCCGCCGTCTGAAGGGGACCCCCGTCATGCAACAGCAGCTCGACTACGCCGCCGTACGCGCCGCCGCCGACCGGATAGCCGGGTCGGTCCGGCCGGTCGGCGTCGTACCCGCCACCGAGGGCCTCTGGTACGCGCTGGAGTACCTCCAGCACACCGGGTCCTTCAAGGCCCGCGGCGCCCGCAACTTCCTGGCCGCCCACCGCGAGGCCGGCACCCTCCCGGACGCGGGCGTCACCATTGCCTCCGGCGGCAACGCGGGCCTCGCCTGCGCCTGGGCGGCCCGCGCGCAGTCCGTCCCCGCGACGGTGTTCCTGCCCGCCAACGCGCCCCGCGTGAAGGTGGAGCGGCTGCGCGGCTACGGGGCCGAGGTGCGGTTCCACGGCGACCGGTACGCCGAAGCGCTGGCCGCGTGCGAGGAGTTCGCGGCTGCCAGTGGCGCCCTGAGCAGCCACGCGTACGACCACCCGCTGATCGCGGCGGGCGCGGGGACCCTGCTGGACGAGATCCGGGCCGGGCTGCCCGGGCTCGACACCGTGGTCGTCGCGGTGGGCGGCGGCGGGCTGTTCGCGGGGGTCGCGGCCGCGGCGCGCGAGCACGGCGTACGGGTGATCGCGGCCGAGCCGGAGAACTGCCGGGCCCTGAACGCGGCGTTGGAGGCGGGCCGTCTCGTCGACGTCGCCGTGGACTCGGTCGCCGCGGACTCCCTGGGCGCCACCCGGGTCTCGGCTGCTGCGCTGGCCGCCGCGCAGGAGAAGAACGTACGGTCCGTCCTGGTCCCGGACGCGGCGATCACCGGGGCCCGGCGCGCGCTGTGGGAGGAGCACCGGATCGTGGTGGAGGCGGGCGCGGCCACGGCCCTGGCGGCCGTACGGAACGCGCCGGAGGCGATGGGCGAGCGGGTGGCCGTCGTCCTGTGCGGCGCCAACACCGACCCCGGGGACCTGACGGCCCCCGCGGAGTGACGGCCGGGGAGCCGGCTGGCCGGCGGGCCGGGGGGCATACACGGGTGACGGGGCCGACCTCGAACGACGATCGTTGTGAACGCCGAAGACTTTGGAGGACAGCGCACGGTCCCCGTGGCTTGCGAAGGTCTGGGTGTCAAGAAGACCGGCAAGGTACGGAGGAACGGACGTGGCACAGCGCAAGGGCTGTCTGATCGGCTGCGGAGTGGTGCTGGTGCTCGGCCTCGCGGCCGTTGCGGCACTCGTCTTCGGCGTCGGGAAGGTCGTCGACGCCGCCGGCAGGACGATGCTCGAACCCGGCGTCTACCAGTCGGTGAACGTCGGCGACCCGGAGGACGCGGTCCGCGCCAAGATGCCGTCCGGCGAGAGCTTCATCAAGGGCGCCCTGAAGTCCGGCGGCCCGGCCGAACCCGAGGGCGCCGTCTGCTCCTGGTACATATCGGCCGCAGAGAGCAAGGGCGGCGAAGAGACCGTGTTCCGCTTCTGCTTCAAGGACGGAAAACTCGCCGAAAAGGTCGAGTACCGGATGAAGTAGGGGGAACGACGCCACCGGAGCCGCCACCGGAGCCGCCGCCGGGGCCCGGTGGCGCTCCGATTTTGGCGAGCCCGTTGGTAAACCGCATTAGTGCGCCGTCTCTCGAACCGCCGATAAGAAGTCAACATCTGACGTCGGAGCAGGTTCGTTATCGAATCGATATCGCCCTGGGCCGGTTAATGACTAAAGCGCATTAGCCCAGGCCGTTGGGGTGTTGACTTCGTGACTTCCGTCTGCCTGCCGGGTCGCCGGCACGATTGCGGACCTACGGGTACCCGCCCATCGGGACATTGGCCGCATTGACGCGATCGCGATGTGGGGTCAGCGTGGGCTGCGCGCTCCGGCAGTGAGGCCGGAACTCCCCCTGAAGGTGGCGACGATGACCCGTTCGAACGCGACCCGTACAGCCATCGCCACGCTCGTGGCCGGCGCGCTCCTCTCGGTCTGCGGCTGCGGCGTGAGCGGAGGGGCCGCAGATGTGCCGGAGGCGAAGAAGAGCGGCAAGGTGGCCGGCGAGATCGCCTTCCGCACCCTCCAGCTGAAGCCCAAGTTCACGGCGTACGTCCAGGGCGTCATCGACGCCTTCGAGAAGAAGTACCCCGAGGTCAAGGTCAGATGGGAGGACGTGCCCGGCGACGGCTACAACGAGAAGCTCGTCGCGGACGCCCAGGCCGGGGCCCTTCCCGACGTGGTCAACCTCTCCACCGACTCCTTCCAGCTCCTCGGCGACCGCGGCCTGCTCGCCGACGTCGCCAAGCTCGACCCCGAGGTCGCCAAGGAGTACGTCCCCGGGGCGTGGGAGCAGTTCAAACTCCCGGGGAAGGGCGACGGCGTGTACGCGTATCCCTGGTACGTGACCCCGGAGATCCTCACGTACAACAAGGACCTCTTCGAGAGGTCCGGACTGGACCCCGCACAACCGCCCACGAGCGTCGAGCAGTTCTTCGACTACGCCGACAAGATCGCCGCCGCGTCGGGCGGCCGGTACTCCGCCTTCATGGCCGACCCCAAGGGCCGGCTGCCCGGGGACTGGCAGAAGATGGGCGTGCCGATCCTGAACGAGAAGCAGGACGGGTTCGTGTTCGACACGCCCAAGGCGGTCGAGTGGGTCGAGCGGATGAAGGACCTGTACGCCAAGGGCGCCATGCCCAAGGAGTCCCTCCTCAAGTCCGACGACATCAACCAGCTCTACGGCGGCGGCAAGCTCGTCTTCGGCCCCGGCTCCCCGGGCTTCGTCAAGGACATCAAGCAGAACGCCCCGCAGGTCTACGCCGGCACGCAGGTCGCGGGGGCCGTCACGGGCAAGCTCGGCCACATCGGCATCTACGCCCAGTCGCTCGGCATCAGGAAGGACACCGAACACCTCGATGCGGCGAGCGAGTTCGCCAAGTGGGTGACCAACGGCCCCAACCAGGTGGAGTTCTCCAAGAACGCGACCATCTACCCGTCCAACGCCCAGGGCCTCGCCGATCCGCGCTTCGCGGACCGGGGCGACGGCAAGGACGCCGAGACGGTCGCCCGCGCGGTCGGCGCCGAGCAGCTGAAGAGCGCCGCCCTCGACGCCAACACCCCGGTCCAGTGGACGAACCAGGTCGGTGACGCGGTCGTCCGAGAGGTGCAGAAAGCGATCCAGGGCGAGCAGGACCCGAAGACGGCCGTGCGCAAGGCCCAGGAGGAGGCGAACCAGCTGCTCGCCAAGTCGGCGCAGAAATGACGCGCACCGCCAGGGCGCGCCGCAAGGCCCTCGCGGCCATGGAAGTGGAGACCGGGCTGGTCCACCGCACCTGGTGGACCCCCTACCTCTTCCTCGCCCCCGGCCTGCTGATGGTGGCGCTGTTCAGCCTCTGGCCGTTCGTCAACACCGTCATCCTCTCCTTCACCGACGCCCAGATCCTGCGGGGCGGCACCTTCGTCGGCTTCGACAACTACACCCGCGCGTTCGCCGACCCCGACTTCTGGACCGCCACCGGCAACAGCGTGCTGTACCTGGTCGTCGTCGTACCCTGCCTGGTCCTGCTGCCGCTCGCGCTGGCGGTCCTCGTCCAGGCGAAGATCCCCGGCATCGGGCTCTTCCGCTCCGCCTTCTACACCCCGGTGATCGCCTCGGCCGTGGTCGTCGGCCTGATCTGGCAGTGGGTGCTGCGCAGCGACGGGCTCGTCAACACCGTGTTCCGCAATCTCAGCATCGTCTCGGAGCCGATCCCGTTCCTGACGGACAGCACCATGCTGCTCGTCTCCGCGATGATCGTGACCGTGTGGAAGGGCCTCGGCTACTACATGGTGTTCTACCTCGCCGCCCTCGGGAACGTGTCGCCGTCGCTTCACGAAGCGGCCGCACTCGACGGGGCCGGCCCCGTCCGCCGGTTCTTCAGCATCACCGTCCCGCAGGTGAAGCCGATGATGCTGCTGGTCGCCACCCTGTCGGCCATCTCCGCGCTGCGCGTCTTCACCGAGATCTACATCCTGGGCGGCGAGAGCGGCGGCCCCGGAGGAGGCGCCCGTACCCTGCCGTTCCTCATCCGGCAGGTCGGCCTCGGGTTCTCCGGAGAGACGGGCTACGCCTCCGCCATCTCGATCCTGCTCTTCCTGCTGACCCTGGTCTTCAGTCTGCTGGGCCGCCGCCTGTCGAAGGGGGACGAGAGTTGAGCGCCCCGGCACGCACCGGCGCCGACCGCAGGCGCCGGCGGCTCGGGCTCGCCGCCCGGTACGCCACGCTGGTCCTGATGCTCGTCGTGATGCTCGGCCCGATCGTCTGGCAGTTCCTGACCTCGATCCGCGGCCGTACCGAGAACGTGTACGACGGGGTGCTGCCCTCGCAGCCCACCCTCGACAACTACGTCCTCGTCGCCCACTCGTTCCCGCTGCTCCAGTACGTCGGCAACACCCTCGTGGTGGCCGCCCTCGCCATCACCTCGAACGTGCTGTTCGCCGCCATGGGCGGGTACGCCCTCTCCCGGGCCGGGTGGAAGGGCCGCAAGAGCGTCTTCACGGTGCTGGTGGCCACGCTCATGTTCCCCTTCGAGTCCGTGATGATCTCGATGTTCCTGACCGTCCGCGAGATGGGCCTGGTCGACACCCTCGTCGGCGTGTGGCTGCCCGGCGCCGTCTCCGTCCTCAACATCATGGTCATGCGCTCGGCGTTCCTCGCCGTGCCCAAGGAGCTGGAGGAGTCCGCCGTCCTGGACGGCGCCAACGAGTGGACCCGGTTCACCCGGCTCTTCCTCCCCGCCGCGAAGGGGGCCCTGGCCGTCGTCTGCATCACCAGCTTCATGGGCGCCTGGGACGACTTCCTCTGGCCCCTCCTGGTCCTCACCAACAGCGACCACTACACGCTCCAGCTCGGCCTGAAGACCCTGGCCGGTGCCAGCACCACCAACGACCAGCGGATCATCGCCGCCGGCGCGATGGCGGCGCTCCTGCCGATGATGCTGCTCTTCTTCGCCCTCCAGCGTTTCTTCTTCAAGGGAGTGGGCGAGGGAGCCGTCAAGACCTGATTCCTGCCGTCACGCGACCGACCTGCCGTCACACGACCCCTCCCTCCTTTGGAGCAGCCGTCATGCACGACGACCGCAGCATCACCGAACACCGCTTGCGCCGGGTCCTCAAGGAGCGCATCAAGCCCGCCGTCCACTCCCGTGCGGTCCCGCTGGAGATCGGGCGCTGGGAGGCCCCGGGCGAGCCCGTGCCGGTCGCCGAGGGTCTGGCGGCCCCGTACGGGCCCTGCTCGATCGGTGAAACGTGGGGCCCGGCCTGGGGCACCACCTGGTTCAAGGTCACCGGCTGCGTCCCGGCCGACTGGGCGGGCCGTACGGTCGAGGCCGTCCTCGACCTCGGCTTCGACCGGATGATGCCCGGCTTCCAGTGCGAGGGACTCGTCCACCGGGCCGACGGGAGCGAGGTCAAGGCCCTCAACCCCTACAACGACTGGGTGCGCCTCGCCGACTCCGCGGCCGGCGGCGAGCAGGTCGAGTGGTACGTCGAGGCCGCCTCCAACCCCGTCCTCGTCGACCACTCGGTGACGTACGAGGGCGACCGGCAGACCAGCGGCGAGCAGCCCCTCTACCGGCTCGCCCGGATGGACCTCGCCGTCTTCGAGACCGAGGTCTGGGAACTCGTCCAGGACCTGGAGGTCCTCTACGACCTGATGATGCAGCTCGGCGAGGCCGACGCCCGGCGGTACGAGATCCTGCGCGCCGTCGATGCCGCCCTCGACGCGGTGGACCTGGGGGACGTCCCCGGGACGGCGGCCGCCGCCCGCGCCCGGCTCGCCGGGGTGCTCGCGGCTCCGGCCAACGCCTCCGCGCACCGGATCAGCGCGGTCGGCCACGCCCACATCGACTCCGCCTGGCTGTGGCCGCTGCGCGAGACGGTCCGCAAGGTCTCGCGCACCGCGTCCAACATGGTCAACCTGATGGACGGGCACCCCGAGTTCGTCTTCGCCATGTCGCAGGCGCAGCAGCTCGACTGGATCAAGACCCAGCGGCCCGAGCTCTTCGAGCGGGTCAAGAAGAAGATCGCGGACGGGCAGTTCGTGCCGGTCGGCGGCATGTGGGTGGAGTCCGACACCAACATGGTCGGCGGCGAGGCGATGGCCCGCCAGTTCCTGTACGGGAAGAAGTTCTTCCTGGACGAGTTCGGCATCGAGACCCGCATCGTCTGGCTGCCCGACTCCTTCGGGTACACGGCCGCGATGCCGCAGATCGTCAAGCTCTCCGGTTCGAAGTGGTTCCTGACGCAGAAGATCTCCTGGTCGCAGGTGAACAAGTTCCCGCACCACACCTTCTGGTGGGAGGGCATCGACGGCACCCGCGTCTTCACCCACTTCCCGCCCGTCGACACGTACAACAGCGACCTCGGCGGTGCCCAGCTGGCCCACGCCGCCGGCAACTACCGGGAGAAGGGGCGTGGTTCACGCTCCCTGGCCCCCTTCGGCTGGGGCGACGGCGGCGGCGGCCCCACCCGTGAGCACCTGGCCCGGGCCAGGCGGCAGCGCGACCTCGAAGGCTCCCCGCGCGTGGAGATCGAGCGGCCGGACGCCTTCTTCGAGAAGGCGCACGCCGAGTACGCGGACGCGCCCGTGTGGGCCGGCGAGCTGTACCTGGAGCTGCACCGCGGCACCTACACCTCGCAGGCCAAGACCAAGCAGGGCAACCGGCGCAGCGAATCGCTGTTGCGCGAGGCCGAGTTGTGGGCGGCCACCGCCGCGGTGCGGGTGCCGGGGTACGGGTATCCGTACGAGGACCTGGAGCGGATCTGGAAGACCGTGCTGCTCCACCAGTTCCACGACATCCTGCCCGGATCGTCCATCGCCTGGGTGCACCGGGAGGCGCGCGCCACGTACGCGGCTGTACGCGAGGAACTGCGCGGGATCACCCTGGCGGCGCAGCTGGCCCTGGCGGGGAACGGCACGGCGGAGCTCGTCTTCAACTGCGCCCCGCACGCCCGGCGCGGCATCCCCGCGGGCGGCGCCGGTCTGCCGGAGGCGGCGGGGCAGCCCGTCACCGTGGAGGAGCGGCACGGCGGCGGCCATGTCCTCGCCAACGGGCGGCTGTTGGTGGAGATCGACGGCCGCGGACTGATCGTGTCGGCGTACGACCTGGAGGAGAGGCGGGAGGCGGTGGCTCCGGGGCAGGCCGCGAACCTGCTCCAGATCCACCCCGACTTCCCGAACATGTGGGACGCGTGGGACATCGACGCGTTCTACCGCAACAGCGTGACCGACCTGGTGGCGCTGGACGCGCTGGAGGTGGTGGAGGCAGGGCCGGAGGCGGTCACGGTCCGGGTATCCCGCTCCTTCGGCCGCTCGGAGGCGGTCCAGTCGATCACCCTGCGGGCCGGGGCCAAGACGGTGGACATGGTCACGGAGGTGGACTGGCACGAGACGGAGAAGTTCCTCAAGGCCGCGTTCCCGCTGGACGTGAAGGCCGAACGGTCCGCCTCGGAGACCCAGTTCGGGCACGTGTACCGGGCCACCCACACGAACACCTCGTGGGAGGCGGCCAAGTTCGAGATCTGTGCGCACCGGTGGATCCGCGTGGCGGAGCCGGGGTGGGGCGCCGCGGTCCTCAACGACTCCACGTACGGCCACGACGTGACCCGCGACGTGCGGCCGGACGGCGGCCAGACCACCACGGTCCGCCTCTCCCTCCTGCGGGCTCCGCGCTACCCGGACCCGGAGACCGATCAGGGCGCCCACACCCTGAGGTTCTCGCTCGCGCCGGGGGCGGAGATCGGGGACGCGGTGCGCGAGGGCCATGCGCTCAACCTGCCGGAGCGGGTGGTGTCCGGGGCGGGCCCGGTCGCCCCGCTGCTCACACTGGACAACGACGCGGTGGTGATCGAGGCGGTCAAACTGGCCGAGGACCGCAGCGGCGACGTGGTCGTCCGCCTCTACGAGTCCCTCGGGGGCCGGGCGACGGCCGTCCTGACGGCGGACTTCCCGCTCTCGGCTGCGGTCGAGAGCGACCTCCTGGAACGCCCCCTGTCGGGCACTGCGGTCGGCGCCCCCACCCGGGCGGGCGCGGTCCCCCTGACCCTGCGCCCGTTCCAGATCGTCACGGTCCGCCTCCACCGCCGCTGATCCGCACCGGGCCCCGGTCCGCTCACCCGGCCCGGGACCCGGCCGCCCAGTCCCCGGCGATGCGCGCCGGGTCCCGCTTCCCGCCTCATGCGGTGAGGAAGGCGGCGACGGTCGAGGTGAACTCCTCGGGCGCCGCCGCGTGGATGAGGTGGCCGTACGGGAGGGTGATCAGGCGGGCGTCGGGGATGCGGGCGGTGATCTCGTCGAAAGAGGCGGCCGCGAGGTGGCTCGTGGGGCCGCCGTAGATGACGAGCGTGGAGGCGGTGATCCGCTCCAGGCCGGCCAGCCACGCCGGATCGGGCCGGTCCAGCTCCGCTCTGACGGCGAGCACCATCGCCCAGTCGAAGTCCAGCTCCCCTTCGGGCCGTACGGGGGCGGCGGACTCGCGGGGGAGCGGCGCGGGGGCGTCCTCCAGTACGAGCCGGCCGACCCGGTGCGGCTGCTCCGCGGCCACCAGGTACGCGACGACGCCGCCCAGCGAATGCCCGACCAGGTCCACCCGGTCCAGCCCCAGGGCGTCCAGGAAGCCCAGGACGTCGTCCCGCATCAGCTCCGGCGAGTACTGCGCCGGCCGGTCGCTCAGGCCGTGCCCGCGCAGGTCGAGCGCGTACACAGGCCGGTCCTGCGCGAGTGCGTCCCGTACGCGCGCCCAGTCCGCGGCGCGCTCGCCGAGCGCGTGCAGCAGGACCACGGGCGGGGCGGCCCCCGCCCCCGCCGCCTCGTAGGCCAGCCGGACTCCGTTCACCGTCACGGTGAGGTGTTCTGCCATCCGGCCGAGGGTACGGGCGACCGCGCGCAGCGGCGTGGACGGGGTCGCCTTCCCACGGAGGCCCTCGGCGCTGCGGTCGCGGGCGTGAACTGCGCCACAGCCCTCGCCGTGCCGGGCCCCCGACCCCGGGAAATTCCGGCCCGGCAGGCGCACCGCAGGCCCCCACCCGGTTATGCACCTAGTTGCAAAACCCTGGCCTCCTCGCTAGAACAGGTTCATCACCCCCGCGCGAGGAGGCACACCCCGATGAGTCCGCAGAGTTCCCAGAGCCGGTACCCGCACCTGCTGAGCCCCCTGGACCTCGGCTTCACCACCCTGCCGAACCGCGTGATCATGGGCTCGATGCACACCGGCCTCGAGGAGCACGAGGGCGGCTTCGAGCGCCTCGCCGCCTTCTACGCCGAGCGCGCCCGCGGCGGCGCCGGTCTGATCGTCACCGGCGGCATCGCCCCGAACGACGCCGGCCGCCCCTTCGAGGGGGGATCGCGCCTCACCACCGAGGAGGAGGCCGCCGAGCACCGGGTGATCACCGAGGCCGTGCACGCCGAGGGCGGGAAGATCGCCATGCAGATCCTCCACTTCGGCCGCTACGCCTACCACAAGGACCTGGTCGCCCCCAGCGCCCTCCAGGCCCCCATCAGCCCCTTCGTCCCGAACGAGCTGAGCGACGTCCAGGTCGAGCGCACCGTCGAGGACTTCGTCCGCGCCGCCCGCCTCGCGAAGCTCGCCGGTTACGACGGCGTCGAGATCATGGGCTCCGAGGGCTACCTCATCAACGAGTTCATCGCCGCCGCCACCAACAAGCGCACCGACCGCTGGGGCGGCGCGTACGAGAACCGCGTGCGCTTCCCGCTGGAGATCGTCCGCCGTACCCGCGCGGCCGTGGGCGAGGACTTCATCCTCATCTACCGCCTCTCCATGCTCGACCTGATCCCCGGCGGCTCCACCCTCGACGAGGTCGTCCGCCTCGCCAAGGAGATCGAGGCGGCCGGCGCCACCATCATCAACACCGGCATCGGCTGGCACGAGGCCCGCATCCCCACCATCGCGACCTCCGTCCCGCGCGGCGCCTACACCTGGGTCACCAAGCGGCTGATGGGCGCGGTGAGCATCCCGCTCGTCACCAGCAACCGCATCAACACCCCGGAGATCGCCGAGGAGCTGCTCGCCGACGGCCGCGCCGACCTGGTCTCGCTGGCCCGCCCCTTCCTCGCCGACGCCGACTTCGTCGCCAAGGCCGCCGCCGGCCGCTCCGAGACCATCAACACCTGCATCGGCTGCAACCAGGCCTGCCTCGACCACACCTTCAGCGGCAAGATCACCAGCTGCCTCGTCAACCCGCGCGCCTGCCACGAGACCGAGCTCGTGCTCTCGCCCACGCAGCTGAAGAAGCGCGTCGCCGTCGTCGGCGCCGGCCCGGCCGGACTCGCCTGCGCGGTCTCCGCCGCCGAACGCGGCCACGCCGTCACCCTGTTCGAGGCCTCCGGCCACATCGGCGGACAGCTCGACATCGCCCGCCGCATCCCCGGCAAGGAGGAGTTCGAGGAGACCATCCGCTACTTCGGCACCCAGCTCGCCGCACGCGCCGTCGACGTCCGGCTGAACACCCGCGCCGACGTCGAAACCCTCCAGGGCTACGACGAGGTCGTCATCGCCACCGGCGTCACCCCGCGCACCCCCGACATCGAGGGCGTCGACCACCCCAACGTCGTCAGCTACCTCGACGTGCTGCGCGACGGCGCCCCCGTCGGCGAGCGCGTCGCCGTCGTCGGCGCCGGCGGCATCGGCTTCGACGTCGCCGAGTTCCTCACCGACAGCGGCGAGGGCGCCTCCCAGGACCCCGAGACGTACTTCCGCCACTGGGGCGTCGACACCTCGTACACCGGCCCGGGCGGCCTCACCGCCCCCGAGCGGCCGGCGCCCCCGCGCCAGGTCCACCTCCTCCAGCGCAAGACCACCAAGGTCGGCGCCGGTCTCGGCACCACCACCGGCTGGATCCACCGCGCGGAGCTCAAGCACCGCGGTGTCGTCTCGGTCGCGGGCGCCACGTACGACCGGATCGACGACGAGGGGCTGCACATCACCGTCGGCGAGGAGCAGCGGCTCGTCCCCGCCGACACGGTGGTGCTCTGCACCGGCCAGGAGCCGCGCCGCGACCTGTACGAGGCGCTGCTCGCGGCCGGCGGCAGGCCGCACCTGATCGGCGGCGCCGACGTGGCCGCCGAGCTGGACGCCAAGCGGGCGATCCGCCAGGGCACCGAACTGGCCGCCGGTCTCTGACCAAAAGGGATTGTGGCGGTCCGGCCGGACCGCCACAATCGCCCGGTGACGATCTCACCCGCAGACGCAGACAAGATCCTTTCCGACAACTTCGCGCCCTGGGTGCTCGCCCTCGGACTGACCGTCCATGAGACCGGCGAGCGGCACGCCGTACTGCGGCTGCCCTGGTCCGAGGCGCTGGCCCGGGACGGCGGCGGCCTGTCCGGGCAGGCCCTGATGGCTGCCGCCGACACCGCCACCGTCATCGCGATCTCCGCCGCGCGCGGGGCGTACGGGCCGATGACCACCGTCCAGCAGTCGACCAGCTTCCAGCGGCCGGTCCTCGGTACGGACGTGCTGATCGAGGTACGGGTGACCAAGCTCGGCAAGCGGATGGCGTTCGCCGACATCACCATGACGCCCGAGGGCGCGCCCGAGCCGGCCGCCACGGCTTCCACGGTCTACGCCCTGCTGGGCTGAGCCGGGGTGCCGGCCCCGGTCCACCACCCCTCGCTCTGGCGCAACCGCGATTTCAACATCTTCTGGCTCGGTCAGGCGCTGTCCGTCCTCGGCGGATCGATCTCGTTGCTCGCGCTGCCCCTGCTGGTCCTCGAAGCCACCGGATCCGTGGTCCAGATGGGCCTGATCACGGTCATCTCGGGGGTCGGCTCCATCGCGACCGGCCTGTTCGCCGGGTACGTCGTGGACCGGACGGACCGGCGCCGCCTGATGATCGCCTGCGATCTCGTACGGGCGCTGCTGCTGGGCGCGGTCCCGCTGATCTGGCTGGCCGGGCCGCGGATCTGGGTGCTGTACGTACTGACGGCGCTGGTCACCGTCCTGAAGACGCTGTTCGACGTGGCGTACGTGACGGCGGTGCCGAACCTGGTGCCCGCCGAGCACCTGACCGCCGCCAACGGGCGGCTGACGGCGGCCTTCGCCTTCGGGACCCTGTGCGGGCCGGCGGCGGCGGGGTTCATCGCCGCCGCGGTGGGCCCGGACTGGGCGCTCGGCGTGGACGGGCTGACCTTCCTGGTCTCGGCCGTGAGCCTGCGGTGGGTGGCCCTCGGCCGGGACGGGGCCGGCCCGTCGCGGGCCTCCGGGCCGGCGGCCGGGAAGCTGCGCGAGATGTTCGCCGAAGGGTTCCGCTTCCTGTGGGCCCACCCCGTGCTGCGGGCGCTGACCGTGCTGCTCACGCTGCTGACCTTCGTCACCGTGGGCGCCACCGACCTGCTGATCTTCCGGGTCCAGGAGGAGCTCGGCCAGAGCAAGGCCACCGTCGGCTTCGTCATCGCGCTGAGCGGGCTGGGCGTCGTCGGCGCGGCCCTCGCCGCCGCGCCGCTGCGCCGGGCCCTCGGCTTCGGAGCCTGCTGGCTGGGCTCGACCGCCCTGGTCGGCGGGGCGGTGGTGGTCACCGGCGTGAGCCGGAGCCTGCCGGTGATCACCGTGGCGGCCGCGGTGTTCATGTTCGGGCTCACCCTCGGCGCGGTCTGCTCCCTGACCCTGCGCCAGGAGGTGACCCCCGACGCCTTGCTGGGGCGGGTCACGTCCGCGTTCTGGACCGTGCACGGCGCCTCGGGTCCGGTGGGCGCGGCCGTCCTCACGGTGCTGGCCGCCCGGCACGGGGTGCCGGCGGTCAGTGTGGGCGCCGGCGTGTTCTGCCTGCTCATCGTCGGGACGGGGCTGCTGACACCGCTACGGGGGAGCCGGGTCGGGGGCGTCCCCGCCGGGGATGCCGTCGCCGGATCCGCCGCACGGCCGGTCAGCGGCCCGCGGCGGTCGCGGCGGCCGTGACGCCGGTGAGCCGTTGCGCCACGTCCCACAGCCGGGCGTTGGCCGTGCGGTCCAGGGCCCGACGGGTGATGCGTGCCTCGGCGGTCGGTCCGACCAGGCCGAAGCGGCCGCCAGGGCCGTAGTAGCCGCCCGCGGCCGCATCCGGGCTGGTGGCGGCGTACAACAGCGGTTCGGTGCCCTGCCCGACCTCCTGCTTGGGCAGGAAGTCGAGGGCGCTCATGAGCCGGTGCGTCCGCGAGGGCCGGCCGGTCACGAGGCTCGCTCCGGCGGTCTGGAGGTTGGTACTGGTGTATCCGGGGTGGCCGAGCGGGCGGACCGGCTCGCGGGCTGCCTCGCCCGGGCCCTGGCCGAGCGCCCCGTCCTGTGCGACCTGATCAGCGCACAGGACGCCGTCCTGGAACGGAACGTCTCGCCCCAGGTCGCCGTGCAGTACAAGCGGGCCGCCATCGCCAACGCGCAGGCCCTGGCGGGCCGTGTCGCCGCGCACCTGCCGGAACTGGGGGCGGAGGGTGCCTTCCGCTTCATCGCGGGCACGATCATGGTCACCGGCGCCGTCTGGGCGCACGCCCACCCGTCCGCCGCGATGCTCGCCGCCTACGAGCAGGATCCGTCGCCGGCCGCGCTGCGCCTGGATTTCACCACCACGCTGCGCGAGACGCTGGAGGTACTGCTGGCCCGAGCGGCGCGCGCGTAGGGCGCGGGTCTGCGATCGTGGATCGGGGGAATCGCACGGAGGAGCAGCGATGTCCGGACAGTTCGAGGCGACCGTCGAGATCGACCGGCCCGTCGGGGAGGTCTTCGCCTACCTGGCCGACGGCCGCAACGACCCGCAATTCAGCCCGCGGGTCCAGGAGATCACCCGGACGCCGGACGGCGCGACCGGTGTGGGCACGGTCTTCCGCAGCACGGTGAAGGACGCCGGGATGAAGACCGCCCGGGAGTTCCGCATCACCGGCTTCGATCCGCCGCGGCGGATCCGCTGGACGGAGCAGAGCAAGAACCTGGTCACGGCCGAGGGCGGGTACGACTTCGAGGCCCTGCCCGGCGACCGCACCCGGGTCCGCATCTTCAACACCCTCGAGGGGCACGGACTCGGGAAGCTGCTGGTGGGCCTCGCGGTGGGCGCGGCACGCAAGGACGCCCCCGACTTCGGCCGCCGGATCAAGGCCGCCGTGGAGGCGTCCTGAGCGGCGGCCGAAGCCTGCGGGGTCAAAACCCCTGCGGGGTCAGAACCTCCGGTCGGAGAGGACCGGGAAGCGCTGCGGCGACTGCGGGGCGATCTCCGAGCGGCGCTCCGCCGAGCCCGGGGTCGTCCGGCAGGTCACGTCCTGGGCGGGCAGCTTGCCCGTCGTCAGGTAGGAGTTGACCGTCGCGTTGGCGCAGGAGTTCGGGTCCACGAGGTACACGCCGTGGCCCTCACCGCCCATCGCGAGCACCATCCGCGACCCCTTGAGCGCCTTGTGCAGGCCCTGGCCGCTGACCAGCGGGGTCTGGGAGTCCCACTCGTTCTGCACCGTCAGCACGTCGGTCTTCGTCTTCATCGGCGTCGCGGGCTCGATCGGCCGCCGCCAGTCGGAGCAGGGCTTGATGTTGGAGGCGAAGTCCCCGTACAGCGGGTACTTGGCCTTGTCCTTGGCGGCCTCCCGTGCGTACTGCTCCGGGTAGCGGGGCCATTCCGTGTCCCCGCACACCACGGCAAGGAACACGGCCGTGCCGTTGTCCGACGCCGGCGCCGCGGAGGGCTTCAGCCACTTCAGCTGGGGCGCCGCCGGCTTGACGGGCTTTCCGTCCGCAGCGTCCTTGAGCGCCCTGACGAGCGGCGCCGCCTGCGAGGGGTAGAAGAACACTCCGCGCGCGGTGCGGATGTCGTCGCCCGTGAGCTTGATGCCGTCGAACTCGATCGGCTGCTTGTCCGCCCGGGCCACCAGGTCCCAGAAGGTCCTGGAGACCGCGTCCGGGGTGTCGCCGAGCTGGAACTCCGCCGCCCGCTCGGCCGTCCACTGCGTCCACCGCACGAACGCCGGCTCCGCCTCGGTCGCCCACACCTGGATCATGCCGCGCCACGCGCGCTGCGGGTCCACGCCGCTGTCGAGCACGAAGCGGTCGCTGCGGTTCGGGAACATCTGCGTGTACACGGCGCCCAGGTACGTGCCGTACGAGTATCCGACGTACGAGATCTTCTTCTCGCCCAGCGCGGAGCGGATCGCGTCCATGTCGCGCGCGGTGTTGCGGGTGGTGATGAACGGCAGCACCGAGCCCGCCTTCTCGCGGCACTTCTCGGCGACCGTACGCGCCCAGGTCACGTCCGCCTGGAACGTCTCCTCCTTGTACGGCCGGTCGATGTTCTGCTCGGCGTCGGTCAGCCCGCAGGTGATCGGGCTGGAGGCGCCGACGCCGCGCGGGTCGAAGCCGATCAGGTCGTACTGGTCGCGTACGTCCTTGGGCATCACCTCGTTCATCATCAGCGGCAGATCGAGCCCTGAACCGCCCGGCCCGCCCGGGTTGAGCAGCATGGCACCGTGCCGCTTGGCCGGGTTCTCGCTCTTCATCCGCGATATCGCGAGGTCGATCGTGGCGCCCTGGGGGCGCCGGTAGTCGAGCGGGACCTTGAGGGTCGCGCACTCGTACGAGGCCGGCTGGTCGGTGCTGCAGCGCTGCCACGCGGGCTTCTGCGGGGTGTACTCGGCGGTCGTGGCGGCGACCGCCCCGGTCGCGGAGAGCAGGGGGATCGTGGTCGCGACCAGACCGGCTGCGGCGAGCATCGGTGCGAGGCGTTTCATGTTCACGAAGAGCCGTTTCCTTCCGTGAATTCGATGGCCTCATCACCTTGTTGCACGCGGGCTCCGGGCGAATCATCCCGAAGGGCCGGTCCGTATGCTCCTCACGAACGAGCTCAAATCCGGACAACTGGCCGACACGCGGAAGGAGTAGATGCCGACGGGCCCGTCCGCGGGCAGCGCGCGGCGGGCGGGAGCGGCGGAGCAGCGGAGCGGCGGGAGCAGAACCGGGCGGGGGAGGGCTGCCGGGTCAGGAGGAGCGGCCGGTGACGCGTTCGATGGCGACCATCGCCGCGTCGTCGCCCAGGCTGCCGCCCGGGGAGTGGGCCAGCAGGTCCGCGCACAGGTGGCCCAGCAGGGCGTCCGGGCCGTCGCCCGGCCAGTCCGCGACGCGCTCCGTCAGGGGGTAGAACTCGCCGGCGGCGTCGCGGGCCTCGATGACGCCGTCCGTGTACAGGAGGATGACGTCGCCCGGCTCGAAGGAGAAGGACTGTGCGGCGAAGCCGGTGTCCACGTACTGCGTCAGGCCCAGTGGCGGCGCCGGGTGGTCCACCTCGAGGGGAACGACCCGGCCACCGCGCAGCAGCAGCGGCGGCGGGTGCCCGCAGCTGATGAGCCGTACGGTCATCTCCTGATCGGGGATGTCCAGTACCGCCGCCGTGGTGAACGCCTCGCCGGGGTCGCCGGCCGGCTCGCCCGTGCCGTCCGGGTCCGCCGCCACGGCGGCCTCCAGGTAGGCGACGAGGGTGGGCAGGTCCGCCTCCTGGTGGGCGGCGGCCCGGAACGCGCCGAGGACCAGCGCGGCGTCCCCGACCGCCTCCAGGCCCTTGCCGCGGACGTCGCCGATGATCAGCCGGGTGCCGTGCGGGGTGCGGGTGGCGGCGTACAGGTCCCCGCCGATCTGGGCCTCGGCCTCCGCGGCCAGGTAGACGGAGGCCAGCCGCAGCGGACCCATCCGGTCGCGGAGCGGCCGCAGGACCACCTCCTGGGCGGCCTCGGCGACCGAGCGCAACTGGATCAGCTGTTTCTCGTGGACCTCGCGCAGATGTGCGAAGAGGGTCACGAAGACCGAGATCAGGACCAGGGCAATGATCTGGAAGGTGTGGTTCAGATCGGTGACGGTGGTCCGCGTCACGGCGACCGACACCTGGGCCAGGACGGCCACCGCGCCGACGAATCCCGTCATCCGCGGCCCGGCGAAGGAGGCGGTGAGGGCCGGGGCCGCGACCAGGAAGGGACCCAGGTGGACATCGGGCGGCGCGAGGACGTCGACCACCGTGACGACCGCGATCAGCGCGAACGGAACCGCCAGCAGGGGCAGGCGCGGTTCGCCGACCTGGCGGTGGCTCGGATGCGGCGGCCGGTGGTCCATGACTCCTGAATACACCGCGCCCCCTCTTCGCGCGCTCCGTCGTCCGGCCGCGCGCTCCGTCGTACGGCCCCATCGGGATGCGGCTGCGCTGCCGGTGCGGGGGAGTGGAGAGAGGATGGGAAACACCCCGCGGCGCGGACCCGGGGCGCGGAGAACGAACGGGCCGATGTACCGCCCCTGGGCAGCGGACGGGAAGGAGCGGCCGGCATGAATACGACGGACGCCTTCCCGGCCGGTGCGGAACCGGCGCACATCGGCCCCTCCACCGGGCCGGGCCTGCTCGACGTGCTCGGAGTCGCGGCGGTGGTCCTCGACGCGGAGGGGCGGATCACGCTCTGGAGCCCGCAGGCCGAGGAGCTGTTCGGCTACACCGCCGACGAGGCGCTCGGCCGGTTCGCGGCGCAGCTGCTCGTCGACGACGAGCACCTGGGGCTGGTCCTCTCCCTCTTCGAGAAGGTGATGGCCGGCGGAGAGCCCTGGGCCGGGGCGTTCCCCGTCGTGCACAAGGACGGCAGCAGCCGGGTGGCGGAATTCCGCAACATGCGGCTCGAGGACAGCCAGGGCCGGCTCTACGCCCTCGGCATCGCCTCCGACCAGGCCACCCTGCGGCGTGTGGAGCGCGACCTGGCCCTGTCGATGCGGCTGGTCGCCCAGTCCCCGATCGGCCTGGCCGTCCTGGACTCCGAGCTGCGCTACGTCCTGGTCAATCCGGCCCTGGAGAGCATCAACGGCCTGCCCGCCGCCGAGCACATCGGCCGCCAGGTCCATGAGGTGCTGCCCCGTTTGGACGCAGCGTCCATCGAGGAATCGATGCGGGCGGTCCTGTCCACGGGCAGGCCCCAGCTGGACCGGTTCACCGTCGGCCGTACGCCCGCGGATCCCGACCAGGACCACACCTGGTCCGTCTCCCTCTACCGGCTCGACGACCCGGCCGGGCGGCCGATCGGGGTCGCCGCGTCCGTCGTCGACGTCACCGAGCAGCACAAGACCTCGGTGGCCGTCGCCCTGGCCCGCCAGCGGCTCGCCCTGATCGCCGACGCCTCCGTACGCATCGGCACCACCCTCGACCTGTGGGTCACGGCGCGCGAGCTCGGCGACATCGCCGTGCCGCACCTGGCCGACGTGGCGACGGTCGACGTCGTCGACGCCGTGCTGACGGGCGACCACCCGCCCGGGGACCCGACGGACGAGACCGTGCGCTTCCGTGCCCTCGCCGTCAAGGCCGCGCGCCCCACCCCCGCCACCCTCGCGGCCGACCCGGTCGGCTCGATCGCCCGCTACGACGCCACCCGGGTGGTCACCCGGTGCGTACAGTCCGCCCGCCCCGTGCTCCTGGCGGACCTGACGAAGGGCGACCTCCCCAGCGTCGCCCGGGACGCCGCGGCCGCCACCCTGCTCGCCGAGGCCGGCCTCCACTCGTACCTCGCGGTGCCGCTGATCGCCCGCGGCGAGGTCATCGGGGCCCTCGGCCTCCAACGCACCGACAACCCACTGCCGTTCGACCAGGACGACGTCCTGCTCGCCAGTGAACTGGCGGCCCGCGCCGCCGTCTGCATCGACAACGCCCGCTGGTACCAGAAGCAGCGCCGGACCGCCCTTACCCTCCAGCGTCATCTGCTGCCGCACCAACCCACTCCCACCCCGGGCCTGGAGATCGCCTACCGCTACCAGCCCGCCGGGGCCGCCGGCGAAGTCGGCGGAGACTGGTTCGACGTCATCCCGCTGCCCGACGACAAGACCGCCCTCGTGGTCGGGGACGTCATGGGGAGCGGCATCAACGCCGCCGCCACCATGGGCCAACTGCGCACGGCCGCCCGCACACTGGCCGAGCTCGACCTCGACCCGGCCACCGTCCTGGCCCGGCTCGACCACACCACCACCGGGCTCGGGCACACCATGGCCACCTGCGTGATCGTCGTCTACGACCCCCACCGCAACCGGTGCCGCATCGCGACCGCCGGCCACCTGCCGCCCGTACGGACGAGCCCCGGGCGCCCGCCCGAGCTCCTCGACCTGCCGACCGGGGCGCCCCTGGGGGTCGGCGGCGTACCCTTCGAAGCCACTGCCCTCGACCTGGGCGTCGGCGACGAGCTCGTCCTGTACACCGACGGGCTCGTCGAGACCCGCGACCAGGACATCGACACTCGCCTGCAGGCGCTCACTTCGCTGCTCGGCGACCCGGGCCGTCCCCTCGAGGAGACCTGTGACCTGCTGCTGCGTGAACTGCGGCAGCCGGACGAGCGCGACGACGTGGCCCTGCTCATCGCCCGGACCCGCCCGCTGTCCGAGGCACCGGGGCAGTAGCGCCCGCACGGTACCAGCCTTTCGAGGCGTTGCCCGGATGTTTGTCCATTCGTGATGGTCCTTCCAAACAGGCACCACAACTGGCACTAGCGTCCCGTGGCACCCGGGGAGCGCGGGTGCCACGGCACGGTCAACTGCCGTAGCCCGAGCGGCCGCAGCCCCTCCCGGTCCACGCAGCAAGGAGGCACAGTGCTGTCTTTCCGTCGGTCGGCCGTCGGCAGCATGTCGGTAGCTTCGAGACACGTGATGGCTACGGGCGTCGTCATCGGCGCCCTCGCCTTCACCCTGATCGCGTTGCTGATCCCCGTGCAGAAGTTCGGCGGGAGGAACGCCGCGGCCGCCACGGCGCCGGCGGCCGAGGACGACGGCGCCGGTATCCAGAGCACGGCCTTCGGGCCGCTCACCCCCCAGGACCGGGACTTCGTCCGCAAGGTGCGGCTCGCCGGCCTGTGGGAGCTGCCCGCAGGGCGCCAAGCCCTGCAGCGCGGCACACGGCCCGCGATCCGCACCGCCGGGGAGCACCTCATCGACGGCCACACCGAACTGGACCGCAGGGTCCTGGAGGTGGGGCAGGCACTCGGCATGGAACTCCCCAGCAGACCCAGCGCACAGCAGCAGGGCTGGCTCGACCAGATGGACCAGGCCCAAGGACCCCAGTACGAACAGCTGTTCGTCCAGCTGCTGCGCAGGGCCCACGGCAAGGTGTTCACCCTCGTGGCCCAGATCCGGGCACAAACCCGCAATTCCATGGTCCGGGCCCTGGCCACGGACGCCAACAACACCGTCCTGGACCACATCTCGGTCCTCGAGGCCAGTGGGCTGGTCGACTTCGACGGCCTCGCGGACGCCCCGCCGGGCACCCCCTCCGCGCCGCCCCCCGCCTTCTCCCCCAATTCCCGACCGACGAAGTGAAGTGATCGCATGAGTCAAAAGGGCCACAAACGCCGTCTGCGGCCGAAGCACAAGATCCTCGCCGCGATGTCCGCCCTGGTCCTGGGCGGCGGTGGGGTCGTGTTCGTCTCGCAGGGCGCCTTCGCAGGGCAGGATTCCCGAAACGCGCCCGTGACGGCCACCATCGACTGCCCGGACGTGGGCGACAAGCTCGAGAGCGTCCCCGACCAGGCCCGCAACGAGGTGGACGCGAACCTCGCGCAGCTCGACACCCAGGTCGCCGACGCCTACAAGCAGCTCTCCTCCGGCCAGGCCAATCGCAAGGCGCTGCTCGGCGGACTGAAGCAGCAGCGCGACAAGACCATCACCAACCTGTCCGACACGCTCGGGAAGGCGGGCCAGAAGCCCGCCGGACTGCAAGGGCTCAGCGGGTGCGTGATGAAGGAGGCTGCGGCCGCCGACCCGGCGGACGAGCCGGCCGCCGCCGACGGCGCCCAGGACGCCGCGAAGCAGAGCGCACCGCAACAGCAACAACAGCAACAGCAACAGCAGCAGCAGGCCAAGGGCGGACCTGCCCGCAGCGACTTCGTCGCCATCGGCAACGTGAAGCCCAACGTGCGCAAGCCCGCCGCCCGCGGGGGCGCCTCCACCGGATCCTTCGCCGTGCAGTGCGGGCGCAACGAGAACGGCCACTTCAACCCGGACAACGTCATCGTCGCGCCGGGTGTGAGCAACGGCGCCCACCACATGCACGACTACGTGGGCAACAAGACCACCGACGCCTTCTCCACCAACAACAGCCTCGCCCAGTCCGGGACCACCTGCACCAACGGCGACCAGTCGACGTACTACTGGCCCGTGCTGCGCCTGCGCGACGGCAAGGCGGAGAAGGACGCCAAGGCGCCCGGCGGCGGCCAGGACGCGAACGTCGGCACGATCCTGAAGCCGAAGCAGGTGACCATCGAGTTCAAGGGCAGCCCCGTGAGCAAGGTCGCGGCGATGCCCCGCTTCCTGCGGATCATCACCGGCGACGCCAAGGCCCTCACCAACGGCAACGCCAACGCGAACGCGTCGTGGAGCTGCACCGGCTTCGAGAACCGCCAGCTGAAGGACAAGTACCCGGTGTGCCCCAAGGGCAGTGACGTCGTACGGACGTTCAACTTCCAGAGCTGCTGGGACGGCAAGAACATCGACAGCGCCAACCACCGCACCCACGTGGCCTTCGCCGACGCCAACGGCAACTGCAAGAAGGGCTTCAAGGCCATCCCGCAGCTGGTGCAGCGGATCGTCTACAGCGTTCCGCCCGGCTCCCGGTTCGCCGTGGACAGCTTCCCCGAACAGATCCACAAGCCGGTGACCGACCACGGAGACTTCATCAACGTCATGTCGAACGGCCTGATGGCCGGTGCAGTGCGCTGCATCAACGACGGGCGCGCCTGCCGCTGAGTCCCTCGGGGCGATGCTCCCCCTCCCACCTCCCCAGCGTCGCCCCGAGAGCGGTGCCGGACCGAAGCCGACTTCGGGCCGGCACCGCGTTCGCGCTCGTGCCACTGCCCGAAGGGGCCCGCGGTCCCTGAGACCCACACGAGGAGTGCCATGTCCGGCTCTCGTCACACCACGCCCGGTCCGCAACGCGAGTCCGGGCCCGAGCCAGAGCCCTCCGACCACGACCTCATACAGCAGCTCAGAACGGCATACGCGGCAGGCGACGGGGATCCAGCCGTCTGCGAGCTCCTGTACCGGCGGCACAGTGCCGCCGCTTTTGCATGTGCGCGCCGCTGCTGCCGCACTCCGCAGGACGCCGAGGACCTCGTCTCTGAGGCGTTCATCCGCACCCTGCAAGCCGTCCGCTCCGGCGCCGGGCCCCGCGACCACTGGCGCCCGTACCTCCTGTCGGTGGTCCGCCACACGGCCCTCGAGTGGCGGGACGGCGCCGGCCGGACCCTCCTGACGCCCGACGTCGAGGCCTGGTGCAGCCCCGGACCCGACGGGGACGACCCGCAGCGCCGGCTCCTGGACAGCGAGGACCGCCGGCTCGTCGCCCGCTCCTTCCAGGCCCTGCCCGAACGCTGGAAGGCCGTCCTCTGGCACACCCTCGTCGAGGACGACTGCCCGCACCACGTCCCCCTGCTGCTCGGCATCACCCCCAGCGCCGTGACCTCGCTGGCCTTCCGGGCCCGCGAAGGACTGCGCGAGGCGTACCTGCGCGCGCATCTGGACACGGCTGCCGACGAGCGGTGCCGCCACTACGGCCGGGTGCTCGGGGCGGTGATCAGGCGTCGCGGAGCGCCTCGGGGCCGCGGCCTCGCCCGTCATCTGGCGGGCTGCCGGTCCTGTTCCCGCGCGTACGCCGAACTCCTCGACCTCAATGCCGCGCTGCGGGCGGGGGCGTCGGGGGTGCTCGTCGGCCCGTGACACGCGGTGGCCCCGGTCCTCCTGCTCCGCGTGGGCGGGGAGGGGACCGGGGCCGAATGCTTGCTGCGGGGGTTCCGGGGGTTCCGGGGATTCCGGGGAGTCGAGGGTTGAGGGGGTTTGAGGGTTCGGGGGTTTGAGGGTTCGGGGGTTCGAGGGTGGGGAGGCCGGGGTGTTACAGGCCGTTGACGCGGGCCATGCGGCCCACGCCCAGCGGCCGGAAGTCCGTCGTGGCGACCCGTACCTTGCGGCTCACCCGGGAGTTCTGGCGGCGTACCTGGGCCATGAGGCGCCGGCTGCGCAGGGCCATCTCGAGCTCGAAGCGCGTACGCGGGTCCCGCAGTCCGGGACCGAAGAGCTTCTCGAGCTGCCGCATGCGGTAGCGCACGGTCTGGGGGTGCACGCTCAGCGCCTTCGCGGCCTCGGGGGCGCCGCCGCCCTCCAGCCAGGCCAGCAGGGTCACTTCGAGCCGTTCGCTCTGGCGGGGGGTCAGGTTGGCCAGCGGCCGCAGCCAGCGTGCGGCCAGTGCGTGCGCCAGGGGCTCGTCCTGGAGCAGCAGGAGGGTCGAGAGGTGGTCGTCGACGAACAGGGCCCGCGCCTCCAGGCCGGGGCGGTTCGGGGTCAGGGACAGCAGCCGCAGGGCCCACCGCAGGGAGGAGGCGGTGTCGCGGGGGGCGACGGGGTGGCCCACGGCGGCGAACCGGCCGCGGAGCAGGGCCTCCAGGGCGGCGCGGGTCTCCGGGTCGGGACTCGGGACCAGCAGGCACGGCTGGCCGCCGACCATGCCGGCGAGTCCGTCGTCCAGGACGGCCGCGAGTTGCTGGGTCTCGCCCGGTGTGGCCAGGGCGATGGCGCGTATCTCGGCCGGGAGGGGCCAGTCGGCCGCGGCGGCCAGCTCGGAGAGGGCTATTTCAGCCATGGGCATGTCACTCGTAAGAGCGGAGAACAGCTCACGCCGAGCGCGTTCGGAGGGGGTTGCGAACCCTTCGGGAGGGACGACCTTCAGGGGCGCCAACTGCCTTCGGCGGCCGGGGTCGCGGAGCCGGGGCGGGCCGCGGTGCTCCTCTTCCTCCTCTTCCACCTCATCGTCGGGGCGGTCGAGCTCGGCTGCGTAGTCGTGCTCGTCCTCCTCCTCGTCCCGGACCGGGTCCGAGTCGGAGTCGAGGTCGGGATCCGGACCGGAGTCCAGGTCGCAGTCAGGATTGGGGCCGGGATGCGGGGCCGCCGGCCGCGCCTGTTTATGCGGCGCGGGCTCGCGGTACCCGAGGGCGGTGAGCAGGGCCACTTCGAGCCGTTGTCTGACCACCTCCTCGTCGAGGTCGTCGACCAAGGCGGAGAACCCGGGGAGCTCCTCCCTCAGCTCCTCCACCATCCCTGCGGCCAGCGCGGGGAGTTCCCTGCGCACGACCCGGGTCCATTCGCCTCGGGGACGGGCCCAGATGCGGTTCAGAAGTTCGCACATTGTTACCTCGTTCATGCCGGGGTACGGCCTGCCCCGTGGGAGGGTGACAAGCCTGCCGAGCCGCCTCCCTCCCCGTCGGCGCCAGTGCGGACGGGTGAGTTGAGCGCCTCGTACACCCTCCAGGAGAGTGCCATCCACTTGCAGTCCCGCGGCTTTGCTTTCATTTTGCCGTCGGGGAGGTGTGGTGGCGGACGAAACGTCTAGGGGGTGCCACCGCACCGGTTGGAAGGGAATCTTCCGCGGACGTTCGGTGTGACGATGCCACGCGCGCAAGAACTTGTCACGATTAGATAAATACTGTGGAGGCGTTGCGAAGCTCCACGATGCTTCTGCACTCCGGCCCCCGCTCCCGGTCGGTGAGACCTGAGACCTCATCTCCCGCCCACCGCGGAGCAGTTCCGTCGACTACCCCGGGCGCCGAGTGCGCGGTGGAGTGCCTCGGGCCTGGGCGTATGGGAGAACTAGATGCCCCTGTCCCCAGCCCGTACGCCCCGCTCACACCGGGCCAGCCGCACCAGACGCCATGCCGGCGTGGCCGCTGCCGCGGCCGCCGGCCGGCGGGCCGTCCGGAGGCCGCCCCTGCTGTCCCCGGCCGGAGGCGTGCGCCCCGCCACCCTCGTCACCGCCGCCCTCGCGGGCCTGCTCGCCCTGGCCGTGGCGGCCCGGGCCGGCGTCACCCTGACCAACCTCTGGGACTTCCTGGACTTCGGCGCGGGCGTCCTCTCGCTCGTCTCGCTCACCTCCGCCGTCCTGTGGGGGCTCGCGGCCACGGACCGTACGGTGCTCACCTCCGGGCACCGGCTCGTCGCCCAGGGGGCCCACCGCGGCCTCGCCGTCGCGGGGCTGGGCTTCCTCCTCCTGCACATATGGGTCAAGGTCGCCGAGTCGCAGACGGGGGTCGCCTCCGCCTTCATACCGTTCACCGATGACGACCGGCCGGTCCTCATCGGCCTCGGCACCCTGGCCGGATACGTCTTCGTCTCCACGGCGGTCTCCGGCGCGGTCCGCAGCGCCTTCGCCACCAAGGGCCGCTCCGTGTGGTGGCGCGCCCTGCACGTGGGCGCGTACCCGGCGTGGGGCGCGTCCCTGGTGCACGGGCTGAAGTCCGGCCGCGCCGCCAGCGGATGGGTGACCGTGGCGTACGCCCTCTGCCTGATCGGGGTCGCCGGCGTGCTCGCCGTCCGGCTCCGGGCCAGGCTGCGCGCGACGCCGCCGCGCCCGGTCGCCGCAGCGGCGTCCGCCCCCCAGACGGCGCCGCCCCGGCCCAGGACGGCACCTCAGCGGTTCGTCCGGCAGCCCGCCGAATGGGCCGCCGAACGGCTGACGGCGCGCCTCGCCCGGCAGTCGGGCCGTCGGGCCGCCGGGCAGGAGCCGGACCCGGTCCGCGCCCCGGCGGGCCTGGGCCCCGTGCCCTCGCCCCGGCAGTCCCTGGAGGCCACGACCGAGATCCTGCCGCCGTACGGATCGGCGCCGTACGCCGCGCCGTACGGCGCCGATCCGTACGACACGGTGTTCATCCCCAGCGTCATCGGGGCCGGGCCGGCCACGGACCGGTTCGGTGAGCCGCTCGACGGGATGCGGGGCCGGCAGTGACCTCGATCGTCGATCCCGCCCTCGGGTGCGTCGGCCAGCCCAGGCTGCTGGCAGGACTCGACGCGCTGCCGCGGCTCGATCGCGCCAACCACCTGGTGGTGCACGGCCCGGTGCCGCAGTACAACTCGGACGATCTCGTGGAGCTCGCCGAGGGCATAGACCTGCGGGGCCGCGGGGGAGCGGGGTTTCCGTTCGCCCGCAAGCTCAAAGCCGTCATCCGGTCCGCCCGGACGAAGGAGGGGCGGACCGCCGTCGTCGTGAACGGCACGGAGGGCGAGCCGAGTTGCCTCAAGGACGCCGCCATGCTGCTGCACTCCCCGCACCTCGTGCTCGACGGCGCGCTGCTGGCGGCCGACGCGATCGGGGCCGAGGAAGTGGCCATCGGAGTGACCAGGGACGACGTGGAGCGGTCACTGCGGGCCGCCGTCGCCGAGCGCGGCCTGGCCGGCAGCCGCGTCCGCGTCGGCAGGCTCCCCGAGCGCTTCGTCACCGGAGAGGGAACCTCCCTCGTGAACGGCCTCAACGGGGGGGCCGCCGTCCCGAACGGTCAGAAGGTCCGGACCAGCGAGCGGGGCCTGAGCGGTCTGCCGACCCTGCTCTCCAACACCGAGACGTACGCCCAACTCGCCGTCGCGGCCCGGCTCGGGGTGGCGGGATTCCGCTCGGTCGGCCTGCCGACCGAGCCGGGTACCGTCATGTTGACGATCAGCGGTTCGACGGTCGTCGAGGCGCCGCTCGGGACGTCCCTGGCGTACGTCCTGGACCTGTGCGGCTCGTCCCCCGGCCAGGGAGTCCTGGTCGGCGGGTACCACGGCAAATGGCTGACGGCGGCGGCGGCGCGGACGGCACTGCTCTCCCGGGAGTCCCTGACCTCGTACAAGGCCACGCTGGGGGCGGGCGCGGTCCTGCCGCTGCCCGAGGACACCTGCCCGGCCGGCGAAGTGGCCCGCGTGATGCGCTGGATGGCGGACGAGACCGCCGGGCAGTGCGGTCCGTGCGTCAGAGGGCTGCCCTCGCTCGCCGACGCCGTGGAGGCGCTGGTGGCCGGGGGAGGCCGGTCCGCCCTGGAGGCGGTCGAGGTGCGGATGCGGGGGGTGTTGCGCCGCGGTGCGTGCAGCCATCCCGACGGCACCTCGGCCTTCATGGCCTCCGCGCTCGCGGTCTTCCCCGACGAGATGCGCGACCACGCCCTCGGCAGCGGCTGCGGGCGCCGTGTCCTCGGGGCACTGCCCCTGCCCGAGGACGAGAACCCCGAACGGCTCGTCGTGGACTGGACGCTGTGCAAGGGCCACGGGCTCTGCGTGGACGTGCTGCCCGACGTGGTGCGCCTCGACCGGGACGGCTACCCGGCCGAGGCCGTCATGACGGTCCCCGGAAGACTGCGGCCGAAGGCCCTCCGCGCGGTGCGGCGCTGTCCCGCGCTCGCCCTGCGCATTCAGGAATGAGCCCGCGGTAAACGACTGCCGGCGGCGGGAGTTCAAGCGTTAGCGTCATCTGACAAATTCCCGTTCATTCGAATTCGGCGCCCATCTCAGGCCTTATGAATAAGGCAGTAGACGAACCCCCCGGGTTCAACCCGAAGGAGTGATCGTGAACAAGATGCGTCGTATGACAACTGTCGGATCGGTGGCCGCGGTTCTGTTGCTGGCGGCGGGTTGCGGAAGCGGCGACAATACTGCGCGCAACTCGAACTCCGTACAGCCGGCCGGGGCCGGCAAGCCCCTCGGAGGCGCATACGACACGGGCTACGGCGGCGCGGGCGGCTACGGGGCGGACGCCGCCGCCGGCTCCGGGTCGGGCTCGGACGTCGGCTCGGGCTCGGGTGCCGGCTCAGGCTCCGGCTCCGCCAAGGCCGGGCCGGCAGGGCAGCTGTCCGTACGCGACATCGCGAGCGTGGGCAGCGTGGTCACCGACAGCGCCGGAATGGCCCTCTACCGCTTCGACAAGGACACGCCCCAGCCCCCCAAGTCCAACTGCGAGGGGGACTGCGCCACCGCGTGGCCCGCCGTCCCGGCCGACGACGCGTCGGCCGCCGCCGGGATAGACGCCTCCCTCCTCGGCTCCGTCGCCCGGGCCGACGGCAGCAAGCAGCTGACCCTCGCCGGCTGGCCCGTGTACCGCTACGCGAAGGACACCAAGGCGGGCGAGGCGAAGGGCGAGGGCGTCGGCGGCACCTGGCACGCACTGGCACCGGACGGCAAGAAGGCGATCGACAAGAAACAGAAGACCGACGGCGGCGGCGGAATGGGAGGGATGGACATGAAGGCGGGCACGGAACTCTCCGTGGCCGACAACGAGAAACTCGGCAAGATCCTGGTGGACGGGAAATGGCGCACGCTCTACCGATTCGACAAGGACAGCGCGTGGCCCATGAAGTTCGGCTGCCTCGGCGCCTGCCTGGACACGTGGAAGCCCGCCCCCGCCGTGGACAAGGCGAAGGCCGAGGGAATTGCCGGAAAACTGGTCGGATCGGTGAAGCGGCCCGACGGCAGCGAGCAGCTGACGATCGACTGCTGGCCGGTCTACACGTTCACCGGCGACACCGAGCCCGGCCAGACGAACGGACACAACAAGCAGGGGCTCTGGTTCGCCGTCACCCCCGAGGGCAAGAAGGTGCCCCCGACGGCGTGACGAGCCCCGGGCCGTCGTGTCCCGCGCCGCAGGCCCCGATCCCGCCCCGACCCCTGTGAGGCAGCCAGCCATGCCCCGTTCACCCCGTACCGCCGCTGCCGCCGCGCTGCTCGCGACGCTGCTGTGCGGCGGCTGCGCCGCCCGGGTGGCCGCCGGTCCGCAGGATCCCGCCGCGAGCTCGTCCGCCCCGGCCTCGTCCGCCCGCCCCGCCCCGCTCCAGGAGATCGCCGCCGCCCTCGGCTGCACGCCCGAGATCACGGTCGACGCGGAGGAACTCCGGGAGGGGGCGTGCGGGGCGGGCCAGGAAGGCTTCCGGATGGCCACCTTCACCACCGAGCAGGGCCGGCAGTCCTGGCTGACGGAGGCGCAGATGTACGGCGGCACCTACCTCGTCGGGCCCACCTGGGTCGTCACGGCGGCATCCGCCGAGGCCCTGGCCCCCGCCCGCACCCGCCTCGGCGGAACCATCGAGACCGCTCCGGGCCACGGCGGCGCCGCACACGAGGCCGGCCCCGGCGCCAGTCCCGGCGCGTCCCCCGATGCCCCGCACGACGCTCCCCACGGCTCCTCCCACACCGGCGGGCACGACTCCCCGCGTCCCGCCGCCTCCTGAGGGGGCGTCCGGCCCGGCACCGTTAATTGCGGTGCCGGGCCGCTGCCGTGTCCCTACACTCGCTCTCATGCCGCCACGGGACGTGGTGTGCGATTCGTCGATCGAGGGGAGCCGGGCCGTGTGTCACCGCATCGCCGTCTTCGTTCCCCGGTCCCGGTACGACGTGATCCTGGTGTCTTCGCCTTCCCGATGACGGCTGCGCGGCCGCCATCGGATGTCCGCGACGAATGACACGACCTTTTGACCGGCAGGCGTGCCGGCCCCGTGTGCCCGGGCTTGCCCGGGCCGTGGTCAGGCCCTGTCCCGGTCCGTACGTCCTCGTACTTCCTTCGTCCGGAAATCGCGCTGCCCTCTTCTCGACCCAGCAGAAAGACCCCGGGCCATGCGCACCGACCAGAACACCTCGACCACCGTCCGCAACCTCGGCATCCTCGCGCACGTCGACGCCGGGAAGACCACCGTCACCGAGCGGATCCTCTACGCCACCGGGGCCACCCACAAACGCGGCGAGGTCCACAAGGGCACGACCGTCACCGACTACGACCCCCAGGAGCGCGACCGTGGCATCACCATCTTCGCCGCCGCCGTCAGCTGTACGTGGGACGGCCACCGCATCAACCTGATCGACACACCGGGACACGTCGACTTCTCCGACGAAGTGGAACGCTCGCTGCGCGTACTGGACGGGGCGGTCGCGGTGTTCGACGCCGTCGCCGGCGTCGAACCGCAGAGCGAGTCGGTATGGCGACAGGCCGACCGGCACGGCGTGCCGCGCCTCGTGTTCGTCAACAAGATGGACCGTGTCGGCGCCGATCTCGACCAGGCGGTCGCGTCCGTACGGGAGCGGCTGCACGTGGTCCCGCTGGTCGTCCAGCTGCCCATCGGGCAGGAGGACGGCTTCACCGGGGCGGTGGACCTCGTCCACATGCGTGCGCTGGTCTGGGGGGAGGGGCCCGAACCGTTCGTGACGGGCGCCGTACCCGAGGCCCTGTGCGACGAGGCACGCCGCCGGCGACGGCTGCTGGAGGAGCGGGTGGCGGAGCTCCATCCGGCCGCCCTGGAGGAGTACTGCGCCACCTCGGCGCTCTCCGCCTCCACGCTGACCGCCGCGCTGCGCGACCTGACCCGCAGCGGTGAAGGCGTCGTCGTGCTGTGCGGCTCGGCGTACCGCAACCGCGGGATCGAGCCGCTGCTCGACGCCGTCGTGTCCTACCTCCCCTCGCCGGCCGACATGCCTCCGGTACGGGGGACCAGCGGCGCGGCGGTGGAGGAACGGGCCGCCGACCCTTCGGCGCCCTTCGCCGCGCTGGCCTTCAAGGTGAGCGCGACGGCGACCGGCCGGCTGACCTGCCTGCGGGTCTATTCGGGAACGATGAGGAAGGGGGACACCGTGCTCGACGCGGGCACCGGCCGGACCGAGCGGATCGGACGGATCCTGCACGTGCAGGCCGACCGGCACGCCGAGGCGGACCGGGCCGTGGCCGGAGACATCGTCGCCGTGGTCGGCCTCAAGGGCACCCGCGCCGGCTCCACGCTGTGCGCACCGGACGCTCCGCTCGTCCTGGAACCGCCGAAGGCCGCCGCACCGGTGGTGTCCGTGGCGGTGGAGGCTGCCCACAGCACCGAGACGGCGCGTCTGTCCTCGGCACTGGCCGGGCTGGTCGAGGAGGACCCGTCGCTCGTGGTCCGGACGGATCCCGAGACGGGCCAGACGGTCCTGTCGGGGATGGGCGAGCTGCACCTGGAGGTGGCGGTGGAGAAGATCCGCCGCAGCCACGGGCTGCACATCGCGGTGGGCCGCCCGCGCGTGGCGTACCGGGAGACGGTGGCGCGCGGCGTGACGGGTCTGGTGTACCGGCACGTCAAACAGGACGGCGGCGCCGGTCAGTTCGCCCATGTGGTCCTCGACGTCGAGCCCGTGGAGGAGCGGGACGCCGGCAGCGGCGAGGCCGGCGGTGACGGCGCGTTCGAGTTCCGGTCGGCCGTCGTCGGCGGACGGGTACCGCAGGAGTACGTCCGCGCGGTGGAGTCGGGCTGCCGGGACGCGCTCGCCGAGGGCCCCCTCGGCGGCCATCCGGTGACCGGGCTGCGGGTCACCCTGACCGACGGGGCCACCCATCCCAAGGACTCCTCGGAGATGGCGTTCCGGGCGGCGGGCAGGTTCGCGCTGCGCGAGGCCCTGCGCGCCGCCCAGATGGAGCTGCTGGAGCCGGTGGTCGAGGTCGTGGTGACCGTGCCCGACGACGCCGTCGGCGGAGTGCTCGGCGATCTGGCCGCCCGGCGCGGACGGGTCTCGGGCTCGGCCGCGAGGACGGGGACCACGGCGGTCACCGCCACCGTGCCGCTGGCCGAACTCTTCGGCTACGCGTCCCGGTTGCGCAGCCGCAGCCAGGGCCGGGGCACGTTCACCACCCGCCCCACGGGCTACGCGCCCGTCCCGGCGGCGGCGTACCAGCAGGCCCTGTCCGGCTAGTGCGAGGCACGACGCTCAACCATTCCTGGAGGAGGCATCCGCCTCCTCCAGGAACCCTTCGGGGAAGGGCTGTTCGGCCCAGATGGTCTTGCCGCGGGCGTGGTAGCGGGTGCCCCAGAGCTGGGCGAGCTGCGCCACCATGAACAGCCCGCGCCCTCCCTCGTCGGTCTCCTGCGCGCGCCGTACGTGCGGGGAGGTGCTGCTGCCGTCCGAGACCTCGCAGATCAGCTCGCGGTCGCGGATCATGCGCAGCTGGATCGGCGGACTCCCGTAGCGGATCGCGTTGGTGACCAGCTCGCTGACCACCAGCTCGGTGGTGAACTCCAGTTCCTCCAGCCCCCATACGGTCAGCTGGCGCGTCGCGAGCGTACGGGCCCGGGCGACGACCTCGGGCTCGGCGGGCAGGTCCCATGTGACGTGGTGGCCCGCGTCCAGCTCGTGGAGGCGCACCATCAGCACCGCCACGTCGTCCTGCGGGAGCACCGGCAGCAGCCGGCCGATCACCGCGTCACAGGCCTGGCCCAGCCCGTTCCCACGGCGCCCGGGTCCGGACGGCGCGGCGAGCGGGATGCCCGCCAGCGCCTCCGGGATCCGTTCGAGGCCGAGGTCGACGCTCCGGTCGGGCGCCGCGACCAGGCCGTGCGTGTACAGCACCAGTACGTCCCCGTCGTCCAGCGTCAGCTCGGCGCTCTCGAACGGCGATCCGCCGAAGCCCAGGGGAGGCCCGGCGGGCAGTGCGACGAGGGCGGGCTCCCCGCCCACCGGGGCGAGCACCGGCGGCGGATGTCCCGCGCAGGCCACGGCGCACTGCCGCGAGATCGGATCGAAGACCGCGTACACACAGGTCGTCCCGGCCGCCCCGCCGGGGCGCGGGCCGCTGAACTCGTCCTGGCCGTGCTCGTCCACGAACCGGTGGATCTGGTCGTCCATGTACGAGAGCAGCTCGTCGGGGGAGAGGTCGAGGTCCGCGAGGGTCCGTACGGCGGTACGCAGCCGGCCCATGGTCACCGCGGCGTTCAGGCCGTGCCCCTGCGCATCGCCCACCACCAGCGCCACCCGGGCGCCCGACAGGGGGATCACGTCGTACCAAGCCCCGCCCAGCTCCGCGTGGCCGTGCGCCGGCAGGTAGCGGGTCACCGCCTCCAGGGCGCCGAGGACGGGCAGCCGCTGGGGCAGCAGGCTGCGCCGCAGGGCCAGGGAGGCCGTCCGCTCCCGCGTGTAGCGGCTGGCGTTGTCGATGCACACCGCCGCGCGGGCCGCGATCTCCTCGGCCAGCAGCACGTCGTCCGGCTCGAACCCGTGGGCGCGGGCGTGGCGTACGAAGACCGCGGCGCCGAGCACCGCCCCGCGGGCGGACATCGGTACGAGCAGCCAGGAGTGGACTCCGTACGCACGGACCCGCTCGGCCTGCCGGGGGTCGACGGGCGTGAGCTCCGCGATCAGTTCCTCGCCCGTCAGCAGCAGTGGTTCGCCGCTGGCCATGGCCCGGGTGAACAGGGAGCCCGGCCCGGTGGTGAAAGGGTCGGGATCGCCCGTTGCGACCGCCGCCTTCACCATGGTCCCGGGTGCGGAGGAAGTCGCCGCGCGCAGCAGCGTCTCGGCCTCGCCCACCGGGCCGACGAGCGGCTCCACGCCGCCGAAGACCTGGGCGGGGAGGTTGACGTAGGCGTGGTCGGCGAACTCCGGGACGGCCACGTCGACGAGCTCCTGCGCGGTGTGCAGGACGTCCAGCGTGGTGCCGATGCGCGTGCTCGCGTCGTTGATCAGGGCCAACCGCTCGCGGGCCCGGGCCCGTTCGGTCACGTCGGCCACGGCGTGCGCGAGCGCGATCAGCTCGCCTGAGCTGCTGCGCAGCGGCAGGATGGTCTCGGACCAGACGTGCTGCCGGTCGGGATCACCCCGCAGCAGGCCCCGTACCTCGGTCTGGACCAGAGCCTCACCGGTCTCCAGGACACGGCGCTGCCGCGCCTCGAGGGCCTCCATGTCCAGCAGATCGGGCGGCGCCACCTCGGACATGGTCCGCCCGACGAACTCCTCGTTCGCGAACCCCCCGCCGCGCCGCAGGGCGTCGTTCTGCGCGATGAAGCGCAGCTGCGTGTCGAAGACGTCGATGAGGAAAGGGGACTCGGTGAACAGCCCCCTGATCAGGGCCTCGCTCAGCTCGTGCCGGCGCGTGGCGTCGGTGTCGGTCGCCTGGATCAGCCACTGCCGGTCACCGGTCGTGGACTCCATGGGACGCGCGTGCAGCGCCACCTCGACCCCGCGCCCGCTCCGGTGCCGCAGGACGGCGTGCCCGAGCTCCGTCCGCCTGACCAGCAGATCCGACCCGCGCCACCCGTGCACCTCCCGGGCGGTGTACCCGAGCAGCCGCTCCGCCCCCGGGCCCCAGCCGATGACCACGCCGCGCGCGTCGAGGAGCGCGTAGGTGTCTTCGTCCGCATCCGAAAGCGCGCCGGAGGCATCGCGGAACACCGGGTCGTGCATCGCTGCGCCCCACTTCCGGATCTGCGGAACGACTCCTGCCCTACCCGTGCAATTATCGCTCTGCGTCACCGCTTGTGCAGCGTGGGTCGGGACCTCAGCCGGAGACGGCCTTGGCCCAGCCGCGGTTGACGGTGTCCCGCGCCTTCTCCGTCTGCGCCTCCGTCGGAAACGACGGGGTGCCTTCGACCGTCGGCAGTTTCTCCGCGGCGGCCTTGTCGAGGGTGCCGTCCTTCTTCATCGCGTCCATCAGGACGGGGCGGGCATAGGCGCCGAGGCGGATGTTCTGGCCTTCCGGGCTGAAGACGTACTCCTGCCACAGACGTGCCGCCGCGGGGTGCGGGGCGTCTTTGTTCACCCCGTTGGCGTAGTACTCGGCGAAGCTGCCGTCGAAGGGGATGGCGGTCCGCCAGTCGACGTCCGCGCCCTTCTCGCGGAATGCGTCGGCGTACCCGAGGTTGAGGAAGTCCCAGTCGATGCTGATCGGGGTCCGGCCCGCCGCGATCGTGGCCGGCGACGATTCGACCGGGATGAAGTTGCCCTTCTTGCTGAGCTCGGCGAAGAAGTCGATACCGGGCTGGATGTCGTCGAAGGACCCCCCGTTCGCCAGGGCCGCCGCGTACACGCCGGCGAAGGCGGAGCCGGACTTGGTGGGGTCGCCGTTGAGCGCGACCTGGCCCTTGTACTCGGGCTTGCGCAGATCGGCGAAGGTCGAGGGGCAGGTCTTGACGCGCTTGGCATCACAGCCGATCGAGACGTAGCCGCCGTAGTTGTTGTACCAGCGCGCCTGCGGGTCCTTCTGTTCCTCGGGGATCTGGTCGTACGCGGCGACCTTGTACGGAGCGAGCAGGCCCTGCCGAGCCGCGGACTGCGCGAACGGGCCCCCCACGTCGATCACGTCGGGGGCGCGGCCTTCGCCCCTGCGCTCCTTCAGGGCGTTGACCTCGTCCTGGCTGGTCCCCTCCGGGTTCTCCGCCGTGACCTTGATCCCGTACTTCCTCTCGAAGCCGTCGATCAGCGCGCCGTAGTTGGCCCAGTCCCTCGGGAGCGCGATCGTGTTGAGTGCGCCCTCCTTCTTCGCTGCTGCGGTCAGTGCCGCCATGCCGCCGGCGTCTGCCGCGGAGGTGGCCACCGCGGGTGTTCTGGGCACGGCGGCGGGCTTGTCTCCGCAGCCACCGAGGGCCGTCGCCGTGAGGGCCAGGCAGGCGGCGACGGAGGCTGTACGGAGACGGGGTGCGGGCACAGAGGCTCCATAACGGGCGGTCGCGTACTGATCGAGGCCAGCGTACGGGCGGCGGCCTCGGCAGCGCAGTCCCAGACGGTGGTGTCCGCCGTCTTGTCCGCGGCTGCCGTACCGGCGCGTCCTCAGAGCCCCTCGTCGTCCCACCCCTCCAGGAGCGCCTTCCCGAGAGCCATCCCGGTCGGTGCAGCCCCGTCGTGGAGGGCCTGCTCGCTCCAGATGATCTTGCCGCGGGCGGTGTAGCGGGTGCCCCAGCGCTCGGCGAACTGCGCGACGAGGAACAGGCCGCGGCCGCCCTCGTCGGTGTCCGCGGCCCGGCGCAGGTGCGGGGACGTGCTGGACCCGTCGGAGACCTCGCAGACCAGGCAGCGGTCGTACAGCAGCCTCACCCGGATGGGCTCGGTGCCGTAGCGGATCGCGTTCGTCATCAGCTCGCTGAGGATGAGTTCCGTGGTGAACGCGATGTCCTCCAGGCCCCAGTCCGCCAGCCGGCGGGCGCACGCGTTGCGCACCGGGGACACCGCCGCAGGTTCGGGGGACAGGTCCCACTCGGCGATCCGCGCCGGGTCCAGCAGGCGGGTGCGGGCCACCAGCAGCGCGACGTCGTCGCTCGGCCTGGTGGGCAGCATCGCGTCGATCACCGCGGTGCAGGTTTCCTCCGGGGTGCGGGCGGGCCCGGCCAGGGCGGCGCGCAGCGCTGCCAGGCCGGCGTCCGGATCGCGGTCGCGGCTCTCGATCAGCCCGTCGGTGAACAGCGCCAGCCGCGAGCCCTCGGGCACCGTGAGCGTCATGGTCTCCATCGGCAGACCAGCGCCCAGGCCCAGCGGCGGGGAGACCGGCACGTCGGGGAAGGACACGGTTCCGTCGGGGTGGACCAGCCCGGGGCCCGGATGCCCGGCGGTGGCCGCGGTCACCTGCCCCGAGACGGGATCGTAGATGGCGCACAGGCAGGTGGCTCCGGTGATCCCCTGCCACTCCTGCTCGTCGGCGTCGATGTGGGCGACCAGCTCGTCCAGGTGGCTCAGGAGCTCGTCCGGGGGCAGGTCGAGGGTCGAGAAGTTGTACACGGCGGTGCGCAGGCGGCCCATGGTGGCGGCGGCGTGGAGACCGTGCCCGACGACGTCGCCGACCACCAGGGCCACCCGGGTGCCCGGCAGCGGGATGACGTCGAACCAGTCACCGCCCACCCCGGCCTGGGCGGCCAGATAGCGGTGCGCGACCTCGACGGCGGACTGCTCCGGCACGCCCCGGGGCAGCAGGCTGCGCTGCAGCGTGACGGCCATGGTGTGCTCGCGGGTGTAGCGGCGGGCATTGTCGACGGACACCGCCGCCCGGGCGGTCAGCTCCTCGGCGAAGGACACGTCCTCCTCGTCGAACGGCGGGGAGTCCTGACCCCGCCAGTACCCGGCCATCCCCAGCACCACGCCCCGGGCCCGCAGGGGCACGACGATCAGGGAGTGGATGCCGCGGTCCAGGATCTGCAGGGCGTTGGCCTGGTGCTGGGCCCGCCAGCGGTGGGTGGCGCGCAGGTCGGCCTCCAGGACCGCGTGGCCGCCGGCCAGCGCGGCGGCCATGGGACCGGCGGGGGCGAACCAGATCAGCTCGCCGACCGGGGTGAGCGGGTGGTCGCCCCGCAGGCCGACGACGGCGGTGCGGCGCATCTCCGTGTTCGCCTCGGGCGGCTCCTCGCCGCGCAGCACCGGGTCCAGCAGGTCGACCGTGACCACGTCGGCGAACCGCGGGACCGCCACTTCCGCCAGCTCCTGCGCGGTGCGCTCCACGTTCAGCGTCGTTCCGACCTGCACCCCCGCGTCGTAGAGCAGCTTCAGCCGCTCCCGGGCCACCTCCGCCCTGCCGGAGAGCGCCCGCAGCTCGGTGGTGTCCCGCAGCGTGACGACGGTCCCGGCCTGACCGTAGGGGGCCGTGGGCCGGATGTTCACCGCCAGCAGCCGATCGGCTGCCATGTGCAGCTCGTCGGTCGCGGAACGGCCCGATGCGATCGTATCGGCGATCCCCTCCTCCAGGCCCAGGTCCTCGACGGGTCGCCCTTCCGCGTCCACCGGGAGATCCAGCAGCCGCCGCGCCTCGTCATTGGCCAGCAGCAGCCGTCCGCCGCCGCCGACGATCAGTACGCCCTCTCGCACCGCGTGCAGCACCGCGTCGTGGTGCTCGTACATCCTCGTCATCTCGGCCGGTCCCAGGCCATGGGTCCGGCGCAGCAGCCGGCGGCTCACCAGAGCCGTCCCGCCCGCGGACAGGGCGAGCACCGTGGCCGCGCTGCCCAGGACCACCGGCAGCTGCCGGTTCACCATGGTCTGGACGTTCTGGACGGTGACCGGGGAGGAGACGACGGCGATGACGGAGCCGTGGGAGTCCTTGACGGGCACCACGGAGACCACGGACCGCCCCAGGGACCCTTCGAACGTCTCGGTGGAGGACTTGCCGGCCGCCGCCCCGGCGAAGGGGCCGACGACGCGTTTCCCGATCTGTTTCGGGTCGCTGTGGGCGACGGTGACCCCGTCGAGCGTGTACACGTTGATGCCGTCGACCTCGGCGATCTTCCGGGCCGCCTCGGCGCTCGGCTGCAGCACCGCGCTCGGGTGGGGGCTGCGCAGGGCCGCGACGATTCCCGGGGACTCCGCGAACGTCCCGGCGGCGGCGAGCGTACGGTGCCGGGCGTCCAGCATGGCCGCGCTCCGGGCCTGCACCACGAGGGCCGCCACCGCTGCGGCGACGAGGAGCACCACGACGGCCAGCTGCAGGAGGAACACCTCGCCGGCCACGCTGCGCACGCTCAGCAGGGAGGACAGACGCTGCGGCCGCCGTGCCCTGCCCTCGGGGGGCCGGGCGTGCTCCTGGTGCTCCTGGTGGCGTCCTGAGCGGGGACGCCGAGGGGGAGGGGAAGAGCTCGTGGTCGAACCGAGCAGCCACCGCCGGAAAGGTCCCAGGAGGTTGCTCATAGTCCATTCTCTAACCTCTGCGGGCTGTCGGCAGCGGGAGAGGCGATGGCCGCCGTGCAGCAGCCCGCGCGGCCGCCGTACGACGAAGGCCCCGACCGGTGTGTGCCGGTCGGGGCCTTCGGTGCCGTTCTGCCGCTCAGACGGAGACGGGGGTGCCGAGCATCGCGGACGCCTGCTGGAGCGGGCTCAGGGCCGCCGCGGGCGCCTCGGGCAACCCGCGGACGACGAAGCCGAGCTGGGCCATGGCCCGGATGACCTCGCCGGCGCTGAAGTCGCGGCGGTCCTGGCGGGTGATGACCTGTCCCACCTGCATGACGGGGTAGGTGCGTCGGCCGATGACGACCGATTCACCCACGACGGTTTCGGGCTTGACGCCCTTCATCGATTCCTGCACGCCGGCCTTGGTGAGGTCGAACGGGAACCGGGCGATGACACAGCGCATGATGCCTCACTCACGGGAAGAGGGGGAAGTGCGGAAGGGGGGGCTGACCCGGGGCTGACCGACCTGGGCGCGCCGGAGCTAGGCCGCAGCGTCGAACGTGCCCTGGCGTCGGCCGCCGCTGCGCGAGGCTTGCGACGGGCGGCCGCGCCGGCCGCGCGAGGAGGCGCTGCGCTTGGGGCGCTCGCTCACCGGCGCCGTGATGACGACGGGGATGCCGGACGGGGTCCGGGCGCCGGTGATGCGCTGCAACTCGGCCTCACCGGAGCGGACCTGAGTGGTCTGCGGGGTGATGCCGGCGGTGGCCATGAGGCGGGTCATGTCGCGTCGCTGGTTGGGGGTGACGAGGGTGACGACGCTGCCGGACTCGCCCGCGCGGGCGGTGCGTCCGCCGCGGTGGAGGTAGTCCTTGTGGTCGGTGGGCGGGTCCACGTTGACCACGAGGTCCAGGTTGTCGACGTGGATGCCGCGGGCGGCGACGTTGGTGGCCACCAGCACCGTCACGTGCCCGGTCTTGAACTGGGCCAGGGTGCGGGTGCGCTGGGGCTGCGACTTGCCGCCGTGCAGGGCCGCGGCCCGTACGCCGCTGTCGAGGAGGTTCTGGGTCAGCCGGTCGACGGCGTGCTTGGTGTCCAGGAACATGATCACGCGGCCCTCGCGGGCGGCGATCTCCGTGGTCGTGGCGTGCTTGTCGGCGCCCTGCACGTGCAGCACGTGGTGTTCCATCGTGGTGACCGCGCCGGCCGAGGGGTCCACGGAGTGGACGACGGGGTCGCTCAGGTAGCGGCGCACGAGCCGGTCCACGTTGCGGTCGAGGGTCGCGGAGAACAGCATCCGCTGGCCGCCCGGGCGCACCTGGTCGAGCAGGGCGGTGACCTGCGGCATGAAGCCCATGTCGGCCATCTGGTCGGCCTCGTCGAGCACGGTGATGTCAACCTGGTCGAGCCGGCAGTCGCCGCGCTCGATGAGGTCCGCGAGGCGTCCGGGGGTCGCGATGACCACCTCGGCGCCACCGCGGAGCGCACCGGACTGCTTGCCGATCGACACGCCGCCGACGACCGTGGCCAACCGCAGCTTCACGGAGCGGGCGTAGGGGGTGAGGGCGTCGGTGACCTGCTGGGCGAGCTCGCGGGTGGGGACGAGTACCAGGGCCAGCGGCTGGCGGGGCTCCGCCCGCCGTCCTGCGGTACGGGCGAGCAGCGCGAGGCCGAAGGCGAGGGTCTTGCCGGAACCGGTGCGCCCGCGGCCGAGCGCGTCGCGGCCCGCGAGGGTGTTCGGCAGGGTCGCGGCCTGGATCGGGAACGGGACGCTCACGCCCTCCGTGCCGAGCGCGGCGAGCAGCGGGGCGGGCATGTCGAGCTCGGCGAACGCCTCCACGGCGGGCAGCGCGGGGGTGATCGTCCGGGGGAGGGCGAACTCCCCCTGCACGGCGGCGGGCCGGCGGCCGGGGCCGCCGGAACGGGACGGACCACTCGAACGGCCGACGGCCGCCGGGACGAACCGGCTCCCGCCCGTGCGGGAGGCGGAGGAGCGATTTTTCGTACGGGTGCGGTTCATGCGGAACCTTCCTCGAATGCGGCGCATATCAAGGAATTCCCGCAGCAGCGAGTGCACGGAGAATTGCGAGAATGGGCCGGATGGAACGTGAAAGCGAAATCTGGCCGGCAAAAGACGGTGCGGGCTCAGGCGCTGGAAACGGGGACGCGGTGCGGCTGCCCCCGGGTGATGATCCTCGAACGGAGGGCCGCGGAATCCTCGGATCGTCCCGCAGGTGGACTCACTGCGGGGAAAACGCGCAGCTGGGGCCCGCACCCCGAGGGATGCGGGCCCCAGCTGCGAAGTACGCGTCAGCGTCAGGCGGGAACGATGTTCTCGGCCGTCGGGCCCTTCTGGCCCTGCGCGATGTCGAAGCTGACCTTCTGGCCTTCCTGCAGCTCGCGGAAGCCCTGGGCGGCGATGTTCGAGTAGTGGGCGAACACGTCAGCGCCGCCACCCTCCTGCTCGATGAAGCCGAAACCCTTTTCCGCGTTGAACCACTTCACGGTACCAGTAGCCATGTCAAATCTCCTTTGGGGCAGTACAACGGGATCCGCAACGTGCGGACCTCGTGTCGCCGCGATGATTGCCCCGCCGGATCAGAAGACCGGAAATACACAAGCGCTCACAGTGGACGCGAAGTCCGACTGGGTGCCTGAAATTTTGGGAACCACAACTGCAACTGAGATCGACATTAGCACGGCACGGTGGCCCGCGCCGTAAATATCGGCGCCCTCTTTTGGAGTCGTAAAAATCCTCAGTGCGCGGTTCGCTAAATCCTCATCTCGCGAACACAGGTGTTCCCACCTGGGGCGCAGCGTTTCCCGCACCCGCAGGGCAGGCCCCCCGCGCCCGCAGCGGCCGAGCGCCGAAGAGTGCACCGTCACTCCGATTCCGCCATCGTCTCGACGAGCTCGGGCAGTTCGCGCAGGCGGGCCACCGTCTGGTTGATGCGGCGTACAGCCGCGTCGGCCCGGCCACGGGTGAGGGGCGGGGACGCCGCGGCACCGTCCGCCCGGTTCTTCAGCTCGTGGAGCAGCTGGCGGATCTCGGTCGATCCTTCACTGACACCGTGGATCAGTTCCTCGATCCTCACCATCAGGGCGTCCGGAGCAGGCGGACCAGGGGGAGGGCTCGCCGGGATCGCAGGCTGCGCCGGGTGCGCAGCCGGCGCCCCCTGGGCGGGAAGGACGGCGGCTGGGCCAGTGGCTCCGGTGAGTGCGGGCGGCTCGGTCTCCGCCCGGGCCCCGACCTGCTCCCTGGCAGGGGTCGTGGCCCGTGGGGCGGAGGTGGTGGGCGGCGCGGCAGGCGGGGGCACGGGCGCCCTGCGAGGCCGCGTGCCCATCTCTTTCGGGAACTCCATGTCGAACCAGACGGGCGTCATCGCACGGCCCGGAAGCTGCGTCCCATTGCTGCTGACCCGCCACGGACTGCGGTCCCCGTCGTCCATCGCCGCGGCCAGCTCCCTGAGGACGCCGACCGCCATCATCCGCTTCTTCTCGTGGCGCAGCGCTTGTAGGACGTTCGTCACCGTCCGCCGCTCCCGGGCCACGCGCCCGCCCGCGTCGTCGATCGCCTCCTGGCCGTCCAGCGAACCGCGGTCGGGTTCCACCAGGGCGAAGGAAGCCAGCCAGTGCGCCGCACGGTACGAGACCAACTCCTCGAAGGCCTCGTTGTCGGTGTTCGCGGCCGCCAGCAGATCAGGCAGCCGACGTCCGGAGAGGACCACGCCGTCCCTGATCTTGGTGGTGAAGATCTCGCCGATCCTCGGATTCCACGGCTTCGGGTAGCTCTCGGACGTGAGGGCCGACCAGGCCCGGGCACGCTGGTGGATCTCGCTCGCCTTCAGCTGGGACGGCGGATTCTCACTGAGTGCCCGCTGGAGGAGGTGACGCTTGAGCGGGTCGACGGGGAACAGAGCTCGTAGCAGTGCCATGGAACGCCGATCACGCAACTCCGAGACCGACATGTCCGATGAGATGTCGGGGAGTTCACGGATGGGTGCCAGCCCGGACAGCACCTCCGCGGTCTTCTCGTCCATGAGCTGTCGTGCGACGTACATCCCCAGCACACCACGCCCGAGGGCGCGGGAACGGCCGACGGCATCGAACTCCAGCGGGGGGTTCACGTGGTCGCGGCGGTTGCTCATCTGGACGATGCGGTAGAGGCGCTGCGGGGTCGGGGTGCCGATGACGAGATGCGCTTCCACGATGGCGATGGCCGCGGCGCGGTGCGCCCGCGCGCCGGTCTTCGGGTCCAAGTCCTCATCTGATTCGGCGAATTCCCGGTTGAGGAGATGGGAGAATTCGGCGAGCCACACCTGCGGATCGCAGACGACGCCGCCTTCGGTCCGCCCCAGCTTCTCGGCCGGGACGCCCGCGAGCACCTCCCCGGAACTCAGACGGAAGATCGATTGACGCTTCTGTGTTCGATTATTTCCGCGGACCGCCATCCATCCCCAATACGCGTCCGGATAGAGGGGGTTTCCATCCCCGTCCACCTCCGGATTGTCCTGCAACCGAATGTACTGTGGAACGTACATTCCGGGCTCTTGCTGCCCGTTGAGGACCAGATCCTCGCCGAGGTCGTACTTCCGCAGCCGGTCGTACTTCAACAGAGCATCCGCAGCATCCTCGGCATCCATGATCAAGGCCTGCCGGTTCGGTACGGAAGTCTCCAGGGCCGCGAGGGAGTGTTCGCGCCCATCGTCATCGATGCAACTCCAGGGACGGACCGAAGCCAGCGTCTTCTCGGTTCCGTGCGCCACCGTCGGGTCTGCGACGGAACGCCAGATCGAGCTGATGCGCTCATTGTGGCTCCACAGCACTCCTCCGACACCGTGCATGCGGACGACCGCCACCAGCATCTCACCGGCATCCGTGCGGATACGGCGTACCGTGCCGCCCTTGAGCCTGCGGACGCCGTCGGAGTCCGGGGGGCCGATCATTTCCCCAGGGGCGGCGATGAAGGGCGCCACGTTTTCCAGCGCACCGCGGGGAAGGTTGACCCCGTCTGTGGCCAACACGGCCTCGATCCAGTCCTCTTGGTCCTCCTTGGGCGCGGGCAACGGAAACGGACCTTTGATGACGGCTTCAGACATGTGCAACCTCACATCACTCGGAGTCCCGGACGTCGCCAGCCACCCAGACGGCGATCCTGTGCGCTGCGCGCACGGCGGGGTTGTCGGTGAACAACCCGAGGCCCACAAGAACGAACCTGGCGACATTGATCCAAATGCCGATCCGGCAATGAGAATGGCACTTCATCCGATCTTCACTCGAACGAGGAGGTTCCGTAGGAGAATCCATGACCGAGGCCCTTCAGGAGAGACGCGGCAGCATCGACCCACCGGTCAACTCCCCTACCGCCTGAGCTTGTTAAGCAGACGATCGGAATCGTGGCACCTCGCCAACGCCATCGGGAACCTGGCTAGGAGGCCTTCACTCTCACGGAGTCGCCGTCGAACTTGTGAGTCGATGTAGGGAGTTAGGAAAAACAATCCACGCATCGCCAGAATGCTTTCACTCGATCTGACGAATTTGATTGCAGTAGCTGCTGATCAATGTTATGGCGCGTGGGGGTGTGTGTACCGCGAGGGTGGCGAGGGGGATCGCCACAGCAGGAGATGGGTATCCGAACGTTTCCACAGGTCAGGGCCGTGCAGGCCGAGGTGAGGTCAGCAAGTGGTCAGCATCAGCCCTGATTGAGTGCGGCCGACTTTGGTCGCTGCCGCCGCGGGCGCGCTGGTGCCGGCAGTGACACCGGGCCGCCCCGAACCGTGTGATCGGAGCCGGTGGAAGGTAAATGCGTCGACAGTGCCCCTCGGTACCCGGCAAGGTGGCCCCCCGTGACGAGCAGTGAGCTGTGGACCCGCGCGACCGCCGACCGCTACGACGCCGAGGAGGCCGAGTCGTCCTCGGCTGCCGTTCTCGGACCGACTCTCGCCTTCCTCGCCGAGCTCGCCGGAGACGGCCGGGCACTGGAGTTCGCCATCGGGACCGGACGAGTGGGCGTCCCGCTCCGGGAACGCGGCGTGCCGGTAGTGGGCATCGAACTGTCCGAGCACATGGCAGCGGTGCTGCGGCGCAAGATCGACGAGGACACGCTCCCGGTAGTCATCGGGGACATGGCCACCACCGTCGTTCCCGGCGAGTTCACCCTGGTCTATCTCGTCTACAACACCATCACGAACCTGCTCACGCAGGACGAGCAGGTCGAGTGCTTCCGCAACGCCGCACGCCATCTGGAGCCCGGCGGCCGATTCGTCATCGAGCTGGGCGTGCCGCCGCTGCGGTTCCTGCCGCCCGGCCAGGTCGCGGTGCCGTTCGACATCTCTGAGCAGCATCTCGGCTTCGACACCTTCGACCTCGTCGAGCAAATTCTCCTCTCGCACCACTTCACCCGCGACGGCGACGACGGCCGCTACCGCCGCGAAAACTCCCGGCACCGCTACGCCTGGCCGGCAGAGCTCGACCTGATGGCACGGATCGCTGGGCTCGAGCTGGAACGTCGCGTCGCGGACTGGGACGGGTCTCCGTTCACCCAGGACTCCGCGAAGCACATCTCCGTGTGGCGCAAGCCAACCTGAGGCCGGCCACCGGGCCGTCAACGTAAGCCGTGCCTGTCTTGGACTCCTACCAGGAGTTCAGGCGTCGCCGGCAGATCAGTGGGCATCCGAGGGCGAGGAAGGCTTCGTGGATGTCGTCGCGTGTCTCCCAGCGGATCCGCCGGCGGCGGAAACAGTGCGGGTGGGCGAATGCTCGCTCCACGACCCGGCGTTGGGCGCCGAGTCCGGAGCCATCTCGGTGCCGTGGCGGGCGATAAGCGGCTTTACACCGCGATCCCGGACGAGGCGGCGGTACTTGTCGTGGTCGTAGCCGCGGTCGCCCAGCACGATGTCCGGGCGGTGCCGGGGCCGGCCTCGCTTGCCCCGCACCGGCGGTACCGCCTGAAGCAGCGGGATCAGCTGGGTGACGTCGTTGCGGTTGCCGCCGGTCAAGGTGCGAGCGGGATACCAGTGGCGTCGGTGATCAGGTGATGCTTGCTGCCCGTCCTGCCCCGGTCAACAGGGCTTCGTCCCGTCTTGGAGCCCCCTTCAACGCCCGTATGTGGGAGTCGTCGACGGCCGCCCGGGAGAAGTCCAGGGCGCTCGCGCTGCGAAGCTTGGCCAGCAGGACCCCGTGCAGCCGGGGCCGGACTCCAGCCTCGATCCACTTGGCCAAGCGGCGCCAGCAGGTCATACCCGAGCCGGAGCCGAGCTCCTGCGGCAGATGTTCCCAGGTGATCCCGGTGTGTAGGACGAACAGGATGCCCTGGAACACCGGCCGGTCCGGATGCCGCTTGCGCCCGGGGTGCCGGGGCCGCCGCTCCACCTTCGGTAGCAGCGGCTCGATCACCGCCCACAGCCCGTCATCGACTTCCCACGGCTTCGGCCGAGCCACCCCACACCCCCAGATCATCAGTCCCGGAGTGATCCAACCACCTTGAAGATCATTTCGTTAGGAGTTCTTGGTCCTGGCCAACCGGGTGGCCGTGGCCGGAGCGGCGAGACCACCGTCCGACTCGTTGACACCCTGCTCGCACGCCCGATCACACCTGCGTTCGGAGACCTCATGTCGCCCTGGCGCCATCCGCACCCGTTCTGTCACGGGTGATGCAAGGCGGAACGCGACGCCAGAGCGGGCAAGGCCGCAGATACGGCGGACGCCGTACGTCCGTTCACCACGAGCCGGCGCGAAGGCCGGACCCAGCCTGCCTTCGGCAAGACGTACGAGGACTTGGCAGAGGCCCAAGTCAAACATCGGAGCACGGCGGGCGAGACGGCGCGGTACCGCTCAGAGTCCGTGCAGGTCGAGAGTCGCCATCAGCTTCCGCTTGCGTTTCTGGTCGGCGCGCAGGGAGGCCAGGTAGGTGGCGAACTCGGCCTCGGTGCCGAGTGTGCGGTGGCAGGAGCGGGCGTTGAGCAGCAGCTCCGCCATGCGTTCGTACGTGCTGTCACCGGTCTGCTTGCGCAGCGGCTCGATCCAGCACAGGTAGACGGTCAGCGCGTCGGCCGGTTTCTTGTCGCGGATCCGGTCGGCAAGGGCCAGCCACTGCCGCTGGTCCGCGTACCCGTCGGCGGCCGCTTGCCAGGCGGCTTCGAGGTCGGCGTCGTCCATGAGCGCGTCGACCAGCACGGAGGCGCCGTACCAGCGGCCGTCTTTGGGCTGGGCGGCCGCCTTCAGTACCTCCAGGGCGCCCGCGCGCTCGGAGCCCTCCCAGGCGTTGGCCGCCCGGGCCGCTGTACGCAGATGCTGGTAGGCGGCCAACGAGGGGCGGGCCTGCAGCAGGTCCCGGCGGATCGCGACCACGCCCGCGAGGCGGTCGGCCCGCGCGTACCGTTCGCAGACGAAGGTGACCAGCTCGTCGTCCGGCCCCCAGTCGGACTCGGCCTCCCGCAGACCGCGTTCGGCCCACTTCAGGGCCTCGGCCGCACGGCCCGCCGCTTCCAGCTCCTTGGCGATCACCAGGTGGGTGTGGCCGTTCGGGGCGAGGTCTGCCGCGTGGACGGCGACCAGCGCGTCCACGCTGCTGCCATCCGCTTTCAGGAGGCGCTCCATGAGGAACTTCTCCGGCCACCCCTTGGGGTTGGCCCGCCAGGCGGCCACCACCAGTTCGCGCGCCCGGATCATGCCCGGCTCACCCAGGGCCTCCCGGTAGTCGAAGAGGTCGATGTCTGTGGCGTCGTTCTCTTCATCCAGCAGGTGGTGCACCAGCCACTCGGCGGTCTCCACCGGGTCGGGGCGGGCGGACAGGCAGGCCTCCAGGTGGGCCTCGGCCAGCCCGGTGGCGACTTCCCCGATCAGGCCGTCCGAGTCGTCGATCTCCCCGTAGGTGCGGCCCAAAGCCTGGAGAGCTTCGCGGGCCACCTTCACGGCGTCTGCCGACCGGCCGCTTGAGGTCATGGCCCGCAGGGCGGTGACCGCCTCTGCCGCCTGCTGCCCGTAGGCGTGGGCGTCTGCGTACTCGACGTATCCGTAGCGGGCGAAGGGGCGGGTGTCGAGGAGGCTCAGGATGCGCTCCCGGGCGATGCCGGTGTCCTCTCCGGCGGTGGCCGCGCGGAGCTCAAGGCGGCGGCGCAGGTCGCGGTCTTCGGAGAGCTGTTCCCGTACCAGGACGAGCAGTTCCTCGCGGGTGCGGGACTCCAGCCAGGTATCCAGCAGTCGGGTGCGCGAGGCGGCGGCCGCCCGCTGCCGCGGTACGGATTCGGCCTGCCGCAGTACGGTCAGGCCCACTGCCACGCAGTGCTTGCAGAAGTTGCCCTCCCGCCCGTACGGGCAGTCGCACCAGCCGGTGAGCCCACCGTCCTCGCGCTCGGCCAGCTCGACCTCGTAGGCGTCGGTGCCGTCCACGGTCGCGGTGATCGTCTCGTCCCCGATCTCCAGCCGGGACACCGCGGACAGGTAGCCGACCCCCCGCTCGAAGGAGCGCGCCCCTGCCATCCGGCGCAGGTCTTTCTCGGCGAAACCCAGAGCATGTGTCACGCCATTCATTCAACCGGATGGGCACGCCCGTCCGCTGGGCTCTGAGGATGACGCCGACCCAGGCCGGGTTTCGTCGACCACGGCAGCGCCGGCACGGGGGAGCCTGCGGCCGCGCTGCTTCGGCCCCGGAAAGCGGGGAGCAACACCGCAGCCGACTCCCTCAGCACGTACAGGTCAGAGTCGTGCTGTTGGGGTCCGGGTCAGCAAGTGGTCAGCATCGGTCCCGGTCATGTCCCGCCGTTGCCGACCTCGGAGACGGCGGTGGGGGAGAGTCGGCGGCCTCCCGCCCTGCACCGGATACTTGGCTCTTGCGCTGCAGCACCCGCTGGCGCAGGAGACCGTGCACGCCAGCTGCTCTGACCAGGTGCGACATGCCGCCTCTGGCGTAATCGGCTCTTTGGGCCGGTTGGCGGTGTCAGGCTGTGCGGGTTGATCACTGTCGTGCGAGAAGCCCCGAGTGTACGGGCCGTGTGAGCGGCTCGAGTGGAGACCTCGGTGACCGCCGGATGGATCCGATGGTGCTGGGGTGTGCGTCGGGTCCGTGGCACGGTGAGCCGGGATACGTGGCCGGGGCGTTGAAGCCACCAGTGCCGAGGGGATGGGAGAGTCGATCCCCATCCTGACGGGAACCGCCACGACCGGTGCCTGGCCACCTCGGCCGAGCACGAGGCCGCCGGGCGCGCACCTCGGGAAGACATCCACCCAGTGGGTTTCCCGAGGCAGCGGGACGAAGGGATGCAAGCAGCGATGACCGAAGGCGGGCGGAAGTCGGGCGAGTTCGGAGTGGACCGGTCGGAGGGGTTCGGCGAGCGGCTGCTGGGCGTGTTGCTGGACCGGGCGCACGAGATGCCGCCGCAGTTGATCGCCCCGCTCGTTGCGGAAGAGGTGGCCAGGGTCGGCGGCCGGGACCTCTCGATCCTCTTGCAGGACTACGAACAGATGCTGCTGGTGCCGCTGCCAGGCCGGCGGCTGACGGTCGGGGACCCCGAACCGGTCGAGGGCTCTCCTGCGGGCGCGTCGTTCCTGAGCCGCAGAACGGTAGAGGTGCCGCAGGACGGCAGTGTGCGGATGTATCTGCCGCTACTGGACGGCAGTGACCAGGTCGGGGTGATGGCCCTCACGCTGGACAGCGTCGATGACGACGACCGGCGGCTGTTGCGCAGACTCGCCGGTCTGGTCGCAGACATGATCGTCACCAAGGATGCGTACACCGACCTGTTCTTTCAGGCCCGCCGCCGCGCCCCGATGAGCGTGGCCGCCGAGATCCAATGGTCGCTGCTGCCCCCGCTGTCGATGACCGTCCCGCAGGTTGAGGTGGCCGGAATCCTGGAGCCCGCGTACAAAGCGGCTGGGGACAGTTTCGACTACGCCCTCAACGACGACATCCTTCATGTGGCCATGATCGATGCAATGGGCCACGGCCTGGACGCGGCGACCATGGCGACGGTGGCCATCGGCGCCTATCGCCACACGCGACGGGCCGACACCGGTCTGTCCCAGGTGTATGCGTTCATGGACCAGGCCATCAATGAGCAGTTCGGCCACGAACACTTCGTCACCGCGCAGATGATGTGTCTGAACATCACGACGGGTCGGCTGCAATGGGTCAATGCAGGTCACCCGGCACCGCTGCTGATCCGTGACCGCGCCGTCGTGGACCGGCTGGAGAGCCCGACCACATTGCCGGTCGGCTTCGGCGGTGAGCAGCCGGAAGTCAGCGAGCGGATGCTGCAACCCGGAGACCGGTTGCTGTGTTTCACCGACGGCCTGATCGAGGAGCACCAAGCCGGCGGGGAACAGTTCGGCGAGGAGCAACTCATCGAGTGGACCAACCGCGTCGTCCGTGACCACACCGGAGTACGGCCGGTGGTGCGCGCGCTCTCCCATGCGCTGAAACAGGAACGAGGCGGCATCACCAGCGACGACGCGACCATCTTCCTCATCGAGTGGCGCGGGGGCGACGCCGACCATCTCGCCACCCTTGACTGAGCCGCGTTCGCCGAGGCGGCGTAGCCGGGCAGGCGGCGCGGCCCCGGCTGGTCCGCCTCGGAAACGGTTTGGTGGACCTTCGCGCGAAGGACAGAGTGGTGCCGACGAGGCTGGCGGTGACGATGCGCTTGAGGGAACCGGGGGAGGCCATGAACACCCCTTCCAGGCGGTGGGCGGGGACGTTCCGTGTCGGCACAAAGTAGAAGGCCCCAAGGCTGCCCGAGCCCGCCAGGTGAGAGACAACGGGACCTTGGCGGGGACGGGTGGTCATGCCCGCTCTGGAAGCCCGGTGCGCGCGGTGATCTGTGTCGTGGGCAGCCCTGACCGTGGCACCGTGCGGCTACAGGCGGTCGATCCGGTCTCCCCGGCAGCGGTTGCGGGCGTCGAAGACGTACGACGCATGGCGTTCCACCAGACCGTAGTCGAGGCAGTCGTGGTCGGTCAGGACAGCGACTGCGTCTGTAGTCGCGATCTCCGCCTCGGTCAGCTCGACGCACAGCACCCCGGGCGGCAGCAACTGGGCATCGGCGTACGGCTCCACGGCCCGGACGCGCGCGCCGCGCGCCATCAGCAGCTCGGCGACGGTGGCGGCGGGGGACTCCCGTACATCCCCGGTGTTCTTCTTGTACGCGAGCCCGAGCACCAGCACCCGTGCCTCGGCCAGCGGTCGGCCAAGCCTGGCGAGACCGCCTTCGATGCGCCCCACCACGTACTCGGGCATGCGTTCGTTGATCTCGTGGGCGAGCGAAACGAAGCGCACATCGTGCTGGAGCTTCTGCCGTACCTGCCAGGAGAGGTACGAGGGGTCCACCGGCAGGCAGTGACCGCCCACCCCGGGTCCGGGCGTGAAGGGCATGAAGCCGAACGGCTTGGTGGCGGCCGCGTCCACCGCTTCCCAGATGTCGACGCCGAGGGGCCGGGCGCACATCGCGAGTTCGTTGACGAGCGCGATGTTCACCTGCCGGAAGGTGTTCTCCAGCAGCTTGGTCAGCTCGGCGGTGCGCGGGGAGGAGACCGGCACGGTCCGGGTCACGATCCGGTCGTAGAACTCCGTGACGGCTTCGAGGGAGGCGTCGTCGATGCCGGAGACGACCTTGGGAGTGTTCTCCAGCTGCCAACGGGCGTTGCCCGGGTCGATGCGTTCCGGGCTGTAACCGAGCCGGAATCCGTCGCCGGCCCGCAGCCCGCTGCCCACCTCCAGGATCGGCAGCAGGATCTCCTCGGTGGTGCCGGGGTACGTCGTCGACTCCAGCACCACGACCGCACCCGGACGCATGAGCGGGGCGACCGACCGCCCCGCGCTTTCGACGCACCGCAGGTCCGGGGCGCCGTCGCGCAGGGGAGTGGGCACGGTGATCACGCAGACGTCGAAGGTGCCCGCGTCGGCGTAGTCGGTGCTGACCCTCAGCCGCCCGGAATCGAGCAGTGGCAGTAGTCGTTCGTCCGGGATGTCCTCGATATACGAGTCGGCGGCCTCCAGCCGCTTGACGCGGTGCTCGTCGGTGTCCAGGCCGGTGACGCGGAAGCCCGCCTCCGCAGCACGCACCGCCAGCGGCAGCCCCACGTATCCCAGTCCAACTACCAGAACGTTCCGTCGTACTGAGGTCCCTGCTGGTCCCATCTGACGTTTCTCCGATCTACGTGCGATGTGAGCCGTGTTGTTCGTTACAGATTGTGACAAGACGGGCTATTTTGTCAGCGGCATATAACGGATGCCGTTCCGCATCACTCGGATACCGCAACCGAACAGGCGGCATATGAATCCCTCGACGTACTTGATCACTGGCGGTGCCGGCTTCATCGGCTCACATCTCACCGACGCCCTGCTCTCGCAGGGCCATGCGGTCGTCGTGCTCGACAACCTCGCCACCGGAAGCGAGAGGAACCTGGAAGAGGCCCGACGGAATCCACGCTTCCGATTCGTCCACGGCTCCGTACTCGACCAGCTGCTCGTGGACGAATGGGTCCGCCGGTGCGACACGGTGATCCATCTGGCCGCCGCCGTCGGCGTCCGGCTGATCGTGGAGCGACCTCTCCAGTCCTTCACCACCAACCTCCGCGGTACCGAGACCGTCATCGAGGCGGCCCACCGCTACCGCCGCAAAGTGCTCGTCGCCTCCACCTCGGAGATCTACGGCAAGAACTCCTCGGGACCACTCGCCGAGGGCTCCGACCGGATCCTCGGCAGCACGAGCGTGGCGCGCTGGTCGTACTCCACCGCCAAGGCCGTCGATGAGATCCTCGCCTTCGCCTACCACCGCGAACTGGGCCTGCCCACCATCGTGGTACGGCTGTTCAACACGGTCGGACCGCGGCAGAGCCCCGCGTACGGGATGGTCGTGCCCCGGTTGGTGCGCCAGGCCGTCGAGGGGGAACCGCTCACCGTGCACGGCGACGGCACGCAGCGGCGCTGTTTCGCGCACGTCGCCGATGTCGTCGACGCGCTGCTGCGGCTGCTTGCCCACCCGGACGCGGTCGGCAAGGTCTTCAACATCGGTACGAACGATGAGACCACCATCGCCGGGCTGGCCGCCCGCGTCGTCGCACGCAGCGCCAGCAACTCGGACATCCGGCTGGTCCCCTACCACCAGGCGTACGGCGAGGGTTTCGAGGACATGGAGCGCCGGCTGCCCGACACCGCACGCATCCGCACCCTCACCGGCTGGCGGCCGCAGCGCACCCTCGACGACATCCTCGACGCGACCATCGCCGAGGCGCGTGCCGAGCGCGTGCCGCTGCCGGCCTGACCTGCTCTGAGAGGACCTTCACCGTGCCCTACGCGCTTGCGGTCGCAGCGGCTGCCCTGCTGCTCACCGCCGTGCTGACCGAACTCCTACGTGCCCTCGCGCTGCGGTGGCGACACGCCTGTGCCGGTCTCCTGGACCGGCCCGGAGCCCACAAGGCGCACACCCGCCCCACCCCCCATCTGGGCGGGGTCGCGGTGGTCGCGGGAACCCTCGCCGCGGCCACCTCGGGACTGTGGACCGGGCGGGCGCCGCTGGGCCCCGAGGTCGGCACGCTGCTCGCGGTCGCAGCGGCCGTCGCCATGCTCGGACTGCTCGACGACCTGCGGCCGCTGGGGCCCCGGGCGCGACTCGTCGTCGAGACGGGTGCCGCGGGTGCCGTCGCGTACGGCAGCGGACTGGGGCTGCTGACCGGGGTCCTCGCCGTGTTGTGGATCGTCTTCGTCACCAACGCTTTCAATTTGCTGGACAACTCCGACGGAGCAATGGGGACGGTCGCTGCCGTCACCGCGCTGGGGCTCGCCATCTGCGCGATCATCGAGGGCCGTACCGGTCTCGCCCTGCTGCTCTGGGTACTGGCCGCCGCCCTCACCGGCTTCCTGCTACACAACTGGCATCCTGCCCGGATCTTCCTCGGCGACTGCGGCTCCCTGTTCACCGGTTTCGTGCTCTCCTCCGCCGCTGTACTGCTGCACACCGGCGACACCCCGGCCCGCACCATGGGCGCGGTGCTCGCCTTCACCCTCGTCGTCACCGCCGACACCGCGCTCGTCCTCGTCTCCCGGCGCCGGGCCGGCCGCCGGCTGCTACTCGGCGGCACCGACCACATCGCGCACCGGCTCCAGCGGCTCGGGCTGACGGTGCAGGGAACGGCCGTGATACTGGGCGTCACCGCGTTCGTCGGGACGGTCATCGGGCTGCTGATCCACCACGCCTGGCTGCCGCCCTCCGTCGTACTGCCGGTGGCGGTCGCCGCGCTTCTGGCCCTCGGCGGACTGCTCAGGGTGCCGGTGTACGAGGCCGGCCGGGTTGGCCGGCCCAGGCGCCGGGGCCGCCGGACCGTTGGCAGACCCCGTGCTGCCAGGGCGATCGATACGGCAAGCAGGTGACGGGCAGGGACGTGCGGCTGCCGGCCACAACGCGCACGGACGTGTCCACCGGCCTGACCACCGTCCTGTGCGCCGGGGTTCCTGTGGCCGCTGCGACTCCGGCCGCCGCGGCCGCCGCGGTCGTCCGGCTCGCAACCGAGGGTGTGGCGGCCGACGTCCACCTCTGCAACGCGTACACCCTCGCCCTCGCCGACCGGGACCCGCGACTGGGTCAGGTGCTGCGGACCGCGACGCTCAACCTCCCCGACGGACAAGGGGTGGTGTGGGCCAACCGCATCGTCCACCGGAGCCGCTCCTTGCCGCCGATGCGGGTGTACGGCCCCGACCTCTTCCTGGACGTCTTCCAAACCGGACAGGATGTGGGCCTGCGCCACTACCTCCTCGGCTCCACCCCGGCGGTACTGGAACAGCTGGGCGCCGAGCTGCTCGCCCGCTTCCCGCGCGCCCTGATCGTAGCCGCCGAGTCGCCGCCGTTCCGCGAACCGACCGACGGGGAACGGCAGTCGCAGCTCGACCGGATCCGCGCGAGCGGCGCCCAGATCGTCTGGCTCGGCCTCGGCACTCCCAAACAGGACTACGAGGCCGCCCGGCTCGCCGCCGCGCACCCCGCGGTGTTCGCCGCCGTCGGCGCCGCCTTCGACTTTGTCTCCGGCAACAAGCCGCAGGCCCCGCTGTGGATGCAGCGACACGGCCTGGAATGGCTCTTCCGCCTCTGCAGCGAACCGCGCCGGCTGTGGCGCCGGGTGTTGTGGGGGCATCCCCGTTTCCTCTGGGCAGCATACAAAGGAGCACGACAGTGACCCTCCTTCACCGTGCGCGCAGCGCCATGCAGCGCCTCGGCATCGACATCGCCCGCTATCCGGCAAGCTGGAGCGGTCGGCAACTCGTGCAGTTGCTCCGAAAGTTCGATGTCGGCCTCGTCATTGACGCGGGTGCACACGCCGGCGGCTACGGCACGATGCTCCGCCACTCCGGCTACCGCGGCCGTATCGTCTCCTTCGAGCCGCTCACCGGCCCGCGCACGGAGCTCCAGCGCAGGGCGGCGTCCGACCCGGCCTGGACGGTCCTGCCGTACGCGCTCGGCGACCACTCCGGCACCGTTGTCATGAACGTCTCGGGCAACGCGGGTGCGAGCAGCTCCGTCCTTCCCATGCTCGAACGCCACCGAGCGGCCGCCCCGCACGCCGCCTACCTGAGCCGACAGACCGCCGAGATCCGCCGCCTCGACGAACTGTGGGAGCAGATCGTCGCCCCGGGCGAGCGGGTGTTCCTCAAGATGGACGTGCAGGGGTACGAGGCGCATGTGCTGCGCGGCGCCGGTCGGTACGCGAGCGAGTGCGCCGGCATCCAGACCGAGACGTCCTTCGTGCCCCTGTACCGGGACGGCCTGCTCTTCGACGACGCCCTCGCCCTCACCCAGGGCGAGTTGGGCCTCACCCTGATGTCCGTCGTGCCCGGGTTCACCGACCCGTGCACCGGCCAGATGCTCCAGTGCGACTTGGTGCTCTTCCGCGCGGACACCGCCCCCAAGGACGGGCGCATGCCGACTCAGGTGGCGCGGGCGGCCCGGTGAGAAGAGCCGTCGTCGTCCAGCAGTACGTGCCGGGCTACCGCCTCGCGTTCTACGAACGCCTGACCCGCGAACTCGCCCGCCGAGACATCGAGCTGACCATCGCCCACGGCCGACCCTGGGGTAAGGACATCCGGCGCGCCGACGCCTGCGCCCTTGCCGGAACGGTCCTACTGCCGCAGCGCACCTTCCGCCTCGCCGGCCGCCATCTCGTCTGGCGGGGCCTGGGCTCCCTTGCCCGCGACTGCGACGCCCTGGTCCTCGGCCAGTCCCTGCACAGCCTGGAGAACTACCGCGCACTGCTGAGCCGTGGCGGCTCACCCGTCGGGCTGTGGGGCCACGGCGGGACCTACACGCGCAGCGACCCGGCCCCGCTGCGCGCAGCCAAGCGCGCTCTGACCCAGCGGGCCCGCTGGTTCTTCGCCTATACGGAGAAGGGCGCCCGGCACGTCATCGCCGAGGGCTTCCCCGAACAGCGGGTCACGACGGTCCGCAACACTGTGGACACCAGGGCTCTGGTCGCAGCCCGTTCCCGTATCCCCGCCACCGAACTCTCCGCCCTGCGGCAGTCGTACGCGCTGCGCCCCGGCCGCACCGCCCTGTACGTCGGCGGCCTCGACGCCGCCAAACGTATCCCGTTCCTGCTGGCGGCGGCCGGCCGGGTTGCCCAACTGCTGCCCGGCTTCAGGCTGCTGGTCGCGGGCGACGGGGCGCAGCGCCACCTGGTGGAGGAAGTCCAGCGTGTGGGCGGTCCCGTCGTGTACGTGGGGACGGCCACTGCTGAGGAGAAGGCCCGGCTCGGCGCTGTCGCCGACGTCCTGCTGGTGCCCGGCGCGGTGGGGCTGGCTGCGGTTGACTCCTTCGCGCTGGACACGCCCCTGGTCACCACCACCCACGCCGCGCACGGGCCCGAGTTCGAGTACCTGCAGCACGGTCGCAATGCCCTCGTCGTGGATGGCGGCCTGGACGCGTACAGCGCGGCCGTCACGGATCTGCTCACCCGGCCCGCCCTCTACGACAGACTGCTTTCCGCCTGCCGGACGGATGCCGAGCTGTACACGGTCGAGTCAATGGCACAGCGATTTGCCGACGGGGTGGAAGGCCTGATCCATGCCGGTACCTGAGAGCTGGTGGCGCAGTCGCAAGGTCCTGAGACGGCTCGGTATCGGCGCCGTCCTGCTGTTCGCGGTGACGGCGGGTGCCGGCTGGCTGCTCTACCAGCGGCTTGACGGCAACATCCGCACCGACAAGGCCGCGGCCCGGGCCCTCGCCGCCGACCACGGCAAGCGGCCCCGCCCCGCGCCCGGCAAGGCCCAGAACATCCTGGTGCTCGGCTCGGACAAGGAAGCGAACTGGGGCAGCGAACGCTCCGACACCGCCATGCTGATCCACCTCTCCGCGGACCGAAGCCGGGCTTCCGTGGTCAGCATGCCGCGCGACCTGATGGTGGACATCCCCAGCTGCCTGCAGCCGGACGGCTCCCGCAGCACTGCCCAGCACGCCCCGTTCAACTGGGCCTTCCAGTTTGGCAGGGCCGCCTGTGCGGTCCGTACCTTCGAGGACCTCTCCGGCATCCCGGTCGACCACCATCTCGTCGTCGACTTCTCCGGCTTCAAAAGGGTCGTCGACGCTGTTGGGGGCGTGGAGGTGAACGTGTCCGAGAAGATCCGTGAGCCTGAGTACAACATCACGCTCCAGCCCGGCAGGCAGCTGCTGCGCGGACAACGGGCACTCGTGTTCGTACGCACGAGGGTGGGAGTCGGGGATGGCAGCGACCTCCAACGGGTGGAGCGGCAGAAGCAGTTCATTCGGCAGTTGTTGAAGAAAGCACAGAGCGACGGCGTGCTGACCAACCCCACCAAGCTGTATCCGCTGCTGGACGCGGCGACGTCCTCGCTGGTGGCAGACCCCGGCCTCGACTCGCTGGACGAGCTCTACCGGCTGGTGAACAGCGCGCGGACGATCCCGGCGAGCGCCACGCAGATCCTGACCGTTCCGAGCGTGGAGCACCCCGATCAGCGGGGCCGTTACACGATGGTCGAGGATCAAGCCGAGGCCTTGTTCCGGGCGATCCGCGACGACCGGCCGCTGCCGAAGGTCTACAACGCGTACGAGAAGGACCCGTCCGGCCGGTCCTTTCTGGACGGCTCCGACTCCTAGCAGTCCAGGGCGGCGAGCCCGGCCCACGGGTCGGTGGGAGGGGCGGGCAGCAGCGGGATGTACGGCGAGAGCATGTGTAGCAGGGCTTGGCGCTCGGTCAGCCGGGCACGGGCCCACTCGCTCATCCACCGTCCCTGCACGAGCAGTTCCTCAGGATCGCGGCGAAGCAGTTCGCGGACCCGCCCGGCCGCGGCGCGCGGGGTGTCCATCAGGTGCAGGCCGCGGTCGGGACCCGGTAGCCAGCCGAGTCCCGGCTGGCGGGAGGTGACATGGACCCGGCCCGCGCACATCGCGATCGGCAGCCGGTCGGAGAAGTAGCCGGTGAGTTTGCGATAGCGGTCCCAGCCCGCGCTGATCAACGCCCCTTCCATGACGGTCAGCTGCTCAGGGAACGGGACGGGGCCGCGTGCGAAGGGGCCTCGCCATCCCGTGCCGTACACCGCGAGCCGCGCTCCCGCGACCTTGTGCAACTCAGTGACAAACAAAGCCCGCTCGCGATCATCGGGGATCAGTTCGATTCCTAGGTATGTGAGCCGCTTGCCGACCAGCGTCACTCCGCCCGCGGCCGGCTCCGGGCCGCGCGGTGCGGCGAGCAGATGCAGCGGCGCGACGTGCGGCACGTACCGCACCGGCCGGCCGCAGACCCGACGCAGCATCGCGGCCTGGCCGCCCGCGGCGACGCTGAAGACTTCTTCCGCGGCCCGCATCCACGCCAGGTTCCGCTCGCGCAACGGCTTGGTGAGCCCTCCCCACGCGTCGCCCTCCCACACCACGACCGGCGGTTCCCCAGCGGTCCGCAACCACTTCCGGACCTGCCGGTTCGTCCACGGGTACGACTGGGGGGACTGGACGAAGACCAGGTCCGGACGGGAGGAAGGCAGTTGGTCCCCGGCGGCAGGGACGGCGCACGCGTACCGCAGGAGGCCCGCATCGGCGAGGTCCTCGAAGGCACGCGCGAAGCGGGTGCGCGGGCCGGAGGGCTCAGGTTCATTGCTGATCTGCAGTACGAGGGGCGTGGTGGTCATGGGCGGCTGCCTTCCGTGGTGAACCAGCGTGTGTACGCGGCGGCCACGTCCCGCAGCTCGAAGCGGCCTGCCGTCCGCTGGCGCCCCGCCGTCGCGAGCCGGGCCCGCAACTGCGGGTCGCGGGCCAGCCGGATCATGGCGTCGGCCAGCGTCCGGGGCGAGTCGATGTCCACGGCGAGGCCGCCGTCCCCGGCGACCCAGGGCACCGCCCCACTGCGTTCACCCACGATGACGGGGAGCCCCATGCCCATCGCCTCGGCTGTGATCATCGAGAACGACTCGATACGGGACGGGTGGACCAGAACGTGGGCCTCGGCGGCGATCCGGCGCAACAAGGTGTCGTGCGCCAGCGGGCCGGCGAATTCGACCCCCGCGGTGAGCCCGTGTACGGCGGCCCACTGCCGGGCCGGTCCCCCCGCGTCGTGTCCGTCGCCACACAGCAGCAGCCGAGCGTGAGGGAGTTCGATTCGTAGGAGCGCGAAGGCGCGAAGCAGCGTGGCCGTGTTCTTGAGCGGCCCCCAGCCCTGGACGGCGGTGGCGAACACCGGGGCGGCGTCGGGCGACGCCATGGCGCTGGGCAGATGCTCCATCCGCACCCCGTTGGGGATGACCTCGATGGGCCGTCGTACACCCAGCACCCGGCGCAGATGCTGTGCGGTGTAGGGGCTGTTGGCGCTGAGCGCGGTGGCGCGGTGGACGGCCGGAAGGGCCATGGAGTGGCGCAGCCAGCGGTAGGCGCTGCGCATCTCCCAGGCGTAGCGCAATGGGGTGTCGTGTGCAGTGACGAAGGAGGGCAGGCCGCTGGCGATCGCGGCCAGCGCGAACTCGTACGTCCAGTGGGCGCTGACCAGGTCGGCGGGGTGAGCCCGCATCGCGGCAGCGAGCCCTCGGCGCTCAGCGCGGAACAAGTCCTTGAGCCGGTGTCTGGCCCGCGCCCGCTGCGGTACGACGACGAGGTCGATGCCCTTGCCGCTGTACACCTGCCGCCCGGCGACGGCGCCGCTCAGGGCGTACACCGTCAGTCGGTGCCCCTGCTCCAGCCAGGTCCTGGCGAGCCAGCCGGTGCACGGTCCACTGTAGACGGCGGGTAGCCGCGCGGGCAGCAGGTGCTGGAGGGGGGTCAGATCGACGGGGCCTGCGAGGCCGATGTGCATGGGTGGCTCCTCGGATGGGATCTGACGAGACCGTGGCGGCGAGCCGTGGCATAGACGGGCAGACGCGTGCGGAGCACAGCGCAGGCGAGGGCCACCGGGAGCATGGCGCCGAGGCCCAGCAGCAGCCCGTAGTGGGGGGGATGGGAGCGCAGGCCGAGCGCGGCCGAGAGACCGAGTGCCGTGCCGACCGCCGCGTGCACGGCGTGCGCGAAGAGCAGCGGACGTACACCGAGGACCTTGGCGGTATGCCAGTGGGCGAGCTGGACGAGATGACCGGCCAGCGGGGCGACCACGGTGGCGCAGGCGGCGAGCAACAGGCTCTGGTACGCCCAGGCGAAGCAGAGCATCAGCGCGGTCGCGCCGATGGCGGCGAGCTGGGCACGCAGCAGGGCTCTGGTGTCCCTGCGGACGGTGTCGACGGAGCTGGCGGTGGAGCAGAGCATCCACAGTGCGGCCCCGGCTGCGAGCACCGGAACCAGGCTCGAGGCCGTCTCCCAGGTCGGCCCCAGCAGAAGGAGCAGCGCGGCCGGCCCGAGACCGGCGAGGGCGCCCAGGCCCATCAGTCCCACGGCGGATGCCGAGCACAGCACGTCATGCACCGCCTGCGGAGGAATCCTCCCGGCCGCGCGGGCGTCGGCCAGCGCCGGGGTGACGGCCCGGTGGAGGCCCTGCGCGAGGACGGTCAGCGGGATACCGGTCAGGAGTGCGGCACGCGAGTAGTGACCGGCCGCGGTGGCGCCGAGGGTGGCGCCCGCCAGCCACAGTGGGGCGTTGTTGGTCGCGGACTGTACCAAGCCGTACCCGGTGAAGAAGCCGGAGGAGCGGAGAAGTTCGCGGGCCGGAACGGGAAGGCCGACGGGCAGCCGTGCGGGCGCAGCGGGCACCGACGGTGCGCCGTGCTCCGTCGGCGCCTGCGCCGCGGACGCCGGGCGCGGACGGCGGCGCCACGGCCGTGCGTCGGCCGGGGAGCGGCGTCGTTCGGGTAGCACTGCGCAGGCGGCCAGGGCCAGGGTGCAGGCCGCGGACAGCGGGAACGCGGTGGCCAGGGCGTAAGGGTTCCAGCCCGCCAGCAGTAGCGTCAGTGCCAGGGCCGATCCCGTGACCTGGCCGGCCAGTTCGGCGCGTACCGCCGTACGAGGACGCTCCAGCCTGCGCAGTGCAGCGACCGCCGCCAGCGCAGCCGGCTGGACCAGGAACTGCGCCGCCAGCACGCGCAGCATCCCGGCCGTCTGCGGGCCCTCCCAGACCGCTGTGAGTAGCGGGGCGGCGAGCAGCGCGGTGCAGAAACAGATGAGCCCGAAGGCAGCGGCGAGTGTGAAGACGGTACGCAACAGGCACCTGGTGAGCTGCTCGGCGCGCAGCACACAGGTGGCCAGGCCGGAGTTGGCGACGTAGCCGAGCAGGACGGTGACACTGCACGCGGTGGCGTACGCGCCGAAGTGGTCGGGGGACACCAGGCGCGCGGCGATCGCCGTGTAGCCGAGCTGGAACAGCATTCCCAGCGCGGAGCCGCCGTAGTTCCAGCCGAGGCTGCGCGTGACTGCGCTCATACGCTGACGGCGTCCATCGCGGCGATCTCCTGCCAGGGGTCGGCGCGCGGTGCGGGCACGGAAGCCAGGTGGCGGGTGAGCATGTGCCGCAGCGCGTTGGTCTCGGTGAGCCGGGTACGGACCCACGTGTGCCCGGCGAGTCCGGCGGCATGCAGCTGTGCGGGGTCGGCGCGGAGCAGTTCGGTGACCCGGTCGACCGCTTGGGCGGGGGAGTCCACCAGGTGCAGGCCGCACTCCGGGCCCGGCAGCCAATCGGTGTTCAGGGGCCTGGTCGTGACGTGCGGGCGTCCCGCGAACAGACTGATCGGCAGCCGGTTGGAGAAGTAGCCGTCGCGGCCGGGGAAGTGGTCCCAGTTGGCGCTGATCCGGGTGGTGCGCAGGGCGTCCACCTGATGGTCGAACGGGACGGGTCCGAGCGCGCCCCGGCCGCGCCAGCCGTGGCCGTGCACGGCGAACCGGCAACCGGGCAGCCGCTGCAGGGACCGTACGAACCGCTGGCGCTCCCGAGCGCCGTCGATCCGCTCGAACACCCCGAAGCGCACGAAGCAGCTGCCGATGTGCATCACGTCGTGTGCCGTTGCGTCGACGCCCGGGACGGGCCCGTCGTCCCAGAGGCGATGGGGCACGGTCTGCGGGATGTACCGCACTGGCCGCCGGGTGTACCTGCCCAGGAGAAGGGCCTGGATGCCGAGGCCCGGAGTGAAGACGGTGTCCGCGTACCGCAACCAGGGCTCCATGGAAGGCAGGACGGGTTTGCGCCCGCCCCACGGGTCGCCCTCCCACATCACGACGATCGGTGAGCCGAGGCGCCGCAGGAGGTCCGCTACATCCGCCTCGGTCCAGGGGAAGTTGCCCGGTGTCTGGACGAACAGGACTTCAGGTCGGGCCCGTTCGGCGGCCCGGCGGATTTCGGCCAACGCGGCCGCGCGGCCTGCCGCCAGCAGTGCCGCGGGGGCGAGCGGCACATGAGTGAGCGCGCCGTCGACGGCCAGGGCACGGAACGCGCCGCCGAAGCTCAGTCCCGGGCCTGGCGGTTCGCGGTCGTTGGTGAGGTGGAGGACGGTCGGCGAGCTCACAGGGCCACCTGCCCCTCGGGCAGTTGCGCGCCCAGCTCGGCGTCGGTCATGAGACGGGCCAGGTCGGGGGTCAGCACGGTCGGCCGCCAGCCCAGCTCGTGTTCCGCCTTCGACGCGTCGCCGATCAGGTCCGGTACCTCGGAGGGCCTCAAGTAACGCTCGTCGAACCGTACGTGGCGCTCCCAGTCGAGGCCCGCGCGCTCGAAGCAGAAGGTGAGGAAGTCCCGGACGCTGTAGCTGGTGCCCGTGGCCACCACGTAGTCGTCCGGCCGGTCGCACTGGAGCATCCGCCACATCGCGTCCACGTATTCGGGGGCGTAACCCCAGTCGCGGCGGGCCTCCAGATTGCCGAGGTGCAGGAACTCCTGCTCGCCGCGGGCGATCCGGGCCGCGGCCCGGGCGATTTTTCGGGTCACGAAGGTCTCGCCGCGCCGCGGGGACTCATGGTTGAAGAGGATGCCGTTGACCGCGTGAATTCCGTACGCCTCACGGTAGTTGCGGGTGATCCAGTACGCGTACACCTTGGCGGCGGCGTACGGGGAGCGCGGGTGGAAGGGCGTCGTCTCGGACTGGGGCGGCGCCGTGATCCCGTACATCTCCGAACTGGAGGCCTGGTAGAAACGGCACGGCAGCCCGGTCATCCGGATGGCCTCCAGCAGCCGGGTGGTGCCGAGACCCGTGGTGGTGCCGGTGAACTCGGGCTCGTCGAAGGAGACGCGGACGTGCGACTGGGCAGCCAGGTGGTAGACCTCGTCGGGCTGGATGTGCTCCAGGAGGGCGGCGATCCGGGAGCCGTCGGCCAGGTCCCCGTAGTGCAGGCGGAGTCGGGCGTCCGGCTCGTGCGGGTCCTGGTAGAGGTGGTCGATCCGCTGGGTGGTGAAGGTGGACGAGCGGCGGATCAGGCCGTGCACCAGATAGTCCTTGGAGAGCAGGAGTTCGGCGAGATACGAGCCGTCCTGTCCGGTGATGCCGGTGATCAGCGCGGTTCTACGGGACATCTGACGGCTCCTGGGTTGCGGAGGTGGGGAAGGGGGTTCCGTGGAGCAGAACGCACCACACCACGGTGAGCAGCAGAATGGGGGCGGACAGTCCGCCGAGAGCACGCAACGGAGCCTCGGTGGTGCACGCCACGATCAGCAGGGTCACCAGCGCGGTCGAGAGGCCGCTGGTGTGCGCGGAGGCCCGCCGGGCCTGTACGACCAGGGAGCTCACCAGTAGACACAGCCCGGCGAACCCGATCAGACCGGTGGCCCCGAGCGTTTGCATGACCTGGCTGTGCGCCTGGCCGATCCAGTGGTCCGTGGTGCCGAAGAGCTCCAGTCGGTGGGCCGGGCTGAACAGAGTGGGCCCGTAACCGAACAGCGGATTGCGTTCGAACTCGGTGTAGGCGAGCCGCCAGGCAAGGGTGCGTCCGTTGAAGTCCCCGTACATCGGATCGGCGGCGAGCCGGGCGAGCGCGGCCTGTACGGGGGCCGCCATCAGCACCATCAGGGCGGCGGCGCCCCCGAAGACGGTGAGCAGCTGCCTGCGGAGCACGGTCCGGCCCCATGCGCCGTGCACGAAGAGCACCGAGGCGGCACAGATCCAGCCCGTTCTGGACTGGGTGAGCGTCAGCGCGAGGAGCGCAACAGCCGCATGGATCGCACGGCCGCGCCACCGCCCCACCGGGGTGACTTCGAGGAGCAGTGCCGCGGCCATCAGGGGCGCCAGATGGTTCGGGTTGGGGGCAAGGCCCATGAACTGGCCCCAGCCGAGGCCGAGGAAGTCCCGCCCCCCGTCGCCGTGGGCGGGCAACAGGAAGGCCCAGCCCGGTGCGACCAGGATGCTGAGCAAGCTGCACCAGACGTAACAGCGCAAGATGAACCGGAGTTGGCGCAGCACCTCGGAGAAGGGGCGGCGTGGGCATAGGTAGAGGGCGGCGAACAGCAGCGGCGCGAACACCACGGTCGCGTCCAGGGCGCCGTGCTCGCCGAACACGGCCGACAGGACGGGACCCGCAGCGAACGCGACGGCGGCCCAGGCGAGCCCCTGGCCGGTCCTGGATGGGCGTGCACCGGCTCTCGCGCCCTGGAACACACCGCGGGTCACCAGGGCTGCCGCCAGGACGGACACCAGCAAGATCACGCCCTGGGAGAAGAGCAGTTGCAGGCCGGAGAGGGGTTCGCCGGCTGCCGTGCCGATCCCGTGATAGAGATGGGGGACCAGGGGGGCCACCGCAAGGGTGCCGAGGCCGGTGATCCACAGCAGCAGGGCGCCGCCCCTGCCGACCGGTGCGATCGGCCCGGTCACCGCGGGTACTCCCCGCCCCCCACGCGTCGCCCGGCCAGAGCCAGCGCCACCGTCTTCAGGTACGGCGAGACCATCAGCAACGGTGCCCATGGCCATGCGTGCCGTCGGCAGTACACCCACCACTGGCGGGGCGGCAGTTCGCGCTGCGAGGTGACGCGGCGCAGTGCCTCACGCACCCCGATGCCCGGTTCGCGAGAGCCGGTGTCCGGCGGGTTGCGGTCGCAGCTGCCCACGTGGCGTGGGCTCACATAGGCGGGGATGCCGGCCCGACGGGCGCGGAAGCCGTGGTCGTAGTCACCCATGCCGTGCCGGAAGACCTTGTCGATGTCGCCGATTCGTACATGTACTGCGCGGGGCAGGAGCACCACGTTGCCGTTGTATGTGTCACAGGGTTCGGGCCGTCCTGTGGGCTCGACCAGGGTGAGTGCGCGGCCGCTCCGTCCGGAGTACGTCGTATGGGCGCCGTTTCGCGCGCGCACCGCGCCGACGACGACGGCGCCGGGCCCGACGGTCCGTGCGGTGTCGAGCAGGACGGCGAGGGCGTCCCGGTCCAGCACCACGTCATCGTTGAGCCAGAGCTGGTACTCCCAGGGCGGCAGGCCCGCGGCGTGGCTGTTGCGGCTTGCGATGCGCATGCCCTGGCCCCAGTAGACGTCGTCGCCGACCGTCACCACCTCGACCCGCGGGTGCGCCGCGCGGACCGCCTCGGGTGTGCCGTCGGTACTGCCCGCATCCACGAGGTGGATCCGCACCTCGGTGTCCTCGGGCAATCCGCGCTGCACGTGCAGGGCAGCGAGGGCGGACAGTGTCTTCTCGCGGCGGTTGTGACTGGTGATCAGCACGGCGATGTGGGCTGGCAGCACGAAGGACTCCTCCGGTCAGGCCCCCATGGTTGCCAGACAAGCCCGACAAATTAGTCTAACCTGGCCGGGCGCGCTGCCCGAACGACCCGATGAGGTGCACATCTTGGAACTTCGCAGGATCCTGAGAGTGCTGGCCAGGAGCTGGCTTGTCGTGATCGTCTGCATCCTGCTCGGGGTTTCTGGTGGCTGGGCGGCCACTGCGCTCTCGACCCCCGTCTACCAGGCACACGCCCAGCTGTTCGTCTCCGCCCAGTCCGGTGGCGAAACCAGCGAGCTCCAGCAGGGCAACAGCTTCTCGCTGGCCCGGGTCCAGTCGTACGCATCGATCGTGACCAGTCGTCAGGTCACCGGGCACGTCGTCTCCTCCCTCGGCCTCGACACCACGCCAGACGAACTCGCCGGCCGGATCACCGCGGAAGCACCGATCGGCACCGTGCTGGTCAACATCACGGTCAGGGACACCGAGCCGCGTCGCGCGGCGGCCGTCGCAGATGCGGTTGCCTACCGCTTCAGCGATGTCGTCGAGCGCCTGGAGACCCTCGACGCCCCGTCCCCCAACAGGGTGGCCAAGTCCCCGGTGAAACTGGGCGTCACCCAGACCGCCTCGGTCCCCTCGGCCCCGGTCAGCCCGCGTCCTGCTCTCAACCTTGCCGCGGGCCTGATCGCCGGTCTTTTGCTGGGCGCAGGGGCCGCCCTGCTCCGGGAAACCCTCGACGCCACCCTCAAGACCGCAGACGACCTGGCTGCCCTCACCAGCCTGCCCGTACTCAGCTCCATTCCCTTCGACAGGAACAGCCCGCAGCAGCCGCTCGCCGCGGGTGCCGCCAGGCACTCGGCGCGGGCCGAGGCCTTCCGTCATCTGCGGACCAACCTGCAGTTCGCCCAGATCGGCGACCGGCCTCGGGTCATCGTGGTCACCAGTTCGCTACCCGGCGAAGGCAAGACCAGCACCGCGGTCAACCTCGCCTTCTCGCTCACCGAAGCCGGAACCTCCACCTGCCTCGTCGACGCCGACCTGCGCCGCCCCTGCGTGGCACCCACCCTCGGGCTCGTCCAGGACGCCGGCCTCACCAGCGTGCTGATCGGCCAGGCGCGGATCGGAGATGTGATGCAGACGGCGGGCAGGCTCTCCGTCCTGACCAGCGGCCCCGTCCCCCCCAACCCCACCGAGCTGCTCGCCTCCGACCGGATGGCGGAATTGCTGCGCGAACTCGCCGCTGGCTACGAGGCCGTGATCGTCGACACTGCCCCGCTGTTGCCCGTGGCCGACACGGTGGCCCTCGCCACTCTCGCCCACGGCGCACTCCTGGTCGTACGGGCCGGAAAGACCCCGCGCGACCGGGTCGCAGCGGCGACCGAAGTCCTGCGTACGGTGGGGGCGCGGACCCTCGGCACGGTCTTCAGCATGAGCCCGAAGCCGAGGCAGGGGGGATACGGATACGGATACGGCGACCCGTCAGCCGCGCAGACCCCGCCACCGCGTTCATGCGCCGAGGATGAGCTGCTCCGCGGGGCGAGGCTGCTGAGAGGTGGGGGCAATGGACGCTGATCCAGTCCGCGGGCTGGAAGCCGAAGACCGGACTGCGCGAGGGTATCGAGGAGACGTACCCAGGGCTGACGCCCCGGCTCGGCTGACCATCCTCTTCATCTGCACCGGCAATGTGCACCGCTCCCCGCTGGCCGAGCGGCTGCTGGCTGGCAGGCTCCCGGAAGCGCGGGTGGGCAGTGCGGGCACCAGGGCCCAGCACATCGCGGGCATGCATCCGGCGACCGGTTCGGTGCTGAAGCAGCTGGGCGGGAACCGTGCCGGGTTCACGTCCCGGCTGTTGAGGCCTGAGCTGGTCGCGGAGGCTGATCTCGTACTGGGTCTCGAGCGGGAGCACCGGGAGACGGCCGTACGGCTGTGGCCGGTGGCCCTGCGCAAGTGTTTCACGGTCAGGGAGTTCTTGCGTCTGGCGCAGGGGGAGGTGGCCCCACCCCGGGAAATGATCGCCCGGGCCGCGGCCGCCCGCGGCAGTCTGGCGCCGGTGGAGCGGGCCGCAGACGGGATCGCAGATCCCTGGGGTGCTTCGTACGACGTACTGCTGACGTGCGGGCGGGAGATCGACGAGGCGGCCGCGGAGCTGGCCGGGCTGCTGGCGGAGGGACAGCCAGTAAGGCCAACTATCGGTTGTGACTGATTCCCAATCGTCGTTGTCAAGCGGGCAACCACCCCCGCGTGTGTGGGGACCACCTCGCGGGCCTGGCCTCACCGGGGACCTCGGCGAACCTGCCGCACCTCACGCGAAGGTGCCCGCCACCGGCATGGCGCGTCCCTCACGCCACAGAGGGTCGCGATGTGTGACATAAAGTGATTAGATGGGCACGCGATGTCATCGTTTCAGTCGCGTGCACATACCTGGAGCCCGCCATGGCCCGGATCACCTTCAACGGTGTCACCATCGATCCGCTGAGGCAGTCCCACGAGCTGGCCAGCGCGTCGCTGGTCTCGGAGGACGCGTCCGCCTCCGACCATCTCCTCGTCCGGACCACCCGTATCCCCTCGGTGCAGGAGAAGGAGCAGCTCGCGGAGCTGGGCGTACTGGTCCATGAGTACGTACCGGAGAGCACCTATCTGTGCGGGTACCGGCCTGCCGACCTCGGTGCCGTCCGGGCCTCGCCCTTCGTGGCCTGGGCGGATGTCCATCTGGAGGGCTTCGAGATCGCCCCTTCGATTCGGCCAGGCGGGTTGCACTCCGATCTGGCCGATGACGTCCAGCTCACGAGGAACAGGATGCGTCTCACGCTTTCAGGAGACCACCTCGGCGCGCTGCGCTGCACTGGTGCACCCCACACGCTCCGCTCGGCCATACCCGGCTGGAGGCAGCCATGCGTCTGCTCAGATTGCTGATCGCCACCGCGTGCGCGGTGTTCGCACTGGCGATACCCGGCGTCGGCCCCGCCCAGGCGGCGGCCGCCGGGCCGCCGCAGACCATACCAGCGCTGCGTCAATGGACGGCGGGCACCGGTACGTACACCTTCACCGACGCCACCCGCGTCGTCGTCGACCCCGCGCACACCGCCCAACTGGCCGACGAGGCAGCCACGTTCGCCCAGGAACTGGGCGCGCTGGCCGGGCGCAGCGTGGCCGTCGTCACCGGGAGCGCGGCGACCGGTGACATCGGGCTCAGCCTAGGCGGCGCCGCCCTGCCCACCGAGGGCTACCGGATGACGGTTGCGGGCTCCCTCACCATCCAGGCCGGGACCGACACCGGCGCGTTCTACGGCACCCGCAGCGTCCTCCAGCTTCTGCACCAGTCCACCGCCGTGCCGGCCGGCACGGCGGTGGACTGGCCCGCCAAGGCCGAGCGCGGGCTCATGGTCGACCAGGGGCGGAAGTTCTTCACCGTCGACTGGCTCGAGCAGCACATCAAGGAGCTGGCGTACCTCAAGCTCAACTACTTCCACTTCCACCTGTCGGACACCTTCGGATTCCGTCTGGAGAGCTCCACGCACCCGGAGATCGTCTCCGCCGACCACTACTCCAAGCAGGACATCGCCGACCTGGTCGAGCTCGGCCGCAAGTACCACGTCACGATCGTCCCGGAGATAGACACCCCCGGTCACATGAACGCGGTCCTGGCCGCGCACCCCGAGCTCAAGCTCGAGAGCAGCTCGGGCGCGGTCAGCAACGACTTCATCGACCTCTCGCTGCCCGGCTCGTACGCGCTGATCGAGGACCTGATCAACGAGTACCTGCCGCTGTTCCCGGCCCTGTACTGGCACATCGGCGCGGACGAGTACGTCGCCGACTACGGCAAGTACCCGCAGTTGCTCAGCTACGCCCGCGCCCACTACGGCGCGAACGCCACCGCCAAGGACACCTACTACGGGTTCGTCAACTGGGCGGACGACCTGGTGCGGGCGGGCGGCAAGACCACCCGGATGTGGAACGACGGCATCAAGTCCGGCGACGGGACCCTCCGTCCCCATCCCGGCATCGTCGTCGAGTACTGGTACACCTACGGCCTCACCCCCCAGCAGCTGGCCGACGCCGGGCACATCGTGGCCAACGAGTCCTGGACCCCCACCTATTACGTGCTCGGGGGCCCGAAGCCCGACACCAAGTGGATGTACGAGACCTGGACCCCGGACCGCTTCGAGGGCGGCAACACCCTGTCCGACCCCGCGAAGAACCCCGGTTCGCTGATCCACGTCTGGTGCGACATCCCCACCGCCGAGACCGAGGAACAGATAGCCACCGGAATCATGTACCCGCTGCGCGCACTGGCCCAGCAGACCTGGGGATCACCGAAGCCCGCGGCGACGTACGCCGCGTTCACCCCCCTCGTCGCGGCCGTCGGGCACAACCCCGCCTGGCCCGGCCTCGCCCAGCCGGGGAACCTGGCCCTGGGCCGTCCGACCACCGCCTCCAGCACGGAGACGGCGAACTTTCCGGCGGCAGCTGCCACCGACGGCGACCCCGCCACCCGCTGGTCCAGCGCCTACAGCCACCCGCAGTGGCTCCAGGTCGACCTCGGATCCACCCAGAACGTCAGCCGCGCCGTACTGCGCTGGGACGGTCCCGCCCGAGCTCTGCCCCGGCCCAGGCCCTGACCGGCGGATCGCAGCCGGACGGCCGAGGGGCCCAACCCGTGCGGTTGGCCGGGCCGTTGGCGTAACGATTCGCACTGACCGCCTCTGATCTGATCCGCAGAACATATGTCAGGAACGGCAGTAGCATGCGTCACAGGAGCCGGGACCGACGGTGGGGGGTACATGTCCGTACAACGGGGCACGGCGTGTGTCGTTTTCGATGTCGAGGGGCTAGGGGGCGGACCACCGCCGACTGACTGGACGGAGGGTCCCCTGCCGGTGCGCTTAGCCGCAGGAGTGGCCGATCGGGAACGGCGGATGACGTACTTCGAGCCGCGCGTCGGAGAGTCCCTCTACGGGGCGACCGGCCACCCTTCCCGCTGGCACCGTTCCATTGCCCCTCTCCCTCATACCCCCGGCGGGACGCCCGCCGCGCCGGTGGTGGAGGCGATGGAGATGCTGCGCCTGCCTCCGGTCCTGGCCTCGGACGCGCCACGGCGGGCCGTCGTCGTCCTGCACGTGCGGCTGTCCGGCGATCCGCTGAACGACCTTCCGCGGCTCCGCGACCTGACGGCGATGAGCGCAGAGTACGCGGGACTGCTGCCCGCCGGGGTCCGGCCCCTCGAATCCGAGCGCAAGGCATGGGTCCTGTCGCACGTCACGTTCGACGACGGAGCCCTGCCCGAAGTGATGCCGCCGCCGTACGCGGGGTGGGGCGCCCGCGACCAATGGCTGTGGCTGTCGGCGTCCGCTACGCCGGTCGATCACTTCCCGCCCGATCCGGAGGACGACGGGCTGTTCGCCGGGAGGGTCCGGCTCTCCGCGGACTGGCAGGCGCTGGTTTTACGGGACGGCGCGGCCTTCGTCGGCACGTCACCGGACTCAGGCGACGACGCCGGCTTCCACCCCACGGCCGCGTCGCTCGTCCACACCGTCTACCTCGATGCGTTCCTCCTCGGGCGTTGGCAGGTGCTGGGCGTCAACTTCCTGGCCAATTCCCTGGCCCGGCTGCCAGCGCGGCCGGCGGAGGCCCGTCGCCTGCTCGACCTGGAGCGCAAGCAGATCGAACTGCGGCGGGCGCTGTGGTCCTCACACATCACCGTGCACGGCAACGCCAACACGCTCCTGGAGCGCTTCCAGGAACAGCACCGGCTCCCCGGACTCCTCGCACAGGCCGGGACGGCGCTCGCCGACGCAGCCCGCTACGTGGAGACCGCCCGTGCCCGGCGCAGCGGCCTCGCCGTCGGGCTGCTTTCCACCATAGGGCTGCCGTTCGCCGTCGCCTATGCGGCCGGGGCGCTGTGGGGGGAGCCCGGGCCGAAGACGCTGCTGTTCAGCACGCTCGCGGCGCTCGCGATAACGGTCGTGCTGTTCCTCGCGATCCCCGCCGTGCGCGGGCTCGCGTCCGCCGAACTTCGAAGGCCGGAGGACTGATTTCCCGTGCTCGTCACGCTTTACCGTTCGGGACCGCTGAGGCAGCGGTTGGCCAAGGGGTACACGGTGATCGGCCGGTCCCGCGACCGGGACCGGTACGGGCTGGAGACCCGGGCGGCGATCACGGCACGGGTGCTGGCCAAGCCGCCACGCTTACCCGTCCTGCCCACCGGTGTGCCCTTGACTCTGCGTCCTGTCCCGCGGGCCGCGACCGCGGTGTGGATCGACACGGGGCAGGTCGTGCTGCACGACCAGGCCATGCGCAGGGCCGTGGCCGGGGCGTTGGCCGAGGCCGTCGCCGTCGTGGCCGGAGAGACGCAGAAGGCCGGCGGTCTCCTGGTGCCGAGCGGATGGGTTCCCGGCGGAGGTGACGATCCGGCGGGAGGGCTGTGTGCGGACCTGCATTCCCTTGAGGTGGTCAGTGACGTGCAGCGCGAACTCCTCTGCAACCTGGTCCGCGAGTACTCGCCTTCCTTGATCTCCCTGACCGCACGCCAGCTCCACGGTCCCGCGTACGCCTCGGCCCGGGGTTCCGCCCGCCTCTCCCGGGCCACCGACCAGGTCGCGACGCGCTACATCGCCTCCTTCTCCCCTCAGCACCTCGACCGTGTGCGGGCGGCGCTGAAGCGCAACGAGCGGCTGGCCCGGCTTGAGGCGATGGACGTCAACCCGCTGGGTGAGGCGAGCCTGGCGGCGGAGGGCGACGTGGCCCTCCGTCTCTTGGACGCCCAGATGTCCATCTCCTCGGCCATGACACACGCGCTCGTCGTGCAGGCGATCGCCATGCGGGTCCGGGACCTGGAACGAACGGGCCAGCGGGTGCGCTCCGTCCCACAGCCCGTACTGGAGCGCAACCGCTCACGGGCGATCGCCCACGGTCTGGCGGCACAGTTCGACGTCGAGCAGCGGTCGTCGGCCGGCGGACCGGCGAAGCCGAACGGTGCTCGGACGAGCACGACCACCATGGTCACGGCAGGGCAGGCGGTGTCGGCGATGCTCGCCGAACTCCTTCCGTACTTCCGCCAGCTCGACGCGCACCCCGACGAGCTCTCCCAGATCTTCCTGGGTCTGGAACTCACCGCCGACGCCTCTTCCGACGGCTTCGTGCGCAACGAGAACGACCTCCTCGCCAGGTGGCACGAGCAGGACACCGGCCTGCTCACGGCCGACCGGCTGGCGCAGGGGCTGAGGTCACCCGAGTGGCTGATCAAGGATCATGTCAGCGCCGCCAACCTGGAGCGTGCGGCGGGCAGTACCTCGGCCGCCCGCGTCTGGCTGGCCGGACAGCTGGCCCCCGCACGGGCCGTGCCGGGCCGGCAGAACGCCACCGGGACGCCGGGGCAGCGCCGGACGGCCGCGGCGGCCGGCCGCCCGGCACCCCGTTCGGACGGACGCCGCGGACCCCACGCCGGTCTGTCCGCCGACCGGCTCCTCGACCTGGTGGCGGGTGAGGACAGGACACCCGCCGAGATCGTCGAGGCGCTGCGCGCGTACTGCCGCTCGGCCACCGAGGCCGACCTCACCCGGCCGTTGCAGCAGCGGGACCGCGAGGAGGCGAAGGCCCTGCGTCGTGTGCTGCGCCCGCGGCGCGCCCAGCAGGTCAGCTGCGACACCCCGTTGTCGTCGTGGGACGAACCCGCTGCCGGTCGTGCGCTGAACAGCGCAGGCGAGTCGGGTCTCGCGCTCCTGCACTGGGACGTGTCCGAAGCCGACCGCCCGCGGGTACGGGCGGGACTCCGGGCTCTCGGCCGGCCGCCGGGCGGCGTCAGATCCGTCCTGCTCACCGACACCACGTACACCGGAAAGGCGAAGGAACGCCGCGGCACGGTGGAGCTCCTGCTGGTCGCACCGGCGGGAGACGACAGGACCGACGCCACCGAGGAGGCCACCCGATGACCACGGCACATGTCGCGGCCGCCGTGCCCGTCATGCTGGATCTGCGCGCCCACCGGAAGGTGCCCGGATCGCCCGATGGCTACATGGCGTTGTGGGGGCTGCTGGAGCCCGTCCTGGTGACGCTCGATCCCCGGTCGGGACCGCGGGTGCGGCTCGACCTCGGGGAGGAGGGAGAGGTCGGGGTCTGGTTCCTCAGCCCGGCTACGGCACCCGTGCCCTTCAGCGCGGCGACCCCCTTCGCAGTACGCGGAGTTCTGGAGCCGCCGAGGGTCAGGTACGTCTGCGACACGTGCCGGGCCTCCGGAACGACCACCTATGCCCCGTTCACCTGCACCGGCTGCGGCACCAAGGAGAAGCCCGGCCGGGTATGCGACGCTCACGCGGTCTTCCTGGAAGGCAGCCTCCGGGCGTCCTGCGTCCGGCACGAACCCACCTGCCGGTGCGGCCGGCCGGGCCGCGGCTGGTGCGGGGGCCCGCGCTGCCGTTCGGGGCGGGCGTGGTGCGACGACCACCTCGTGCCGCACCCCGGGGATGCCTCGCTGGCCTACTGCGTGGACTGCCACGCCGACCGTTTCCCCGCCTGCGAACGGCCCGGTTGCCCGTCCACGGGGCACATCCGCTGCGAGCACCTCGGCCTGGACGACGCGCGCGCCTGCGGCCGTCGCGTCTGTGGCGAGCACGTCATGCGGTGGCAGATCTACGGATCCCGGAGCAAGGGGCTCGCGCTGTGCGGCCGGCACCACAGGGACTTGCGCGGTTCCGCTCCCGAGGCCCTGGTCGCCCTCATCGTGGCGGGTACCGTGGCGCGTTCCCAGGCTCGCCGTGGCAACCGGTTCGGTGGACGCAGGGCGGCGTTCCTGCCGCGGATCGGCATCGTCCGGCACATCTTCATCAACACCTGCCAGCGCGTCCTCGACATGGGGGCCGTTGACGCCCTGTTCGTACGGCTCCAGGACGATCTGCGGCGCCGCGGCGGCCGGGACGGCGGCAACCTCGTACAGACAGCTCTGCGCCTGCTCGACGAACAGGCGGCGTCACGCCGCGAGGACGTGCAGCGGTTCCGCGACAGCCACGAAGAAGGACGGGGGCACTTCGCACGGCTGCGGACGCTGCTGCAGCAGTCCGGGAAGCACGAGCTCGCGGATGCCGTCACGTTCTCCGACTACAGGCGCAAGAGCAACATCCTCTTCGTACGGGTCCCCCAGGAAATGCGCAGCCGGTTCATCGGCACCGGCGGCGCGGTGGTTCAGGAACTGCGGACGCGGCTCGGTATCAACATCCAATTGGAGCGGGAATGAGTCTCCCCGGTTTTGCGCCGGACAACACGCGGCTGATCACGGCGACCGGGCAGGGGCTCGTGGCAGGCAACCGGCTGGCCCTGTCCGTGCGCCGGCTCCCGGCGGAGACCGCGGGTGTGCTGCTGGTGCGCGGCGTCGGCTCCGACCGGTCCGTGGCCGTACGGCTGGTGCCCGTCCCCCAGCTGCCCGAGGACGTACTGGTCGTTCCGGAACAGCTGGCCCTGGAGTACGGGCTGGCGGAGGCGCCGTGGAAACTGAGGCCCGTGGAAGCGGCGGTGCCGGCGACGGTGGAGCTGGAGTCACCAGCCGAACTTTCCCTGGACGAAGCCACCCGACGCGTACAGAACTCGACGCTGCTGTCCGGCCACGTCTTCGTGCACGGGGACGGTCAGGGACGCGCGGACGAGTGGATCGACGTCGACGGGCACCCCTTCCGGGTGCGCTCCGTTGCCGATCGGTCCGGTCAGGCGCTGAACGGACTGGTCAGCATCGGCGCGCAGACGAGGATCAGCGTGTTCGCCCCGGGGGTGCGGAGCGCTGTCGACATCGTGGTGCTGGCCGACTGCAGCGGCTCCATGGGGGCCAACGACATCCCCGACGCGCGGGAAGGCTTCCGCATCCGCAGGGACCTCCGAGTGACCCGGATGGAAGCACTCAAGAGGGCCCTGCGCACCATGATCGACGCGCGGGCTCAGGTGGACGGCCTGGTCACGCGGTTCGCCCTCGTGCGGTTCGACCTCACCACCCAGGTGCTCTTCCCCGGCCGGGACGGCATGGCCGAGGTGACGACCGCTCCCGGCGACCGCAGTCTGGAGCAGCTGCGCGGTGCCGTCACCCTACTCAAACACGGTGACCAGCCCACCGACATCGGAAAGGCCCTGCACCGGGCCGGGGAGCTGCTCTACCGCCACGGCGTCCCCGACAACGACAAGCTCATCGTCCTCGTGAGCGACGGTGCGCACTGGGCGCCGATGAGCGAGGACCGCAGCGGCGAGTCGGTCGTCGGTACGGAAGACCCGGTGTCGACGATGGAGGAACTCCACACGGAGCTCGGTATCCGGCTCCACGCGGTGGGGATCAGCGACCAAACGCTCTTCGGCCGTTGGTGGGAGGACTACTGCAAGCAGCAGAAGGTACGTGTCGAGCCGCCCCAGCACCTGGTCCCCAACCACGAACTGCTCCAGCAGCTGGCCGACGTCGCCGGCGGCGACCGGCACCGCATCGGCGGGGTGGAAGTGCTGGAGGAGTACTTCGCGGAGCTGGGCAGCGGCATCGTCAGGTCGGTCGGCTCCCCGGCGCAGAGACGGCTGCCCACGCTACAGCTCGACCCCGGCGCCGTCGCCGCCGCGCCCGGCCGGCCGATGGTCGCCCCCTCCCGGCGGGAGCGCTGGGAGGCGCGGGTGGAGACCGTCCTCGGGCTCTACTCGGAGATCTGCGCGGCGTCGGTGCCCCGGCTCGGTTACGCGCTGTTCGACGCGGCGCCGCCGGTCGATCTGCAGCGGCTGCGCCGGATCACCGTGAGCCACATGGACTTCACCGCTTGGCTGGCGGCCGCCGACAAGGTGTTCCACGAGCGCATCCACACATCCGTCCGTTTCCCCAAGCAGGACCCGAAGTACGTGGCGAAACTCCCCTTGCCCGCCCTCGCGGAGCCTTTGTGGGACGGGCGGTTGGGAGAAGTACACGGACTGCGCAACTTCTTCCTCCACACCCCGGAACACGAGAAGCGGACGGAGGAGAAGAACCGCCAGGTCGGCGAAGTGCTCTTGAAACACACAGGGATGTACGCGGTGGGCGAGGAGGACGCCGAGGGCTGGCAGCGGCTGCAGGGAGGCCTCCTCGGCAACCTGGAGGGGATGCTGAGCGAAGTCCTCGAACTGCTGGTCTCCCCGCCGCCCGGCCAGGGGGAGCCCGCTCCCTCCCCCGTCGGGCCGGCCGCCCCTGCGTCGTCCGCGCCAGCGGGCGTACTTGGTGTCGTACAGCAGGGCTGGTGACTTGACCGACCGCCACCGGTCGAGCGGACTCGCCTAAGGGCTGTCCCGTAATCCCCGGCGGGCGCACGACGACAGCTACGGCGCCTCGCTGCGTTGTCGGAACATCCGCATACGCCCAGTATGCGGACGCCCCTCCGCCTTGCGATGCACCGCATCTGACGCCGTGCGCTGATCCGCCAGGGATTACGGGACAGCCCTTAGGCTCGCTGCCGGAACAGCGCCACGACCCAGCGCAGGAGCCGCCGCCACGTCGACCGTCCGTCTCCCGCGCCGAGCACGGGAGACGTCGCGGCGGTCTCCCGCTGTGCCCGCTCCGTCCTCCTCAGCCGCCTGGCGCGGTACAACTCCCTGTCCGCTGCCACCTTGTACGAGGTGTACTGCAGGACTCGGGCCACCTCCTCGTCCATCCGGGCAGTCGCGTGACCGTACGGGAGGACAGCGGTCGCGGAGCGGAGCAGCTCGGCGTCCCTGCTCCGCTGTTTCCGCCGCAGCTGCCGGAGGATGTCCGGCAGGCGTCCGGGGCGCCCTTCCACGGCGGCGAAGAGCACTGCGACGGCGCAGTGTTCCAGGCTGCGCACGCGGAGATGGTCGTAGAGGTCCAGCGCCCCGTCGAGGTCTTCGGCGGCCTGGTGGACGGTCGATACGAGCAGTTGGCGGTCCTGCCGGGTCCGGAGGTTCTTCATGACCTTCGCGGTCCGCGCGGGCCCGCTTCTGAAGAGTCGCGAGATGTCACGCCGCAGCAGTTGCCGGTTGCCCTCCCGCATGACGCTCCGCAGGTGCTCCGCCTGGTCGATGGCCGAGCCCGGGAGGGGTGTGCGATGGACGGGCACGCTCGAAGGTGCCTTGGGTGCGGGCGGGCGCGGCGTCTCCTTCTTCGGGCGGACGCCTTCCGTCTGCTTCTGGAGTGGCTTGCCCGGTGGGAGCGGGTTCTCCTGCAGGGGCCGGATCTTCTGCGGCGCCGGCACCTCGGTACGGGGCCGGGGGCCCGGCGATGCGGGGGTGGCGGGCGAGCCGCCGCCCGACGGCGTGGCTCCACGCTCGACGGGCAGGATGATTCTGTCCACCGGGTGCTGCGTTCCAGACTTCCGCGGCTTTCGCGCCATGAAGCCTCGTCCTTCCCGTTCCGTTCCGAAGGTTGCCGCCGTGCACCCCTCATGATGCCCAAGAGAGCCCGCGGGTGAGATGGGGTTGCTCCCGCGGTGCGACGCCGGCTGTCGGTGTCCCCACCCACCGTCCAGGACGTTGGCACCGCAGTGGCCTGACGGAACGTACGTCAGGCCCTCTCCGACGCAGACCCTTGCGTGCGCACGGCACTGGCAAACGCGAAGGAGGAAGGGCCAGCCCCGCTGCGTCGTGGAGCAGACCTTTGCCCTGATCCACCAGTTCAAAACGACTCGCCATCCGATGGGAACGCAGAGTCGACGCGAAGCTGCTCCCATTTCGCGCAGCCACTTTGTGCCGAAATCGCTCGCCGCGAACGGACGAGGCCGACTGACGAGCGTTGGTTGATCATGGCTAGCTTTGGGATCGAATTTGAGCCAAGTTGACCCGGAAGGATCGTTTCATTCCACGCGAACCGGCCTCAATCGCAGGCCGAGGATGGCTACGCGGGGTTGCGGATTGGCCGGGGTGGGCGCACGTTTTGGAGCACCAAAGGGTGGGAAGGGTTCGGCGTCCGTCCCCGTCTCAGTAGTGGATCGTCAGCCTGTAGGCCGTCTCGGAGGGAGAAACCATGCCCCAGGAACCGACATTCGCGATCCTCGTCCAGTCCCTGATCAAGGGGTATGGCCCGGACGCGCCAGAGACCCGCCACGGGTTGAACTCGAGCTCGTGACGGGGCGTCACCGGTTCGCATTGCGCGATGTCGGGACTCTGGTGGTCTGCTCGCGGTGCTCGCGCAACATCCGCATGTCCCGGTCACACAGACGCCGCCGCGTGACCATGGGCATGCACGCCGCAGAGCTGCTGCGGACGTGGCGAGTACGTGGGAACCAAGGCGGCATGGGCGATGCGCAATGCGCCCTCACGAGGTGCCCTATGTGCTGCACGTTCGCTTCCTCGCCCACTGCACGCGGCTTCTGCCGGCCCCTGCATCTGCTCAGGGCGCGCGGGGGCGACACGCAGCACCGATGCACGCCGGAAGGGAAGCGGGGATCTCATGACAGTGCACGCCATCAAGCTGCCCATACTGCGGATGCCGTACCCGGTGCGGGTGAATCCGTACCTGCTGGCCCTGCGCGAGGAGACCGAGACGTGGGCGCGAGAGATGGGCATGCTGGACAGCGGCGAAGCACCGTCGGCCCGCCGGGCAATCTGGACCCTGAACCAGTTCCACGCCATGGCCGTTGACCAGCTGACCGCCTGGGCTCTTCCTGACGCCTCACTCACCGACCTCCGGCTCAATCACCGGCTCAACCTCTGGGCTCTGGCCTGGGACGACTACTTCGCCTCCGCCTTCAAACGGACGGGCGACCTCACAGGCGCACAAGCCTTCACCGCCCGCCTCCATGCCTTCCTGCCGCCGGAGCCGGGCGCCCGGTTGCCGGAGCCGACCAATGCCGTCGAAAGGGGCATGGCCTACCTCCAGCAACGGCTGTTCCCCCCGAGAATGGCGCACTGGCAGCAGGGACTCAACCGTGCCCTGGCAAGGTACATCGACGCGGGAGTTCAGGAACTGGCCAACAGCCGTGCCGGGCGTGTCCCGGACCTCATAGAATATGCCCAGTTCCGCCGTGAAAGCTTTGCCGCCTATACCGCCCCGTACTCCGTCGAACTCTCCACTGGTGCACGGATCCCTGAGCAAATCCGGCACAGCCGAGCCTTCTGCGCATTGCTCGACGCCTTCATGGACTACATGGGAATGGCGAACGACATTGCTTCCTATCAGCGAGAAGTCCATGACGAACACGACGTCAACAACCTCGTCATAGTCCTCCAAACATCCCTGCGCATCACCGTCCAGGAGGCGATGCGTGCGGCCGCCGATCTGGTGACCGCCCGACTGCGCCACTTCGAGCACCTCATACGGAGCGAACTGCCCCCGGTCGTCCAGCGAGCCAGGTTGAACCACGGCGAACGGATCGAGCTGGAGGCGTGGCTCCGGGGAGCCTGCAGTTTCCTGTCCGGCCTCCATGCGTGGTACGCCGGGGCGCCCCGCTACGCCCCCGCAGACGGTCCGTTTCAAGAGCAACGGACTTCCACTGCCGCCGTGCCCGTCGGCGAGCAGTGCGTCTCAGCGTCATGAGGCCTCACGACCCCGACGCACGATTGATGGGCGCCTTACGACGAGCCCGGCCCGGCCGCAGACGCCGAACGCCTGGGTCGGGGGCTGCGGACGACCTGCTCTTCCTGCACAGCCTGCCGGCTCAGGAGTCACACCCGACGGTACGAGGACTCGGTTGGTGCCCGTCCAGCTGTGGGGAGGCTGCCGACCCGTGCCGTCCGGCAGCCTCCTCGGCTGTAGTGCTCGGCTCTTGATGTGAGCTGCGAGACCTACAGCCTCCGCAGAAACTGCTTAAGCCGCGCCCGCCACGAGGTGCGGGATTCGGTCGGGCGCAACAACGCGGGCTCGGATAGCGGCCCTTGGGGCGCCGTCGGCATACCGATACTCGGCGGGGGCGCGGCCGGCAGCGGTGTCAGCACATCATGGGCTTCCGGGCTGCGGGACGCGAACTTCACGGGCAGCGCCGTCAGATGCCGCGACCAGGTGGAGGAGCGCCAGGTGAGCTCTTCCGCGGGCACGGCCAGGCTGATGTCGGGAAGCCGGGTGAGCAGGATGTCGATGCCGGTGTCGGCGATGACACGGCCGATGTCCTGGCCGGGGCACTCATGGGCGCCGGCGCTGAAGGACAGGTGGGCGCGGTTGTGGTGCACGCGGGTCGAGGGGTTCGGGCGGACCGCCTTGTCGACGTTCCCGGCGGCCAGGCCCAACAGGAGCATGTCTCCTGCCTTGATCTCCTGTCCTCCGAGGGAGGTGTCACCGGTGGCCCAGCGGCCCGGGCACACCATCAGCGGTGGCTCGTCCCAGAGCACTTGCTCCACTGCTTCCGGCAAGGTCATCTGGCCGCCGGCCAACGACCCGCGGAACCGCGGGTCGGTGACCACCATGCGGAGCACGTTGGACATGAGATTGGCGGTCGTCTCATAGCCCGCGAGCAGGATGAGGCGCAGGTGGTGCTGCACCTCCTCGTCCGTGAGGCCGGCCGGGTGGGCCATCAGTACGGATGCGATGTCCTGCCCGGGCAGGGCGCGCTTGGCGACGACAAGCTGCTCGAGGGTCTCCAGCACATAGGCGTTGCTCGCGAGCGACGTTTCGGTGCCCTTGAAGAGGTCCCGGGCGGCGTGCACGAGCTTGGGGCCGTACTCGTCCGGCATTCCGAGCAGGTGGGTGAGCACGAGCATGGGCAGGTGCTCGGTGAACTGACCGACCAGCTCCGCGTTGCCCGTTTCGCAGAACTCATCGACCAGCTGGTGCGCGAAGCGGGTGATGTGGCGGCGGATTCCGCGTTGGTCGAACTGGTTGAGGCCGGCCGTGACCGCGCCGCGCAGGCGCTGGTGCTCTTCGCCGTCCGCACATACGCAGTCGGGTCGCCAGCCGATCATCGGCACCAGCGGCGAGGTGGTGGCGTCGATCTCTCCACTCTTCCAGCCGTGCCAGGTGCGGGGGTCGCGGGAGAACTGGGTGGAGCGGCTGGCCACATCACGGTTCTCGAGGTATCCGAGGACGAGCCAGGCCCGTACGTCCCCGTCGAGCAGGACGGGCGCCACCGGACCGTGGGCGGCACGCAACTTTTCGTACAGGCCCATGGGGTCGGTCTCGGCAGCGGCGCCCCAGAGCGGGGTCGCTGCGTCGAGTCCCGTGGCGGTGTGGGCCGGACAACCCGGGGGCGGGGTGAGCCCTGGTTCCGTACTGGTGTGGTCGGCGGGCGGGACGGTCATACGGTCTCCTGAGCGGCGGCGAGGGTGCACAGGTAGCCCATCAGCGAGAGCAGCGCGTCGCGGCTGGACGACCGGTCGCGTGCGTCACAGGTGATGATGGGCACCGATTCGTTGAGCGCCAGAGCAGTACGCAGGGCTGGTACCGGGTGCTGCGGCGCCTCGGGGAAGGTGTTGACGGCCACGACGAAGGGGACGCGGCGGTCTTCCAGACGGGTGATGATCTCGAAACAGACTTCGATCCTCCGGGTGTCGACGAGGACCACGGCACCGAGCGCACCTTCGAAGATGCCGTTCCACAGGAACCAGAAGCGCTCCTGTCCCGGTGTTCCGAAGAGATAGAGGATCAGGTCCTCGTTGATGCTGATGCGGCCGAAATCCAGAGCAACGGTCGTGGTGTTCTTACCTTCCGCACCGGGATTGTGGTCGATCCCGACGCCGGCCTGAGTCATGGTTTCTTCGGTGGTCAGGGGCGGGATCTCGCTCACCGCCCCGACCATGGTGGTCTTGCCCACCCCGAAGCCGCCGACAATCACGACCTTGACTCCCCTGGCGCCGTGCGGCAGCAGCACGTCCGAGCGGCGGGGGCCGGCGGCGGGTGCATCAGAGCCTGCGTAGTCCATGGATCACCGCCTCCAGAAGGCCAAGTTCGGGGACCGCCGCGACAGGAACGGGAGCAGTGGCCTGAACTCGCTCGTTGTCCACGAGCTTGGAGAGCAGCACCGTGATGACGCTGAACGGCAGGCTGATATACGCGGAAATCTCGGCCACCGACAGCGGGTATTGGCACATGGTGAGGATGGCTGCCTGCTCGGGCTGCATACCGGGTTCGGGTGCGGACCTCGATGTGATGAGGGTGACCAGGTTGAAGGCTTTGGCTGAGGAACCCGGGCCACCGGAGATGACATAAAGCGGCACGGGACTGCCTTCGTCCCATGCGTTCTGGTTCTGTGACGTCACATCGCCTGCCCGACGTCCTCACGAGGCGGGCTGGTCATGTGCTGGCCGATCCGGACCACCAGCGTACGCATGCGGTCGCCCAGCAGCCCCGCGTCCACCTCCGCATCGGCCAGCACCGCGAGATAGGCCCCGGGTCCGGCCGCCATGAGGGAGAAGTATCCGCCGTCGACTTCGATCCCGACCATGTGGGTCGAGCCGTCTCCGTGCGGGAACTTCTGTGCGATGGCCTTCGCCAGGCTCTGGATGCCCGAGCAGGCAGCGGCGATCGCGTCAGCGGTGTCGGGCTCCGTGTTCGCTTGACCGATGCACAGACCGTCCGATGACAACACGACCACGTGTCGCACGTACGGGACGCTGGCTGCGAGCTCCTTGAGCATCCAGTCCATGTTGGGCAGTGGCGGCACGGTTACTCACCCTCGTCTGATGGCTCGTTGGTTCGAATGGAAGGTCCCGTACTCGGTCTCTTTTCGCCGCTGAACGCCTCCCACATCAGGCCCGGCTGCCGAGGCGCGTCGGCCTTTCCCGGGGTGGCGGCCGGAGCGGCGGGGGGATGGGGGGCCGTGCGGACGACCGGTGTCGGGACGGGCGACTCGCGTCGCCGTTGAGGCAGTCCGTTCACCGTCTTTTCGGCCTCGACGGAATCTGCTGCGGCGTCGCGCGTCATCGTCGGCCTCGGTACGGTCGGTGCGCCCGTGGGCCTCGCCGCGAACTGTTGGACTTTCGAGTCAGGCTGCTGAACCGTGGTGATCAGGCGCCGCGGAACGAGCACGACGGCCCGCACGCCTCCGTACGCGGAGGTGCGCAAGTCGACGTCGAGGCCGTGCTCGCGGGCCAGTCTGCTGACGACGGGCAGGCCGAGCTGCGTTGCCTCGCCCAGGTCGGCCAGATCCATGCCGTTTGATGTCTGAGCCATGACGCGGTCGATGCGCTGGCGGGCCTCTTCGGTGAGCCCGACCCCACGGTCCTCGATCTCGATCGCCACACCAGAGGGCACCTCGCTCGCGGTCACCTCGACCGGGGCGTGCGGCGGTGAGAAGGTCGTGGCGTTGTCGAGCAGCTCGGCGAGCAGGTGGATCAGTGGCTCGGCGCCCCGGCCGATCACAGCGACTTCTGTCACCGACTGCAGCTTCACGCGGGGATAGTCCACGATGCGTGACATGGCCCCTCGCACGATGTCGTAGAGAGGGATCGCCTTCGACCACTGACGCCCGGGCCGGGCGTCACCCAGTACGGCGATGCTGGCCGCAAGGCGCCCGATCAGGGCGTTGCGATGGTCGATGTCCTGCAGGCCATGGGAGACCACTACATCGGTACCGTGCAGGATCTGCATGTCGCGCAGGTCCTTGGCGAGTTGATGCACGATCGCCTGGACCCGCCGGGCGATCGCCACCAGTGCCCGCTGCGACGAGTCCCGTGTGCGTTCCTCGGCATCCACGGCTTCCAGGAGCGTCCGCAGAGCTGCCCGGAGCGCTTCGGCGAACTCGCTGTCGAGATGTTCCCCGAAGGGGACGGACTGCAGGACTTCCGAAGGGGGCTCCCCCTTCTGCAAGCGGGCGACAGCCGCGGGGAGGAGCTCTTCGGCGAGCCATACAGTGGTGGCCCGCTGATCGGACAGGCGCGCGCGCAGCACGGTCTCGCGCTGCGCGTAGTACCGCTGTACCTCGGCATTCGCCCGCGAGTAACGGGCCGCCTCTGCCGAGCGCGTCCGGCGTGCCGTCTCAGCCGAAGTGATGGCCGTCAGGACGACCGCGACGAGGCCGCACCAGGCAACCGGGGTGCGTATCTGCGCGGAAACATAGATCAGCGCCACGACGCAGGCCCCAGCCAGGACACCAGGGGGGATTAGCCATGCTGGAGCCAATGCACGTGGCAGCGCTCTAGGGGTTGAACCTGCACGAACCATCGAAGGGTCCCTAAACAGTCTGGAATTAGTGGACTGGGCGTGATGCGGTGCGACGACAAGAACGGTCGGGACTTCGCTCGGCCGGGCAAAAATGTTCTAATGGGTGTGCCCGACGGGCCGGTTCGAGATCGCATTGGTGGTCACGCCTCTCTGCGGCCGGGCTCCGTCTGCGCGCAATGCGACGTTCGACTCGCGGTGAGTGCAGCGCAACACGCCAGGCGAGCATAGTCAGTTCGGGTACGCCAGGTGGCCTTGACTGGAGTGAAAAGCTCCGTTGATCGATCTGGACCCATAATTGATCGATCTCCGCCATGACGCACACTGCAAATGGATGGAATCGACTGCATCCAGCAGCCTGCTGCTCATGGCTCCAGCTCCGGCCTGCGCCGACTCTGGGCCCGTGCGTGCCATGGAGCAAGGACGCCTCTGCAGGCACGGCATTGGCGTCGTCGTACGTCAGCGCTGTCTGTCGGGTGGCCATTCGCCACGCCAAGGAGCCTTGCAGCTGCGGTCTGGTGGCACGCCTGCAGAGGAGCGCGAAGGGGGCGGTCAGTGTGCCCATTGCGCGCCGGTCAGGCCGACCGCCGCTGCCAGTGCGGCGGCTGCGGCGATCAGGCCGGCGAGTGCGGCGGTCAGGTCGAGCCAGTGGTTCGAGCCGCGGCATTCGCTCCGCCCCTCACCACCAGAGACACGGCGCCACCGCTTACGTGGCGCACGATCTCCTCGGCGGAACAGGCCCTCGGCAGAGCGCCGCGCCCCCGGAAGTTGCACCGGCGCCGGCCCACATATCCCTGTGGACCGACGCCGGGTGGATCTGTGCGGTTAGCGCACGGCGGCGGCCGGGCGTCGGCGGCGCGCGTAAACCACCGCACCGGCGATTGCCGCCAGGGCTGCGGCCCCGGTGGCGGAGATCGGCTGCCAGGACGCCTCCGTCTCCGGTTTCCCGGATGCGGCGGCGACCTGCTCCGGCTGGTCCTCCACGAGCCCGCCGTACCCGCCGGCCAGGCCCTTGCGGTCGTACTCCGAGCCGGGCATCTTGTCGCCGTAGCGGGCGGTGACCAGCTTCTGGTAGGCGGCGAGGGTGATGCCGCGCTTTCCGCCGAGGCCGCTGTTCGCCTCCTCGTTGAGCGGCTCGACCATGCCTTCGGCGGTGAGCCGGTACCAGGCGTGGATCTGTGGCTCCGTGAAGGTACGGGCCTGTGGAGTGCCGCGCTCGGCGAAGCCGACGTCGGCGTCCCCGTCCCGGATGCCGGCCAGCTGCCAGCCCTCGGCGCCGACGTTCTGCGGGCTGCTTCCGGTGGTAGGGGTGTTCCCCTTGGGTGCGAGCAGTACGGCGGCGTTCTTGCCGTCGGAGGCGGTCACCCGGGAGGCCAGGTAGGAGAGCCGGATCGCGGTCTGCGCAGTCGCCTGGGTCTTGCCGGTCACGAACTCGGGGCTGATCTCGAACATCGGCACCGGGTCCTTGAGATCGAACCCGGGCGGCGCGGCGACCGCGGCGGGTGCGTTGCCGGGGGTGCCGACGGTGCCGCCGTCCGCGCCGGGGCTCGTGCCGTGCTGCCGGGCCGAAACCAGGAAGCGGGAGACCGTGTCGCGGAGTTGGTCGCTTCGGACGGCCTGCTGGGCGGACGGGTAGCCCGCGATGCCGTCGCCCTCCGCAGCCTGTGCGGGAACGATTCCGCTCAGGGCGGCGGCGAGCGCGGCCGTGGCGAGGACGGCGGCCCGGACTGCCGTGTGCTTGGTGTCTCGCGTGGTCTGCATGGTCGGTCTTCTCCTCAGCCCTGGATCCCGATGCGGGAGTGGGTCCACTGGAACGAGTTGTTGTTCACGTAAGTGGCGTGGTTCCACCAGGTGTAGGTCTGGGTGGTCTGCCACGGGTCCCCGACCGCGACCATGTTGGTGGCGCTGTCGTAGCCGTAGATGACGTTCATGTGACCACCGCCGGTGCGCCAGCCGATCCGGACGGCGAACGGCCGGCCTGCGGCTATCTCGGCGGCCGACTCGCTGAACGAGGCGTTGCGATACAGGCTGCGGCCGCTGTTGCTCAGCCCCAGCCTGGCCAGGCCGTTGGCCATGTCTTCCAGCGTCGCGGGCTGGTTGTTGCAGTTCACCCAGGAGCCCTGGGCGGCGAGTTGGCAGAACTGCTCCTGGCTGACGGAGAAGCCCCAGTGTTTGGCGATGGTCACGCCGGAGGCGTCCCAGCACCACTGGGTCCTGACCTGCTTCTGCATGTCGATCTTGAGCGTCTTCGCGGTCGTCGGGGCAGGGGTGGGGGTGGGTTTCGGGTTCGGGCTCGAACCGCAGACCGGCAGGGGGGTGGTGTTCTCTTTGATGAAGGTGTCGGCGATGTAGTACGAGCCGGTGAAGATCCACCGCGGGTTGTTCTCCACGGTGTCGCCGGTGGTCCGGCAGGACATCTGGATCCTGTCGCCTACCTTTGAGGAGCCGTTCACCTGGGCCGAGAGGGACGGCTTGGCCCGGTGGTTGATGGTCCTGTAATTGCTCTGCCCGCCGATGACCGTGCCGCTGACCGCATCGGCCTGGGCGAGGGCATTGAAACCGAACAGCAGACCGCCGGCGAGTGAGGCGGTGCTCGCGGCGATCAGAGCTTTCTTGCGGCGGGACGCGCGACGTTTGTGCATCATGCTCCTTGGTCTGAGAAATGCGTGAACTTGCTTGACCGGCAACCTGGTCGTCCGGTGTGCGGGACACATACCGGGGGCGCGGCTGCGGCCCCTGGCTCGGCGGCCCCGCACTCCGTCGGGTGGTTACTTCGGGCCGAAGGTGAGGATGCTGCGGGGTGGCGTCCGTAGCCGTTGATTCCTTGGACCAGATCCGCAGCGGGTCGGTGCCCGTGCTGGTCAGGGCCGTGCTGTAGCTGGTGCCCAGTGACGCGGAGGGTGTGGCAGTGGCCAGCTGGGCGCTGTGGACGGCTGAGCCGTTGGGGATGGCCGCGAACGTGCCGAGCGGTGTGGTGTCTAGGGTGGGCTTGGTGGTGAATGTCGTGCCCGCGCTGCTCCAGGTCCCGGTGACCAGACTGGGGAGACGGTGTCGGCCGTGCCGACGCCCGTCTGGGTCGAGGTCTTGACCTGGAGTGCGGCGGCCTTCAGGGCCTGGCCGGCCGGGGCGGCCGGCAGGTTGAAGCGCAGGTGGGTCTCGTACGCCGGGTTGCCGCGGACGGCAAGCGAGGGGACGTGCCGATAGTGGCGTGGCGCTCGGGGTGACCTGGTCGGTATAGGTGTTCTCGGCCACGGTGGCCTTGGTGAGCGTGGCCGAGGGGCCTTGACCACGTTGTAGTGGTTCTGGGATCTGGGCCTGGGCCAGCCCCGACGGGTAGAGGGCCGTCTCGTCGATCTGGCCGGCGAAGAAGTTGCTCGTCGGACGGTCCGGCCACCAGTACAGCTCGTCGCCCGATATGCCAGTAGCCCGCGTACGGCTGGATGCCGCTGGTGTTGCCGCTGACGGAGGAGTCGGCCACGTACGGGCTGGTGGAACGCAGGCCTGGGCCACACGACGGCCCGGTTACCGACCGCTTCACCCGTCGCCCCGCGCCTGCCTGCGGGCTCGGGCCCGGCGGACCAGCAGCATCCCGCCGGCGGCCCCCGCTAGGGCGGCCACGGCCACGCCCGCCGTGGTCCACGAGAAGGTGCTGCCGCCGCCGGCCGGGGCGGGCGATGCGGATGCGGCGGCCGAGGGCACGGCCGTGGCCGAGGGGCTCGCAGGAGCGGGAGCGGTGGGCGCGGCGGAAGTACTGGGTGGCGCCGGGTCGACGACCGGTACGGAGACCTCGCGTTCGGCGTGTCCCAGTGAGGGGAACCCGACGTGGACGTGCACCTTCCAGGTACCGGCCGGCAGGACCTCGGCCGTGCTCCAGCCGGTGCGCGTGCCCGCGTCCCGGACCAGCTTCCAGGGGCCCATCGCGCGGCTGCCGTCCGCGCTGGTCGCGTTCACCGTGGCGGCGACCGCCTCCTCGATGGCGTCCCCGTCGTTCTCCCAGGTGATGTCGGTGGTGAGGTGGCCCTCCCGCTGCCCGTTGATCACGACCTTGACGGTGTCGCCGTGGGCCTGGGCCGGGGTCGCCAGGGCCACGGCCTGGGCGAGGAGGAGGAACAGGACCCCGCGTCCGGTACGGGCGGGGAAGCTGTGGCGTGTACGCATCGTTGTGGTGCTCCCTGGTGCGGTGGGATGCGAGTGGCCGCCACCGCTGCGGTGCGGCGGAGGTGCGGTGCCGTGAGGGACCCGGCGGACGGCCGCATGGGGAGTACAGCCGTCCGCCGACGGTTGATCAGACGGTCGAAGGTCAGCCGACCTTCTGGACCGTCCAGACCTGGGACGCGCGCCCGTCGGCACGCTGGAGGTCGAGCAGCCAGTCCCCGTAGTACGGCCGGTTGCTCACGGTGAGGGCGTAGCCGCCGCTCGCGTCGGTAATGGGGGTGGTGCCGGAGCGTGAGTTCAGCTTCCACTGCTGGGTGGGGGCGTTGCCGCACGCCTGCTGGGCGATCCACATGCCAGCGGCGGGGGCGCCGCCCGCCTGCAGGCACTTGCCCGAGACCGCGGACTTGATACGGACCAGGCCGCCGCCCGCGTCCTCGAACAGCCACTGCTGCTGCGCGTAGCCGTTGGCCCGCGCGCCCACGAGGAGGGTGCCGTCGGCGGCGCGGCCGCCCCACAGCTCGGCGGCCATGCCGGTACTGCCGTTGCTGAAGGTGTGGCGGGTGCCGGGGGTCGTGGTGCCGCCGCCGGCGCTGGTAGTGCGGAAGGTGGTGACGCTGCCGGGGCCGCTGTCACGGCCGGCTGCGTCGCGCACCGAGACAGCGACTTTGTACTCCGTGCCGGACTGGAGGTTGTAGATGTTCAGCGTCTGGGACTGGACCCAGGTGAGGTGCTTGCCGTTGAGGAGCACCTGGTACCAGGCGGCGCCGTCGACCTTGGGCCAGCTTGCCACCGCGGAGCTGGACCGGACCTGGCCGACGGTCACGGCCGGCCCGCCACCGGGCTTCTTGGTCGGGGTGGGGGTGGGCTTCGTGGTGGGCTGCGGGTTGGGGTCGGGGTTCGGGTTGCCGCCCTTGCCCTTCATCAGGAACTGGTTGTCGGCGATGTTCCAGTGCGTGGCCAGGTAGCTTCCGGCCTTGGGGTTGGTGTGGAAGTAGTCGTCGTGGTTGCAGTCCAGGATGTTTTCGGCGGCCTGGTTGGTGCACACGTTGCGCATCTGCGGGTAGTACGGGGTGTCCGAGTAGCACATGACGTCCCACTCGTCCGTGCAGTGGGCGCCGCGGCTGGTGTTGGGGGCGCTGTTGTTCACCGCGCCGAGGTTGTGGCCGAGTTCGTGCGCGGCGGTGTGGCCGCCCCAGCAGCCGGAGTCCGTACGGCCGTAGGAGGGGCCGAAGTTGCTCTGGTTGTTCTGACCCGGACGCTCGTCGCCCGCGAAGGTGCCGATGCCGCAGTAGACCTGGGTGTCCGAGAAGATCATGTACTTGCGGTCGCGGCGGTCGAGGCCCTTGGCGGCCAGCGCGTTGTTGGTGGCGCTGAACTCAGCGAGCGCCGAGGCGGGGAGCTCGATGTTGAGCACGGTCGGCGTGCAGTCCGCGGCCGTCACGTAGCGGATGTGGCGGACGCCGCCGGTCTCCTGGGCGCTCGTGGAGTAGATGAGGTCTGCGTCGGCGGCCCACTTGCGGAACGAGGCGACGTATTCGGAGTAGCGGTCGCGGTCGGGGCCGTGGACGTACACGACCTGGACGCGGTTGCCGGTGCTGCCGTCGCCGTCGCACTGGACGGTCTGCCCCGAGGGCCCGGCGGCCACGGTCTGGCCGCTGCCGCCAGCGGGTGCCGGCGCCTTCGACGCCGGGGCCTTGGCGGTGGCCGCGTCGGCGGCGGGCGCGTCCTGAGGACGCCCGCTGCCTGCAGCGGCAGCTGCTTCGCCGGACTCCGGGCGGGCCGGATCGGCGGCCACGGCCTTGGTCTTGACCGCAGGGGCGACGTCAACCTTGATGTCGACGTCCTTCGGCGGGGCGTCGGGACCGTGGCTGCAGAGCCCGGCTTCCGTGCGGTAGACGCCGACGCACTTGTCGCCCTTCGGCGCGGCCTTGAGGCCGTCGAAGACCATGCCGCGCGCGGTGTCGTTGGCGGGCGCGTCAGGGATGGCCGCGGGCTCCGCATCGCGGACTGGTGCGGCGGCCGGTACGAGGGTGTCCGCGGCTGCGTCGGCCTGAGTGGTGGTCCCCGCCTGGGCGTTGTCGCCCAGTCCGGAGTAGGCGATGCCCCCCGCTATCACTGCCGCCGATGCCATGGCGGCAGTGAGGAGTATCAACCGGCGCGGTTTGCGCCGGTGTTCACGTTTCTTTCGACGGCTACCCGTCATGCGCACCTCAAATCCTTGGTCGGAGGAGTGGGTGCACGAAACCCTGCCAGACGGGCGGCGTGGAGAATTCGGACAAACAGGAATGGGCTTTGAGGTATCTGACCGTTACCTTGGCGGTCAAATTTGATGATCTGTCAACTCTCTTTAAAAGTAAGCTAGTTATGCGTGTAGACCAGGAAAGGTCCGGGCTTTTTCGATGGCGTCGTTATGGAATCGAGATAATTGAAGAGGCTTGTTGACGGTAATTCAGTCAGCGATTCACCTATTTACTACCGGCCGAATTCCTCCTGTTACGAGCAGTGAGGAATCCCTCCGTTCCGCCTGAGGATGACGACTCGGCGATGCGGAGGCCTTGATGCGTGACGGGTCCAGTTGCCGACGGGTTGTGCAGCCTGGGCCCGAACTGACCTCCTATGCCCGGATCTTCGTCTCGTATCCCGTCGCACTCACGCCCCCTGCAGGGGTGATCGGCACACACCGGACCGTGTGTCACTGGTGGACCCTTCGGCCTCCTCGCCCTCCTGGCCCGGGTTGGCCGTGATCGACTGGGCGGCGTGCGGGTGGAAGCGGAGGTGCATGCGATGGAGTGCGGCCGTGCATGGCCCGGATCTTCTCTATGAAGCGGGATATCGGAGGCGAATGAACTCTCGAAGCACCCGACTTCGGTAGCTGTACTGACCAGGGAGCGGTGCCTGACGGGGCGTTTACGCAGGTCAGGCACCGTTCTCAAGCTTTAGGAGAAGCCCAGCTTCTTGGGGGAGTTGAGGTTGTTCCCCGGTCCAGCGGCGTCCGTGGAGCAACTCGCGCTTGAGGCCCTGGAAAAGCGGGTTGTTCCCCGGTCCAGCGGCGTCCGTGGAGCAACTCGCGCTTGAGGCCCTGGAAAAGCGACTCGGCGAGGCGTTGTCGTAACTTGAGCCGACCCGGCCCATGCTGCGGCCTATGCCATGCAGGCGGCAGACCTCAACGAAAGCGGCCGCGCTGTACTGGGCGCCCCTGTCGGTATGGAAGACGACGCCGTGGACCCGGCCGCCGCGGGCGGCGACTGCCATCTCGATCGCGTCGGTGACCAGCGAGGTGCGCATGTGCTCCGCGACAGGTGCCGGCCGGCGAGTGGTTGATCCGCATCAGCCGGGTGACGCGCTTGCGGTTGATCCTGCGCCCTCTCGCCCGCAGCTCAGAAAGACCTGGGGACAGCTGACCGAACATGCGAATCGTTGTAGGCTCCGGAGACCGCCCTTGACCTGCGTGAAGCAGGCAGGGAGCAGACATATCGGGAGTATTCGCATGCTTCGTACCATGTTCAAGTCCAAGATCCACCGTGCCACGGTCACCCAGGCCGACCTGCACTACGTCGGGTCCGTGACCATCGACGCCGATCTGCTCGATGCGGCCGATCTGCTGCCCGGGGAGCTCGTCCACATCGTGGACATCACCAACGGGGCACGGCTGGAGACGTACGTCATCGAGGGCGAGCGCGGTTCCGGGGTCATCGGGATCAACGGCGCCGCCGCGCACCTCGTGCACCCTGGGGACCTCGTCATCCTGATCAGCTACGCACAGGTCGAGGACGCCGAGGCGCGGGTGTTGAAGCCCCGCGTCGTGCACGTCGACGCGGACAACCGCATCATCGAACTGGGCGCGGACCCGTCCGCCCCGGTGCCGGGAACGGACCAGGAGCGCAGCCCCCACGCGGTGGCTGTCTGAGGGAGTCGGGGACCATGTCGCAGACCGGGGCCATCGAGTTCAAGGACGATCGCAAGGCCGGACGGCTGCTCGCCGTCGAGGACGGGGAGGTGGTCGGCCTCATCGCGTACTTCGTGCTCGACGCGGCGCCCCACGCCCTGGTGGCGGTGCACACCATCGTCGAGCCGGGGCACGAGGGGCGGGGGATCGCCGGGGACCTGGTGAAGGGGTTCTACGGGATCGCCGCCGCCGAGGGGGTGCCGGTGGTTCCGCTGTGCCCGTACGCGGCGAGCTGGGCCGCCCGCCACCCCGACCAGGCGCCCGAGGCGCCGGCCGGCGTCGTCGCGGCGGCGAAGGCGCAGCTCGACGCGAGCCCCGACCTCTGGTGACGAGCCTGACGCTGCTGCACACCTCACCGGTCCACGTGCCGGTCTTCGACGCCCTGCGGGACCGGCACCACCCCGGCGCCGTGCTGCGTCACCTCGTGCTGCCGGAGCTGCTGGACCGGGCCCGTACGGAGGGCCCGGACGCGGTGTCCCCGGACCTGCGGGCCCTGCTGGCCGGCTCCGACGGCCCGGTCCTCGTCACCTGCTCGAGCATCGGCGGCGTCGCGGAATCCCTGGCCCCCGAGCTGGGTGTCCCGGTGCTCCGCGTCGACCGCCCGATGGCCGCCGAGGCCGTCCGGACGGGCCCGCGCATCGTGGTCCTGGCCACCGTGGAGTCGACGCTGGCCCCGACGGCCGCCCTCGTGGCGGAGGAGGCCGAGCGGGCCGGCCGCCCGGTGTCGGTCCGTACGCACCTGGTCGCCGGGGCCTGGGACCGCTTCGCGGCCGGGGACACCGCCGGCTCCCTCGACCTCGTGGCCGAGGCGGCCGACGCCGTCACGGACGCGGACGTCATCGTCCTGGCCCAGGCCTCGATGGCCGGCGCGGGAGCCCTGACCACGACGCCCACGCCGACCCTCTCGAGCCCGGCCCCGGGCCTCGCGGCGGCGCTCCTCGCGCAGCCCGCGTGACCTGACGGCGGCGCTCGCCCGGGTGGCCTCGTACCCCCGGGAACGAGGCCACCGGGCGTACGCGGCCGGATCCGGGGAAGGTGGGGCGTATGGTGCGAAACGAAGAACAGACGCAGCCGCCCGTCCCCGGGCCGGATCCTGTGCCGCCCACGCCCGAGCCGCATCCCTTCCCCGACCCCGAGCCCATCCCGCGGCCGGCGCCGCCCGTACCCGCGCCGGTGCCCGAGCCCGATCCGGTACCTCCGCCGCCCGGGCCCGCGCCGGTCCCGCAGCCCGGCCCGCTCAGCCGGGACCGGGCGCGGGGCCACCTGGCCCGGGGCAGGGCCGTACTGAGCCCGGCCGTGCGGAGCTAGGCCGTACGGACCTCCGAGCGGTCGCCGCTCCAGAGGGTGTGGAACGAGCCCTCGCGGTCGGTGCGCCGGTAGGTGTGCGCCCCGAAGAAGTCCCGCTGCCCCTGGGTGAGGGCCGCCGGGAGCCGCTCCGCGCGCAGCGCGTCGTAGTACGCCAGTGAGGCCGCGAACGCCGGGGCCGGGATGCCGTGGCGCACCGCCGCCGCCAGGACCTCCCGCCAGTCGTCCTGCGCCGCGCCGATCTCCTGGGCGAAGCCCGCGTCCGCCAGCAGGCTCGGCAGGTCCGGCTGCGCGTCGTAGGCCGTGCGGATCCGGTCCAGGAACGCCGCCCGGATGATGCAGCCGCCCCGCCACAGCGAGGCCACCGCGCCCGGGTCCACGCCCCAGCCGTACTCCTCGCTGCCCGCCAGGATCTGGTGGAAGCCCTGGGTGTACGAGACGATCTTCGAGGCGTACAGGGCCTGCTCCACCCGGGCGGCGAACGCCTCCGCCGCCTCCGCCGACAGCGGCGCCGCCGCCGGGCCGGCGAGCCCTCGGGCGGCCGTTCGCAGCTCCGCGTGGCCCGAGACCGAACGGGCGAAGACCGCCTCGGCGATCCCCGACACCGGCACGCCCAGGTCCAGCGCGATCTGCACGGTCCAGCGGCCGGTGCCCTTCTGCTCGGCCGCGTCGGCCACGACGTCGACGAACGGCTGCCCGGTCTCGGCGTCCGTGTGGGCGAGCACCTCCGCCGTGATCTCGATCAGGTACGAGTCCAGCCGGCCCCGGTTCCACTCCCGGAAGGTCTCCGCGATCTTCGCGGGGGAGTAGCCGGCGACCTCGCGCAGCAGGTGGTAGGCCTCGGCGATGAGCTGCATGTCGGCGTACTCGATGCCGTTGTGCACCATCTTGACGAAGTGTCCGGCGCCGTCGGGGCCGACGTGCGAGACGCACGGCGTACCGTCCTTGGCCTTCGCCGAGATCTTCTCCAGCATCGGACCGAGGGACGCGTACGACTCGGCCGAGCCGCCCGGCATGATGCTCGGGCCGAGCAGCGCACCCTCCTCGCCGCCCGAGATGCCCGCACCCACGAAGTGGATGCCCTGCTCGCGCAGTTCCTTCTCGCGCCGCCGGGTGTCCTCGAAGTGCGCGTTGCCGCCGTCGATGACGATGTCGCCCGGCTCCAGCAGCGGGGCGAACTCGCGGATCACCGCATCCGTCGGATCCCCGGCCTTCACCATGATGATCAGACGGCGCGGCCGCTCCAGCGCGTCCACGAATTCCTTGGCGGACTCGGCGGCGACGAAGCTCCCCTCGTGCCCGAACTCCTCCACCAGTGCGGTGGTCTTCGCGGCCGTGCGGTTGTGGACGGCGACGGTGTAGCCGTTGCGGGCGAAGTTCCGGGCGAGGTTGCTTCCCATCACCGCGAGCCCGGTGACGCCGATCTGGGCCGTGCTGCTCATGCGTGCGCTCCTGAGTGCTTCGATGTGCGGGTGGAAGCGACGCTACATGGGCAGAGATGCCCGGAGATCTCACGCCATGCGAAAGAATGTCAACTTCCTTGAACATGAGCCCTGTTGCGCCCCTTGTCATGCCCTGATCGCGCCGTTAAGTTGTGCGGTTCCTGATGTCTTCAATGGGGGCTCCCATGGGTGTACGGGGTCGGCACCGCCGGTACCAGCCGAGCAGCATCAACCGCGCCTCGCTCGTCGTCACCGCCGGTGGCGCCGGGCTCGCACTCCCTCTGATCGGTGCCGGAAACGCCCACGCCGCCTCGGTGGACACCTGGAACAAGGTCGCCGACTGCGAGTCCACCAACAACTGGCACATCAACACCGGCAACGGCTACTACGGCGGACTCCAGTTCAGCCAGAGCACCTGGCGAGCCTTCGGCGGCACCGCGTACGCCGCCCGCGCCGACCAGGCCACCAAGGACCAGCAGATCGCCGTCGCCGAGAAGGTCCTCAAGGGACAGGGCCCGCAGGCCTGGCCGGTCTGCGGGAAGCAGGCCGGGCTCTCGCGCAGCGGCCCGGCGCCCGCCGTCTCCCCGCAGGGCCAGGGCCAGGGCGTGAAGGTCCAGGTCAAGGTCCAGGAGGCGAAGCCCGCCGCCCCGCAGACCAGCACACCCCGCCCGACCGGGACTTCGGTCCTGCCCAACCCGTACGTCGTCGCGCCCGGCGACTCCCTCTCGGCGATCGCCACGAGCCAGCACGTCGAGGGCGGCTGGCAGGCGCTGTACGAGACCAACCGGGCCACCGTGGGCAGCAATCCGAACCTGATCTTCCCCGGTCAGCGGCTCACCCTGCGCATCACCGCCGCTCCCGCCCCGCCCACGGCCCCGCCCGTGCAGAACCCCGAGAAGCCGCCGCGGACGGCCGAGCCGGTCAAGCCCGTGGAGCCGAACGCGCAGAAGCCGGCGGAGAAGCCCGCGGAAAAACCGGCGGAGAAGCCTGCCGCGAAGCCCGCCGAAAAACCCGCCCCCGCCCCCGCCTCAGTGCAGCAGAAGCCCGCTTCGGGCGGCTTCGTCGCCCCCGTGGACGCCGCCGTCGGCACTTCGTACCACGTCGCGGGTTCCTCCTGGTCCAGCGGCTACCACACGGGCGTCGACTTCCCGGTGGCCACCGGGACCTCCGTCAAGGCCGTCGGCCCCGGCGACGTGGTCTCCGCCGGCTGGGCCGGTGCGTACGGATACCAGGTCGTCATCCGGCATGCCGACGGCCGCTACTCCCAGTACGCGCACCTGTCGGCGCTCGGGGTCAAGGCCGGGCAGCAGGTCTCGGGCGGCCAGCGGATCGGCCGCTCCGGCTCCACCGGCAACACCAGCGGACCGCACCTCCACTTCGAGATGCGCACGTCCCCCGGCTACGGCTCCGACATCGACCCGCTGAAGTACCTCCGCGGCCGCGGCGTCAGCATCTGACCCCCGTGCGTGCGGCGGAACGACCATGAGCAGGATCAGGCCGGCCGCCGCCAGCACGGCACTCGCCAGTGCCGCCGCCGTACCCGCCGCCCCGTACCGGAAGCCCTCGTCGAACACGGAGATGCCCACAGCCGCCGCGACCACCGGGTTCACCACCGTCACCGTCGCCAGCGGAGCGGTCAGCCCCGCGCCCCGGTAGGCCGCCTGCGACAGCAGCAGTCCGCCGGACGCCAGGACGGCGATCGCCGCCAGATCGGGCCACAGCGAGCCGAGCGCGCCCGGGGAGAAGTCCTCGGCCACCGCCTTGGTGAACACGGAGGCCATGCCGAAGGCCGTACCCGCCGCGGCCGCCAGCAGCACGCTGCGCACCACCGGCCGGTGCATCCGGTGCGCCGCCGTGAAGAGCACGGCCACCCCGGCCCCGGTGACGATCAGCAGCAGGCTCCGCTCCCCGCCCGCCAGGGGCTGCTCCGTATCCCGGTCCCCGCCCGTCAGCGCCAGCAGCCCGGCCAGCCCCACCGTGGCCAGCACCGCGCCCCGCCAGGCCGCCGCACCCGTCCGCCGGTGCACGAGGACCGCCGCCATCGGCAGGGCGAAGACGATGGTCAGCGCGCCGAGCGGCTGCACCAGGCTCAGCGGTCCGTACGCGAGGGCCACCACGTGCAGCAGCGCGCCGAGGCCGTTGAGCCCGACCGCGCACCACCAGCCGGCCCGGCGCAGCGGCGCGTACGGGCGGTCCGGGGTGCTCGCCGCGACCTGTTCCTGGACGATCGCGCCGCCCGCGTACGCGACGGCGGACACCAGGCAGAGCAGGACCGACAGCGCTAGGGCACTCATGAATTCCACAATGCCCGACCTGAGCTGCGTATTCCTCCTCCTACAGGTGGTCATCAGTCATACCTCGGGCATACTCCGGAAGGAGTACACGGCCCCTCGGGCCCTGCCCAAGGTGACGGCCCGGTCGCGGTGCGTGAGACGCGGGAGAACGGGTTTGGTTCCGGGCGCGTCGGATCCGTACAGTGGCGGTTTTGGGGACTTCCGCAGCAGGCGGTTGCGGACGAGTGATCAAGGAACGGCAGCGGCCATGACGGTGACCGAAGACAACCACGTGACCGGGGACGACCAGGGCTACGGGCCGGGCATCGACCCGGACCGCATGGCCGTCTGCCTCAGCGTGCTCGACGAGCTCGACCAGCTCGACGTCGACCACCCGGACGCCATCACCGTACGCCGTGCCACCGCGGGCATCTACCGCACGGTCAAGCAGCGCCGCCGCCAGGAGCGCCGCGCCGCCAAGACCGCCAACGACAAGGCCGTCACCGAGGCCACCGCGACGGGTTCCGCCGAGCGCATCGACGACGAGACCGAGGGCATCCTGCCCTCCTCGGTCACGGAGGCCGGCCGGATCGCCGGGATACTCCAGCGCCCGCGCTCCTGCTACGTCTGCAAGACGCGCTACGTCGAGGTCGACTACTTCTACCACCAGCTCTGCCAGGAGTGCGCCGCCCAGAACCGCGCCAAGCGCGAGGCCCGCGCCGACCTCACCGGCAAGCGCGCGCTGCTCACCGGCGGCCGGGCCAAGATCGGCATGTACATCGCGCTGCGGCTGCTGCGCGACGGCGCCCACACGACGATCACCACCCGCTTCCCCAAGGACGCCATCCGCCGCTTCAAGGCGATGGACGACTCGGCGGAGTGGATGCACCGCCTGGAGGTCGTCGGACTCGACCTGCGCGACCCGGGCCAGGCCGTGGCGCTCGCCGACCAGGTGGCCGAGGCAGGCCCGCTCGACATCCTGATCAACAACGCGACGCAGACCGTCCGCCGCCTGCCCAGCGCGTACGCCGCGCTGGTCGAGGGGGAGAGCGCCCCGCTGCCGGCCGGCGAGCTCCCCGCCCACCACGTCATCGGCGCGTTCAACTCCGGTGCGGTCGACGGCCTGGCGGCGCTGCCCGTCGGCGTGAGCGGGCTCGACGCGCAGAAGGTCGCCGACCTCGCCCTGGTCGCGGGCAACGCCAGCATCGAACGGCACCTCGACGGCACCGCCATCGACGCGGGCGGCCTGCTGCCCGACGTCGTCCAGACCAACACCTGGGTACAGACCATCGACCAGATCTCCCCGGTGGAGCTGCTCGAGACCCAGCTGTGCAATTACACGTCGCCGTTCATCCTGATCAGCGCGCTGCGGCCGTCGATGGCCGAGGCCGCCCGCAAGGCGTCCAGCGGGCGGGCGTACGTGGTCAACGTGTCGGCGATGGAGGGCGTGTTCAGTCGCGGTTACAAGGGCGCGGGGCACCCGAACACCAATGCCGCCAAGGCAGCGATGAACATGGTGACGCGGACCAGCGGCCAGGAGATGTTCGAGACCGACCGCATCCTCATGACCTCGGTCGACACCGGCTGGATCACCGACGAGCGCCCGCACTTCGACAAGCTGCGCCTGGCCGAGGAGGGCTTCCACGCCCCGCTCGACCTGGTCGACGGTGCGGCCCGGGTCTACGACCCCGTCGTCCGCGGCGAGGCCGGCCAGGACCTGTACGGTGTCTTCCTCAAGGACTACGCGCCGGCCAACTGGTAGGCCGGCCGTCCCGTGCCCCGGTCCCTCTCGAGGGGGCCGGGGCACGGTCGTTTCACGGCGTGCGCTCGTACGCCCCGGCCGCCACCAGCTCGAGTACCGGACGCCAGTCCTCCATCACGCCCGCGTCGAGCCCGACGACCTTGCCCGCGTCATCCGCTTGGCGCAACGTCACGGCAGCCTCTGCATCGGGGTCGGCCGCGAAGGCGCGGACCTCCGCCTCGTCCATCAGCCCGCCCTGCGCGCGCAGCGTCAGCGCGCTCTGCGGGGACAGTGCCCGACCGGGCTCCACGGCTGCCAGATAGCGCTTGGCCGGGACGTGCAGCCGCACCAGCCGGGCCACCCGTTCCCCGAGGAGCGGACGGATCGCCTCCGCCGCATGGTCGGCGTGGCCCGCGTCGTCTCCGGGGAAGAGCAGATGGCCGAGGTCGTGGACGAGTCCGGCGACTTGGAGCTCCTTGTCGAACGGATGCGAGCGGCGCAGCAGTGCAGCAGTCTGGAGCCCATGATCGTGCAGATCGACCGGGTCTCCGCTGCGGTCGGGCGTGTCCCACGCCCCTCGGCACGCGAGCAGCAGCTCCATCAGCTCCTCGACGCTGTCGACCCTCGGCACCTCCGGCACTCCGGACCTCGCCACCGCCGCTCCTTCCGCCGCCCGCACTCGGGTCCTGCTGCTCCGGTCGAGCAGACCACCCGTCACGGGCACACCGGCGTACGACTTCCTGAACTCGCGGAGAAATCAAGCCGTCGAGTGGATTTTGCCAGTCTATTGAGCAGGGAGGCGCTCATATGTGTACTCTGAGTGGCACAAGACGGCCGCATCCAGGCCACGCTCCACCAAGGCGCCACCGCGTCCGGAAACCCTTTATCCCTTGTGCCCGGCGCGCGGCTCGCGCTCCGGGTTACGCGACACAAAGGAGTGCGCGGTGACAGACACGACGACGAAGTCCGACAAGACGCTGGGAGAGCGCCCCGCAGGGCGGGTCCGCCCCCACACCGACGAGCTCGGCAGCCTCGAAGTCTGGGCCCGGTCCGCTCCCATCCGGCTCGCGGGCTACGAGGACGACCTGGCGGAGTCCCACATCCTGCGCGGCATCGACTAGTCCCACGACGTCCGGTCCCCAGGACGTCGCACAGCGCCCCCGAGCCGAACCGCGACGGGGGCGCGGTGCTGAGCCCGATCGTGGCGCCGGCCCCGAACGCGAGGCGGCGCTACTCGGGCTCTGACCAGGACGCTTCGGTGAGGCGGGTCGGCGGGAGGTATTCGCGCAGCAGTCTGCGGTGCCACCAGGCGCCCGTCTCGCGCAGCTCCCGCCAGGTGGTGAACCGGTAGCGGTACAGCCTGGCCCGCACGTACACCGGCGGGGCGTCCGGGAAGGGGTTGTGGCGGATCAGCCGCAGCGTGTCCCGGTCGCCCGCCAGCAGCCTTTCGACGAACGGCCCGAACCAGTCCCGCGCATAGCCGGGAGAGAGCGCCGCGAACCACATCAGCCAGTCCAGCCGCAGATGGTACGGGGCGAACTGGCGCGGCATCCGGCGCAGATCACCCGGTTTGCCCCTGAACCCGTACTCCCGCCACGCGCCGTCCTCCCGCGGGACCCGGTCCGCGGTGCCCTCGACCACCACCTCGTCCCGGATCCGGCCGACCGTGCCGAAGGCCCCGTACGTGTTGACCAGGTGCAGGGGGTCGAAGGACCGGTTCATCACCTGGCGCCGCGAGACCATGTTGAGCACCGGATGCCGGCTCAGCACCAGCACCAGCACGGTCACCGCACACACCAGGACCGCGTACCAGACGGGCGCCGGGCGGGACGCGGCGGCCGGCGGCGGCCCCGCGAGCCCCGTGAAGTCGACCGCCGGCAGGGCCGCCGTGATGGTGATCCAGTTCAGCCAGGCGAAGTTGCCCGACAGCACCAGCCACAGCTGCGTCGCCACGATGATCCCGGCGGCGTACGAGGCCACCGGCTGCGGAGTGAACAGCAGCACCGGGACCACCAGTTGGGTCACGTGGTTGGCTGCGCACTCCACCCGGTGCAGCGGCTTCGGCAGGTGGTGGAAGAACCAGCTCAGCGGCCCCGGCATCGGCTGCGTCTCGTGGTGGTAGTAGAGGCAGGTCAGCTTGCGCCAGCACGCGTCCCCGCGCATCTTGATCAGCCCCGCGCCGAACTCCACCCGGAACACCACCCAGCGCAGCAGCCACAGCACCAGAACCGGCGGCCCGACCTGCGCATTGCCGAGGAAGACCGCGAGGAAGCCCACCTCCAGCAGCAGTGACTCCCAGCCGAAGGAGTACCAGGTCTGCCCCACGTTCACGATCGACAGGTACAGCAGCCACAGCAGCGCCCACATCCCCATGGCCGCGCCCAGCGGAACGATGTCCCCCGCCCCCGCGGCCAGGGCCGCGGCCACCGCGGCCCCCGCCCAGGCGCAGCAGGCGAAGAGCCGGTCCGAGTAGCGCAGTTGGAACAGGCTCGGGGCGCGTTTGAACGGCACGTACCGCACGTAGCGCGGCACGGGCAGCATGCCGTGCGCCCCGATCAGTGCCCGGAACTGCAGGGCGGCCGCGACGAAGGCGAAGAGGTAGACGCCGGCGAGGGCCCGCTGGAAGACCAGCCGGCCGAGCCAGTAGCCGGGCGCCGTGAACCAGTCCATCCCCTCCAGTATCGGGCGGATCAGCCCGCGGCGGCCAGCCTGCGCACGGTACGGCCCAGCCGGCGGGCGTAGCACTGCTGGAGGAAGGGGATCACGGGGTCCGCGAGCCGGGTGTACCAGACGGCGGGCCGGCTGAAGGCGGTGACCTCGAACCACACCGTGCCGTCCGGGTCCTGGTGCACCATGAAGGACTCCTCCCCGCACTCCGGGTGGCCGGCGAGCGTCCCGTACGCGAAACCGGCCCGGTGGGGTTCGTACGCGGTCCAGATCACCTCGCACGGGGCGTCGATCCGCAGCGGTCCGAAGCCGATCCCGACCACCACCCGGCTCCCGGGCTGCACGGCGCCGTGCTCGGCCCGGACCAGCATGCCCGAGGCCCGGTGGGCTGCGAAGGTGGTGACGGCGGCCCCGGCGGCCTCGAAGACGGCCTGCCCGTGGCCGATCCGGGTGCGGTGGTGCAGGTGGTGGTATCCGGCGGGCAGCGGGCGCCCCCGCGTCGCACCTCGGTCGGGGTAGTTGAAGGTGTCACGGCCGGTGCTGATGAGGCGGGTCATGGGGTGATCTCCATTCGGTCGACGGTCAGCCGGCGCCAGGCCAGCACCGAGCACAGGGCGAAACCGAGCGCATTGCCGAGGCCGTGGGTGGCGGCCATCCAGGTCAGGGTGGGGTGCGTGATCCCGGTCGCCTCGCCGAGCGCCCACCACAGCGCGAGCAGCATCGTGGCCACCAGGACCGCGGCCGAGGTCGCGAGCATCGCCCCGGTGGTGCGGTCCCCGGCGGCGGGCCGGATCTCCCGCCAGGTCAGCAGCGCCACCGCCCACATCCCGCCGGTGAGCACGACCGCGCCCGCCAGCTCCGCCCAGTCGTCGACGAAGTAGCCGAGGAGGACGAGCAGGGTCCCGGCGGGGACGCTGTACGCCGCCCAGCGCGACAGTGCCGTGCCGTGCGCGGGCGAGGCGGCCCGGCACACCAGCCCGGCGACCAGGGCGGCCGTGAACCCGGCGAAGTGGAAGTGCGGCACGGTCAGCGCCAGGATGTCCAGGTCGAAGCCGAACAGCCGGTACCCGGCGCGCTCGGCGACGAGGGCGGTCCCGGCGACCGAGGGCGAGACCAGCGCGGTGAACACGGCGATCTCGGCCGGCGCGGGCGTGCGCCTTCCGGCGGCCGGCATCCGCAGGGCCCGCAGCAGCCGGGCCGGGGCCCGGGCGGCGAGCGCCAGGGCGGCCGCGGCGTACAGAGCGGCGAGCACCGTCGCGGCTGCGCCGCGCGGCAGCCAGAGGCACAGGGCCCCGGGGGCGGCGAGCAGCGGCCAGATCCGCGCGATCCCGCGCAGCCCGGCCGGGTCGATCAGGCGGAGGCCGGCGGGGACGACGTAGAGCATGCCGAGCGTGACGATCAGATGCACCAGTACCGTCACCGTGGACTCCCCTCCGGACGCGGCCGAACGCTTTGAACACGTTCAACTCACGGTCGTGACCCTACGAGGTTCCTTGAACATGTTCAAGACCTCGCCCTGCCTCCGTCCCGACGCTCCGGTTGCGGCCGTCCCGTACATGCGGCAGACAAGAGGGAGCAACCGGGGCGAAAAGGGAGATTCAAAGTGCACGTACGGACACCCCGTCAGGCGCCGCGTCGTCATACACCGGCCCGCGCAGCCCTCTTCACCCTCCTCGGTCTGCTCGCCGCGGCCTGCGGCAGCACCGAGGAGCCCAAGAGCGCGCCCGGACCCGAGAGCCAAGAGGTCCTGCTCCAGCCCGTGGCCATGGCCGGGCCCGACCCCTTCACCACCTCGTCCGCCACCCGCGAGTCCGCCCCCGCGCAGCCCCCGCTGCCCAACCCGACCGGCCAGGGCATCCGGACCGTCAACGCGGCCACCCCCGGCCTGTACGGCGGCACCCAGCGGCTGGGCAGCTGCGACGTGGAACAGCAGCTGCGCACCCTCACCGAGGACGACACCAAGGCGAAGGCCTTCGCCCAGGCCGCCTCCATCGAGACGTCGAAGATCCCGGAGTTCCTGCGCAGCCTCACCCCGGTCGTGCTCCGCGCCGACACCCGGGTCACGAGCCACGCCTTCCGCGACGGCCGCGCGGCCGGCTTCCAGTCCGTCCTGCAGGCCGGCACCGCCGTCCTCGTCGACGACCACGGCATGCCGCGCGTCCGGTGCGCCTGCGGCAATCCGCTGCTCGCGCCGCGCGCCCCCAAGGGCTCCCCGGTGGTCAAGGGGGACCAGTGGAGCGGCTACCAGACCCAGCAGGTCATCGTCATCGAACCGACCCCGAACCCGGTCAAGAGCCTGGTCATCGCCAACATCGCCGACAACACCTGGCTCGAGCGCAAGACCGGCGACAACGGGGCCCAGGACCGCACCCCGCAGGTCGTGCCCGCGTACAACCCGGCGGACGGCATCCCCGCAGGCCCCCTGTCGCCGGCAGCCGCCTCGCCGGAGCCGTGTGCGCCGCCCGAGACGGACACCGGCGCGAACGCGGGCACGAACGGCCTGGCCCGGACCGCGCCGCCCGCGCCGCCGGCCCCGCCGAAGCCGCCGGGCGGTCCCGCCGGCGTCCCGGCCCCCCAGGCCACGGACTGCGTACCGCAGGGGGAGCAGGCCGGGCCGGACCGGCCGGACGCGGGCAGGCAGCCGGCCCCGCAGCGGCAGCAGCCCGCGCAGCCGCCGGCGCGTCCGCGGCCCGATGCCCCCGGTAACCTGCCGGGCGACGTCCCCCCGGACGCCCTCTCGGACGTCCCCTCCGACCTGTCTCCGCAGGTCCCGGGCGACCCGGGGATCCCGCCGGACTCCGGCGGCCCGATGCAGCCGCCGAACGCCCCGTACGACACCGACGACCCGTTCGCCCCGCGCGACCCCTTCGGCGGCCCGGACCTGCGCAAGCCGCTCGCGGACGCCGCCCGCTCGCTGGAGAGCGCCTGACCGGCCCGTGTGTCATGGTGGATCGGTGCCGACCACCGTATCGCTGCCGGACGACTGGCCCGCACACCCGGACCGGTCGCTCTCGCTGAACCGCATGGGCAGTTTCGACTGGGACCTGGACACCGGTCTCCTGCACATGGACGCAGCAGCCCTCGACGTCTACGACATGACGCCCGAGGAATACGACGGACGGCCCGAATCCCTCGCCCCGCGCGTCCCGCACAGCGAGGCGACCCGGCTCGACGCCCTCGTCTCCAGCGCACTCAAGAGCGCCGAGGACAACTACGGCGCCTACTTCCGGATCCGCTGCCAGGACGGCCGGCTGCGCTGGACGCACACCCAGGGCCGGGTCATGCGCGGCCCCGACGGCCGCCCGTTCCGGATCATCGGCATCGTCCGCGACGCCACCGAGGAGCTCAGCCACTCGGCGGAACGCCTCGGCCTCGACGAGGAACGGCGCCGCCAGACCTCGGTCGTCGAGAGCACCACCGCCGCGCTCGCCCACGCCCGGACGGTGCGGGACGTCATCGACGTCATCGGCGACGCCCACGGCCTGGAGCGGCTCGGCTCCATGGGCATGGTCATGGGCCTGGTCGAGGCCGGGCGGATCCACCTCGTGGCCGAGGGACCGCAGGACAGTTTCGTACCCGGAACCCGGTACACCCGGATCGACGAGCAGTACCCGATGAGCGAGGTCGTCCGCTCGCTGCAACCGCGGTTCCTCGACTCCGCGAAGGAGTTCGCCGAGGGCTATCCCGAGCTGTGGTCGAAGATCTCCTCCATGGACATCTCGGCGGCCGCCTACCTGCCGCTGATCGCCCAGGCCCGCCCCATCGGCGCGATCGGACTGCTCTACCAGGACAAGGACGGCTTCACCCAGGAAGAGCGGAACCTGCTGGTCGCACTGGGCAGCAGCATCGCGCAGAGCCTCCAGCGGGCGATGCTGCTGGAACAGGAGCACGACCTGGCGGAAGGCCTCCAGCAGGCGATGCTCCCGCGCCGGATCCCCTCCGTGCCGGGCGGGGAGATCGCCGTACGGTACCGCTCCGCCCGGATGGGCCAGGACATCGGCGGCGACTGGTACGACGTCGTCCCGCTGCCGGGAGGCCGGGTCGGGGCGGTCATCGGCGACGTCCAGGGCCACGACACGCACGCGGCGGCGGTCATGGGCCAACTGCGGATCGTGCTGCGCGCGTACGCAGCAGAAGGCCACTCGCCGGGCACCGTCATGGCCCGGGCCTCGGTCTTCCTGCACGAACTCGACACCGACCGCTTCGCGACCTGCACGTACGTGGAGGCCGACCTCACCACGGGCGTGCTGCAGCTGGTCCGGGCCGGGCACATCGACCCGCTGCTGCGCACCCGGGACGGGGACTGCCGGAGGCTGCCGGTGGAGGGCGGGATGCCGCTGGGCCTCTCGGCGGAGTTCGGCCGCCTGGAGTACCCGGTGACCACCCTGGAACTGGACCCGGGGGAAACGCTCCTGCTCTGCACGGACGGCCTGGTGGAACACCCCGGCGCCGACCTGGACGACGGGATCCAGCTGCTGACCGCGCTCGTCCGGAGCGGACCGGCGGACCTGCCACGGCTGGCGGACCGGCTGTGCGGGGTGATCGACGAGCGGGGCGGCGACGACGACATGGCGCTGCTCCTGCTGCGCCGCCAGGCGGAGGAGGCCCCGGGGGGCGGCGGCCGCCTGCAGCAGCACGTGGCCCCGGGAGACCCGGAAGCCCTGGTCGCGGCCCGCCACATGATCGGCGCGGCGGTCCGTTCGTGGGGCGCGCGGGAACGGTCCGACGAGATCGAACTCGTCGCGGACGAGCTCATCGTGAACGCCCTGATGCACACGGACGGCCCGGCGATCGTGACCCTCCGGGTCCTGCCGGGCGCGCAGCGCAGGCTCCGCGTCGAGGTCGAGGACCGCTCCAGTGCCCTGCCCCGACGCCGCGAGGCAGGCGAATCGGGCGTGTCGGGCCGCGGCCTGATGCTGGTGGACCGCCTGGCGGACGTCTGGGGCGTGGAACCCCGGGGCAGCGGCAAATGCGTCTGGTGCGAGTTCGTCATGTCCTGACCCGCGTCGCGAGGTTCCGACCGGCACGAAATGCGTTGCTGCGGGGCGCGGCGATGCCGGACGATCATCGTGATGACCCAGATGACTGATGACGTCCGCCGGCTGATCAAGGCCGGAGATCTTCCCGGGGCCGTACGGAGCCTGCGACCGCACGCGGAGACCGCGCCCCTGGCCGACCTCGCGAAGGCGGCGAAATACCTGGCCGAAGCAGCCGGGTTCGACGATCTCGCGAAGGCCGCGAAGGCCGCCGCCAAGAAGCCCCGGAGCCCCCAGGCGCTCTACGACTTCGGCTACGGCTGCGTCGAGCGCGGGATCCCCTTCCTCGCCGTGGCCCCGCTGCGCCAGGCGCTCGCCCTGGTACCCGATTCCCGGCGGCTGCTCCAGGAGCTGGTCTCCGCCCTCGAGGACGAGCAGCGGCACGGCGAGGCCGCCGCGCTGCTCGCGGGGCGCGGGCCCGGGCTGGCGCCCTGGCCCGAGGGGTACCTGCTCGTCCACAACGCCCTCTTCGCGGGCGACCTCGACACCGCGCGCCGGACGGCCGCGGGCCTTGCGGACCCCGAGGACCCCATGTGGCTCGGCGCCCGGGCCCGCCAGCGGCGGATCCTCTCCCGGGCCGCTCTCGCCGAGGCGGCCGGCGGCCTCGGCGGTCAGGACCTGCGCGGCTGGCACTTCGCCCTGACCGGCGGCCTCCTGGCCACCCTCTCCCCGTACGGCTTCGACGCCGGCATGACCGGCCGCTACGCCTACCTCGGCGACGACCCCGCCCTCTGCCGTCGCGGCATCGACCGGCTCGGGCTCGTCCTGGACGCGGCCGGCCGTCGTCCCGCCAGCGTGTCGATCCTGCCAGGCCGGGCCTGCACGGTCATCGGGCTGGCGGCCGCCGAACTGCTCGGGCTGCCCGCCGTACCCTACGATCCGGCGCGCCCGGACACCCTCGTCGTCGCGTACGATCTGAACGCACACGACCCCGAGCTGCTGTTCAGCCTGCACGAGCGCACGGACGGCCACGTGCTGTACGAGCACGCCACCTGCTGGACCGACCCGCCGGCGGTGACCGCCGACGTCAGCGGCCTGCTGGCCCAGCACACCGTGGCACCGTGGGCGGAGAACGGGCAGCGGCCCGCCGACACCCGGCCCGTCGAGGAGATCGCCCGCGACATCGTCACCGCCGACCCGGCCCCGGACGGGGGCGACGGGCAGACCCCCGCCGACCCCGACGAGGCGCTGCGCGGCTTCACCGCCGCCGTCGCCGCGGGATGGCTCGACGGTCCGCGCGACCGTGTCCGCTCCTGCGGTCCGGTACGCAGTTCCCGCTTCGGGTAGCCGGGGCGGGGCTCGCGCGGCAGGCTGGGGGCATGCCCGAGTTGCCCGAGGTCGAGGCCCTGCGGGAGTTCCTCGACGAACACCTCGCCGGGCGGGTGGTGGAGCGCGTCCTCCCGCTGGCCGTCAGCGTGCTCAAGACGTACGACCCGCCGCTGAGCGCCCTCGAAGGGCAGCCGGCCGGGGCCACCGCCCGGTACGGCAAGTTCCTGGCGATCCGGATCGGTGAGCTCCACCTCGTCACCCACCTGGCCCGGGCCGGCTGGCTCCGCTGGCAGGACACGCTGCCCGAGCGGCCCCCGCGCCCCGGCAAGGGGCCGCTCGCGCTGCGCGTCGTCCTGGAGGGCGGCGGCGGCTTCGACCTCACCGAGGCGGGCACCCAAAAGCGCCTCGCGGTGTACGTCGTGCGCGACCCCCAGGAGGTCCCCGGCATCGCCCGCCTCGGCCCGGACCCGCTCGCCGAGGGCTTCGACCGGGACGCGTTCGCCGCGCTCCTCGCCGGGGAGCGGCGGCAGATCAAGGGCGTGCTGCGCGATCAGGGCGTCATCGCGGGCATCGGGAACGCCTACAGCGACGAGATCCTGCACGCGGCCAAGGTCTCGCCCTTCAAGCTGGCCGCCTCCTTCGACGAGGAGCAGGTCACCCACTTGTACGAGGCCGTCCGGCGGACCTTGCGCGAGGCCGTCGACCGCGCGCACGGCGTGGCCGCCGGCCACCTCAAGGCCGAGAAGAAGAGCGGACTGCAGGTGCACGGCCGGGACGGGGAGCCGTGCCCGGTGTGCGGGGACACCGTCCGCTCGGTCTCGTTCGCCGACTCCTCGCTCCAGTACTGCCCGACCTGCCAGACCGGCGGCAAGCCGCTCGCCGACCGGAGGCTGTCCCGTCTCCTCAAATGACGTCCCCCTGCGTAGACTCCGGCCCCATGGCCGAGCCGCAGCCGCAGCACCAGCAGCCGCCCTCGCCCCGGCGGGAGATCGTCACGGGCGTGCCCCGGGGCACCCGCCGCCGCCCGCCCGCGCACACCCCGGCCCGTTCGGAGATCTCCGAGCAGACCACCCTCGGTGCCACCTACGTACGGGCCCTCATGCGCAGCCAGCTCAGGGCCGGGCTCGGCGCGCTGGGCGCCCTCGCCCTGCTCGTCGGGACGCTGCCGGTGCTGTTCGCGCTGCCGCGCTCCGCGTCGGGGCCGCTGGTCTGGGTGGCGCTCGGCCTGGTGGTGTACCCGGTGATGTGGCTGATCGCCCGGTGGTACGTCACCCGGGCCGAGCGCAACGAGGCCGATTTCACCGGCCTGGTGATGGATCCGGCCGAGGCGCCGGGTTCGCATCAACGGCCCGGTTGAGTCCGCCCCCCCGGGGGCCCGCGTCAGAACAGGTGCATCGCCAAGTGGCCCAGCGGCAGCCCGAGCTGCCACGCCGGGGTCCACACCCGCGCGTTCTCGTCCAGGCCCGTCGGGGTCTCGGCGTGGCCGTGCCGGCCCGGGTCGAGGTTGGTGGCGAACAGTTCGGTGCGGTCCAGCCAGCGCCAGGCCGCCCGGGCCAGTTCGAGGTCCGGGTCCTCACCGCGGCCGTGTTCCCGCGCGTCCTCACCCAGCGCGAGGAACCGGGTGTGCACCCAGTCGCGCCAGGGGTGCCCGTACGCCGTCAGCGACAGCCATTCGTCGAGCTGCGAGACCACCCGGATCCCGGAGAGCTCGCCGGCCGCGTCGGAGAGGTAGATCGTCAGCGCGAGCGTGTCCCGCCCGGCGCGGAACTCCAGGGTACTGACCGGGATCAGCCGGCCCGTGCGCAGCAGTTCGTCGGCGATGTACTCCGCATAGAGCCATGCCATGGGCACCGCGAGCCCGCCGTCACTGGTGCCGTTCGTACCCTCGGGCTGCACCGTTCCACCTTCTCCCGCGCGTCGAGCTTCCCGTCGTCAGCCATGAGCCTTCACCGAGCGACGCGCGGAACGGGGGATGTTTACCCAACTTGAACGCTCTGAGGCCGATTTCGATGTGCTTTGTGTCCGATCCGCGTGCATTCGGTTCGTTCGCTGCGTGGTTCCCCCCGGTACTCAGGCGCCGAGACCGTACCCGTACCCCTGGAGTCCCTTCTTGAGGGCGCGCAGCGCGTAGTACGTACGGGATTTGACCGTTCCTGCCGGAATCCCGAGTTCTGCCGCCGCCTCGGCCACCGAGCGGTCCTGGAAGTAGACCTGCATCAGCACCTCGCGGTGCTCCGGCCCGAGCGAGCCCACCGCCCGCCGGACATCGATCGCCGTGACCGAGCCGGCCACCGCGTCCTCGGGCGCGGGCGCCTGCTCCAGCCCCTCCGGGTCCACCTCTTGCGGCCGTGACAGCCGCGCCCGCCGGGCGTCGATCGCCAGCCGCCGCGCCACGGTGAACAGCCAGGGGCGCATGGATTCGTGGTCGCTCTCCCACACCTCCGGGTGCTGCCACGCCCGGACCAGGGTCTCCTGCACGAGGTCCTCGGCGCGCTGGGAGTCCCCGGCCGTGAGGCCGAGCAGAAAACCGAACAGGGCCCGCCCGTGGTCGCGCTGGAGTTCGGCCAGTGCCTCGGGATCCGTGCGCAGGAGGGTGGGGGAGAGGGGCACGGGTGGCTCCTTCCTGGGGTCCGTTCGGGTCCGACGGACCCACCCTCACCTGCACGGAGCGCCCCGGGAACCGTCCTGTCCCGGCGTTGCGCCCAAGCACCCCGGTCGTCCGGTGGGCGGGCGCGCCCGGCGGTGAACGGTCGAACGGCGCGGCGAACGGCCGCCCGGGTGGGGCCGGGTGGCCCCGGAGCCGTTCCCCGACTGGTGACGTCCATCTCTATGGATTACAGATGGTCAGATAGTCCTACTAATGAGAGCTGGCCCAGATGACCAAGCACGCCCGGCAGGCCCTCGCACTCCTGTCGGCTGCCCTCCTGGCGGCGGCCGCCGCGGGATGTTCCGCCGGGAAGGAGCCCGCCCCGGCCCGCCTCGGCAACTCCCGCGCCCCGGCGCCGTCCAGCGGCCCCGGGTCCCCCGCGGCCCCGGACGGCGCCGCGAAGGGCTTCACCCTGGTCGCGACCGGTGACGTGCTGCCGCACGACTCCGTCATCAAGCGGGCGGCGGCCGACGCGGACGGCGACGGCCACGACTTCAGGCCGATGTTCTCCCTGGTCAAGCCGGTGGTCTCGACCGCCGACCTGGCCATCTGCCACATGGAGACCGTGTACGGGGAGGACGGCGGGCCGTTCACCGGCTATCCCGCCTTCCAGTCCCCGCCCGAGGTGGCCGAAGGGCTCAAGGACGCCGGGTACGACGGCTGTTCCACGGCCTCGAACCACACCCTGGACGCCGGGGCCGACGGTCTGAAGCGCACCCTCGACACGTTCGACAAGACCGGGCTGAAGCACGCGGGTTCGGCCCGTACGGCGACCGAGGCGGCCACGCCGACCCTGTACACGGCGGGCTCCGCGAAGGTCGCGCACCTGGCGTACACGTACGACACGAACGGCTATCCGCTGCCGGAGGGCCAGCCCTGGGCCGTCAACCTGATGGAGAAGGACAAGATCATCGCGGATGCGCGGGCCGCCCGGAAGGCGGGCGCGGACGTGGTCCTGGTGAGCGTGCACTGGGGTACGGAGTGGCAGACCGAGCCGGACGAGAAGCAGCTCGCGCTCGGCAAGGCGCTGACGGCCTCGCAGACCGGCGCCCGCCCCGACATCGACATGATCCTGGGCACCCATGCGCACATCCCGCAGGCCTACGAGAAGGTCAACGGGACGTGGATCATCTACGGCATGGGCGACCAGGTCGCCGGCGAGATGTTCAACTACTCCGGCGCGCGGGACATGCGCGGCAACTACGGCTCGATCGGCCGCTTCACCTTCGCCCCGCCGGCCGCCGCGGGCGGGCGCTGGCAGGTCACCAAGGCCGAGTTCATCCCGCAGATGATGGACCTGTCCGCCGGCAAGGTCGTCAACCTGCCCGCCGCCCTGGCGCGGTCCTCGGACGGGGACTACGAGGAGGCGCAGGACGCCATCAGCGAGGCCGTCCTCAGCCGCGGCGCGGCCAAGGACGGCCTGACGATGGCCAAGTAGCCCGCCGCCGCCCCTGGCTCCTCCCGCCGCCGGCCCGTCACGGGACCACCGTGACGGGCCAGCGGCCGGCCTTGACCAGGCGGACCGCAACCGAGCCGACGATGCGGTGCCCGGCCTGCTCGGAGGCGCCGACCACCACCGCGTCCGCCGTCAGCTCCTCCGCCGCGCTCACCAGGCCCGCGTACGGGTCGCCGCGGAAGGTGTGGAACTGCCAGCGCACCTCGTAGATGCCCTTGAGCCGCTCCGCCGCGTCCCGGATCTCGGCCACCAGCCCCTCCGCGATCTCCCCGGTGGTGTCGGCCACCGGCGCCCCCAGCGAGGCCCCGGCCGGCATCACGGGCTGGACGTACACCAGCGCCAGCAGCGCGTTCTGCCGCCGGGCCAGCCCCGCCGCGTACGCGGCCGCCCGCAGCGAGGACTCCGACCCGTCCACCCCGGCGAGGATCACCTTGGGGCCGTCCGTACCGCGTTCGAATCCCGTGTTCACGTGCTCAGTCACCTTTCCGAGCTTAAGGGCTGTCCCGTAATCCCCGGCGGATCAGCGCACGGCGTCAGATGCGGTGCATCGCAAGGCGGAGGGGCGTCCGCATACTGGGCGTATGCGGACGTTCCGACAACGCGGCGAGGCGCCGTAGCTGTCGTCGTGCGCCCGCCGGGGATTACGGCACAGCCCTTAAGGGGTGCCCGACTCGCCGCGCGGAGCGGCGTCGGCCTCCCTACAGTGCGAACCATGAGTGCCACCGTGGAGGAGACCCGGGGCACCCGGAACCGCTTCCTGAACCGGGTGCCCGATGCATTCGCCGCGTTCTTCGGAGCGCTCGGACTGCTGTGCGCCGTACTGGCGCTCTCCCCGACGCTGCGGCACCTCCTGCGGCACATCGTGCGGTTCCTCGACGAGATCGTGGTGCCCGTCAGCGCCAACCTCGCCTACGCCGTTTTCCTCTTCCTGCTCGCCGCCGCCCTCGGCACCCGCAAGAGGGTCGCCTGGTGGATCGTCGTCACCTATCTGGCCCTGCTCGTCCTGGTCGACCTCCTGATCATCGCCGACGACTACTACTGGATCGGCGGCCCCTCGATGGCCATCGCCCTCGCCGCCCTCGGGGTCCTGGTCGCCGCCCGCAAGGAGTTCTACGCCGCCTCCCGGCCCGGCGCGTTCTGGCGGGCCCTGCTCGTCCTGGGCCTCGGCCTGCTCGCCGCCGTGATCCTCGGCTGGGGCCTGGTCGCCCTGTTCCCCGGCACCCTGCCCAAGGAGCAGTGGCTGGACTGGGCCGCCCGGCAGGTCTTCGGCGGCCTCGTCTCGCCCCGCCAGTTCGACGGCCACCCGCCCCGCCCCCTCTACTTCTTCCTCGGCCTCTTCGGCGCCCTCGCCCTGCTGAACGCCGCCACGACCCTCTTCCGCTCCCAGCGGCTGACCGCCGCCCTGCACGGGGACGAGGAGCCCCGCATCCGCGCCCTGCTCGGCGCCTACGGCCGCGGCGACTCCCTCGGCTACTTCGCCACCCGCCGCGACAAGGCCGTCGTCTTCGCCCCCAACGGTCGGGCCGGCGTCACCTACCGTGTCGAGGCCGGCGTCTGCCTCGCCAGCGGCGACCCGGTCGGCGACCCCGCCGCCTGGACCCCCGCCGTCGACGCCTGGCTCACCGTCGCCCGCCGACACGGCTGGCAGCCCGCCGTGATGGGCGCCTCCGAGGAGGGGGCCACCGCGTACGCCCGCTCCGGGCTCAGCGCCCTCCAGCTCGGCGACGAGGCGATCCTGCACGTCGCCCACTTCGACCTCGACGGCCGCGACATGCGCGTCACCCGCCAGGCCGTCAACCGCGTCAAGCGCACCGGAGCCACCACCGTCATCCGCCGCCACTCCGCCCTCAGCGAGGAGGAGATGCAGCGGATCATCGAGCGCGCCGACACCTGGCGCGACACCGAGACCGAGCGCGGGTTCTCCATGGCCCTGGACCGGCTCGGCGACCCCGCCGACGGGGACTGCCTGCTCGTCGAGGCCTTCGACGCCCAGGGCGAGCTGATCGCCCTGCTGTCCTTCGTCCCCTGGGGCAAGGACGGCATCTCCCTCGACCTGATGCGCCGCGACCGCACCGCCCCCAACGGCGTCATGGAGTTCATGGTCGCCGAGCTGTGCGCCGCCGCGCCCGGTCTCGGCGTGCGCCGGATCTCCCTCAACTTCGCCGTCTTCCGCTCCGCCTTCGAGGAGGGCGGCCGGATCGGCGCCGGCCCCGTCCTCAAGCTGTGGCGCAAACTGCTGCTGTTCTTCTCCCGCTGGTGGCAGCTGGAGGCCCTGTACCGCTCGAACGTCAAGTACGGGCCCGAGTGGTACCCGCGGTTCCTCTGCTACCAGGACGCCGGCTCGCTGGCCCGGGTCAGCCTCGCCTCCGGCATCGCCGAGGGCTTCGTCTCCGTACCCAGCCTGCGCAAACTCTGGGGCAACGCGCACACCAGGGGGCTCACCGCGCCCGCCTCGACCGAGGGGCTGCCCCCGCTCGACTCCCTCGGCCTGGACCTCGTGGGGCAGGAGGCCGCAGGCGCCGCGCGTGCCGAGCGGCTGCCCGACCAGGTCCGGGTCCGCCACGCCAAGATGGAGCGGATCCGGGCGGCCGGCACCGACCCGTACCCGGTCGGCATCCGCCAGCGCACCCACACCGTGGCCGATCTGCTGGCCGCACGCCAGGCCCACCCGCCCGGAGCCCGCTCCGGGGAGCAGGCCACGCTCGCCGGCCGCGTGATGCTCGTACGCGACCTCGGCGGAGTGGTCTTCGCCGTCCTGCGTGACTGGTCCGGGGACATCCAGCTGGTGTTCACCCGCGACGAGAGCGGCGCCGGCGTACTGGACTCCTTCACCTCCCAGGTCGACTTCGGCGACCACGTGGTGGCGAGCGGCGAGATCGGCGCCAGCCGCAGCGGCGAGCCGTCCCTCGTGGTCTCCTCCTGGCAGCTCACCGGCAAATGCCTGCGCCCGCTCCCCGACAAGCGCAAGGGCCTCGCCGACCCCGAGGCCCGCGTCCGGCGCCGCTACCTCGACCTGGTCGCGAGCCCCGAGGCGCGGGACGTCGTACGGGCCCGCTCCTCGGCCGTCCAGGCACTGCGCCAGGGGCTCCTGGACCGCGGCTACCTCGAGGTCGAGACCCCGATGCTCCAGCAGATCCACGGCGGCGCCAACGCCCGGCCCTTCCGGACCCACATCAACGCCTACGACCTCGACCTGTACCTGCGCATCGCCCCCGAGCTGTACCTGAAGCGGCTGTGCGTCGGCGGCCTGGAGAAGGTCTTCGAGATGGGCCGCACCTTCCGCAACGAGGGCGTTTCGTACAAGCACAACCCCGAGTTCACGATGCTGGAGGCCTACCAGGCCTTCGCCGACTACGACGTGATGCTCGACCTCACGCGCGAGCTGATCCAGGGCGCCGCGACCGCCGCCTTCGGCTCGCCGATCGCCCACAAGGCCGGCCCGGACGGACAGCTCGTCGTCCACGACATCTCCGGGATCTGGCCGGTCAAGACGATGTACGGGGCGATCAGCGAGGCGCTCGGCGAGGAGGTCGACGCGGACACCGAGGAACCGGTGCTGCGCCGGCTCTGCGACCGGGCCGGCGTACCGCACGCGCGTGAGGACACCCGCGGCGACGTGGTGCTGGAGATGTACGAGCGGCTGGTGGAGGAGAAGACCAAGCTGCCGACCTTCTACAAGGACTTCCCCACCGACGTCTCCCCCCTCACCCGGCAGCACCGGGGGGACCCGCGCCTCGCCGAGCGCTGGGACCTGGTGGCGTTCGGAACGGAACTGGGCACCGCGTACTCCGAGCTCACCGACCCGGTGGAGCAGCGGCGCCGGCTCACCGCCCAGTCGCTGCTCGCGGCGGGCGGCGACCCGGAGGCGATGGAACTCGACGAAGACTTCCTGGACGCCCTGGAGTACGCCATGCCGCCGACCGGCGGTCTGGGCATCGGCGTCGACCGGCTGGTCATGTTCCTCACGGGCCTGACGATCCGCGAGACGCTGCCGTTCCCCCTGGTGAGGCGCGGCTGATCGGGTGAGGGGAAGCCCGCGCGTTCGCGCCTCTCGACATCTGCCAGGATGTCGTTGATACGTAGTAATAATGAAAAATGACGAGCCGACAGTAGGGCGACGCATGCTCCTGCGTACCGCCGTCTTCCTCGGAGTCGCCGCCGCCTCCGGACTCCTCACCGGTGGCGAGACCGGATCACCCGGACAGAACACGGCGGGCGGCGACCCGGGTGCAGGCCTCGGAGCCGGCCCCGTCGGCGGCCCGGCCGTAGGACAGCCGGGACCCGGCGGAGCCGCCGGACCGGGCGGAGTCCGCGCCCTGCAGCCCCAGGCGCCCGGGCAGGCCGCGTACCGGCTGAGCCCCATGACCTCCGAGACCCCCTTGCGCCCGCCCGCCGCGAGGCCCGCCGTACGGACCCGGCCCATTCTGGAACTGCCGCCCGACGCGAGCACGGCCAGCGCCATGGTGCTCACCTTCGACGACGGGCCCGACCCCCGCTACACCCCCGCCATCCTGGACACCCTCGCCCGGTACGGTGTCCGCGCCATGTTCTTCGTCTGCGGGGAGATGGCCACCGACAACCGGGACCTGCTGCGCCGGATGAGTGCCGAGGGCCACGTCATCGGCAACCACACCTGGACCCATCCGCTCATCCCCACGCTCAGCCGGCCCGACCTCGCCTCCGAGATCTCCCGCACCAGCGAGGTCGTACAACAGGCAGTGGGGGAGGCGCCCCTGTGGTTCCGGGCGCCGTACGGGGCGTGGAACCGGGCCGCGTTCGAGATCGGGGCCGAGCTCGGCATGGAACCGCTCGCCTGGACCGTGGACACGCTGGACTGGAAGGAGCCGGGCACCACCACGATCGTCTCGCGCGTCCTCAAGGGCGCGGCGCCCGGCGTGATCGTGCTGAACCACGACGCGGGCGGCGACCGCTCGCAGAGCGTCCACGCGGTGAGCACCTACCTGCCCCAACTCCTCGCCCGGGGCTACCGGATGACGCTGCCGGCGCTGCCGCCCCGCTGAGGGGCCCCTCCCCGGCGGGGCGGGGCCCCGGGCCGTCCGGCGGGGCGGTGCGCAAGCCGCTCAGCGCGTCGCCACCATCCGGGCGAAGACGACGACGTTGCCGTCGTAGCCCCGCGCCTTGGAGTAGCCGCCGCCGCAGGTGATCACCCGGAGCTCCGCGTGCCCGGTGTCCCCGTACACCCGGGCTCCGGGGAAGGTCTCCTTCGAGAACACCTCCACCCCGTACACCTCGAACACCGCCGTGCGTCCGTCGTACCGCTCCACCTCGATGTGGTTGCCCTTGTGCAGCGAACCCAGGCCGTAGAAGACCGCCGGGCCGTGCGCGTTGTCGACGTGGCCCACGATCACCGCCGAGCCGCGCTGGCCGGGCGAGATGCCGTTCAGGTACCAGCCGGCCAGATTCGGGTCCTGCGGCGGCGGGGCCTCGATCCAGCCCTGCGGGTCCAGCCCGACCGTCATCGTCGGCGCGTCCACCCGGATGTCGGGGATCCGGATGCGCTGGACCGACGAGTGCTCGAGCGGCTCCACCTCCACCGGCGGCGCGGGCTGGTGCTGCATGGGCTGCTCGCCCTGCCCCGGCGGATACGCCGGCAGCTGCTCGGCAGGCACCCCGACCGCGGCGGCGGCCGTCGGCTGCGGCGGCCCGTCGCCGACCTCCGCCCCGTTGCGCATCATGGCGAGGCCGCTGAGCATGACCAGTGCGAGCACGCCCCAGGGGGATCGTCTTCTCGGTGGCTGCTCGCTCTCGTCCTCGGTCATGGCTCTCCCTTCCCGACGCGGGGGTCCCGACCCGCGTTCTTGTCCCACCCCTGTACGCCCTTCTCCAGGCACGCTAAGGCTGCGTGCGCAAGACGGCGATCGGTGAGGGGCGAACGGGTGGCGGGGCCGGAAGGGGTGCGCCCATCCAGGTATTCGTCACATAAATGCCTGACGGGTCGTGACCTGCGGCTCCGTCAGCCGCGCCGCGCGCGCCTCGGCGTGTCGCTCAACCTTGCGGCCCAAAGCCGGAAATGCGCTGGTTGCGAGCCGCCCCGAGGGTTCGTCGTGGGAGGCGTTCTCGTCGATCTTCCCGGGCGACCGCTCCGGGGCGCTTCCCGCTGGAGGTTCCACCATGCGTGTTCTGCGCGCCCTCACCGTGGCCGCGGCGGCCTTCGTCGCCGTCGGGCTCAGTACCCCGTTCGCCGCCGCGAACCCGCCGGACCCGCTGGGCGGATCTCCGTCGGGCCAGGGCGGCGACGGGGGCAACAGCGGCAACGGACCGAGCAATGTCACCGTCAACCCGTACTCCGTGCACCAGGGATCGACGATGCAGGTCAGCGCGGCCGGCTGCCGCCACGGCGGCACCGTCTGGTCGGCCGGCAACTTTCCCCAGACGAACCTCTCGGCCGGCTCCATCGGGTTCGCCACCGTCCGGATCTTCAACCACGCCACGCCCGGCAACCACACGCTGTCGGTCAAGTGCCACGACAACAGCCTGGTCGCCACGCACCGGTTCACGATCCTGCGGGGCAACGGCGCACAGGGCGGTATCGGCGGCTCGTTCGGCCCGTCCACCGCCGAGACCGCCATCGGGGCGAGCCTCGTCGGCGCTTCGGCGCTGGGCGCGGGCGTCCACGTGATGCGCCGGCGCCGTCCCCTCCGCGGACGGGCCTGACGACGCGGCCGCCCCGGTCGCGGCCCGGGAACCGCCGGTCGCCCCGAATCCTCGGCCAGGACTCGGGGCGACCGGCGCTCGGTGCTCTGTGGTGGTGTGGTGCGGGGGTGTACGGCTGAGGACGCTCAGGTGTGCTGCAGGGCGTGGCCGAGGACGCTCAGTGGCCGCGTGCGGAGCGGCGGCGGAGCGCGTACGCCGTACCGCCGGCGGCCGCGAGGAAGAGCCCGGCGCCCGCGCCGAGCTCCCGGGTGTCCATCCCGGCCACACTGCCGCCCAGGCCGCCGCGGACTCCGAGGGAGGCGCCGCCGGTGGAGGTGGAGGTGACGGACGTGTTGGACCTCGCAGTGGCCGTTGACGTGGAACTGGTGGTGGGACGGGTGGTACCGCCGGTGATGGTGAGGTCGGCCGAACCGGTCTCCCCGTTGCAGGTGAAGGACACGGAGTACACGGCTCCGCGCCGGGCGTCGCGATCGACGGTCACGCGCGCGGTCTGGCCGCGCGCGATGCTCACGGTGTCGAAGACCCCGGAGGAGACGGTGGCGTAGGCGGCGTTGCAGCCGGTGACCGAGAGCACCGTCCGGCCGCCCGGGGCAACCGTCGACGGGGTGATGGCGAAGCCGAACGAGGTGATGGGCTGGGCCTCGGCCGCGGTCGCGGAGGGCGCGCCGAGGACGCCGAGCGCGAGTACGGCGCCTGTGGCGCCGGCGCTCAGCAGGGCTGTGGCGTTGGTACGTATCGCACCCATGGTTGTTCTCCGGATCCCCGAGGAGCAGCCGCGGAACGGTTTCCGCACGTGGGGGGTCGTGCGCCTCGATGCCCGCCACGCTAGGCGCGGCCACGGTGACCCGCGATCAGGAACGGGCGAATGGGGCACGGGGATGGGCCGAACCGGGGACGGGAGGCCCGTCCCCGGTTTGCCGGGCGGCTGCGGGGGGCACGCCGGGCCCCCGGTGCCGCCGACGCCTCGGTCACCTCAGTCGCCGAGTCCCAGATGCGGGAACTGTGCGAGGAAGGGTTCGGCGGTCGCCGCGATGCCCCGCCCGAACGGCGCGTCGAAGTCCCAGATCAGGAACAGCAGGAAGGCGATCAGCGCGCTGAACAGGCCCGCCAGCAGAAGCTCCCGGAACGAGCGGCGGATCTGCAGGGTGAAGACCAGGCCCACCGTCACCAGGGCGCCGGCGATCAGCCCGAACCACACGACCCCCGGCATCGTCGCCCCCGCGCTCTGGCCACGGGCGCTGCGGGCGTCGTCCACCAGGGCGACCTGGTCCACCAGCGGCTGATACGCCTGCCCCTCGTGGTCGGTCTGCGGTTCGTAGTCCGTCACGTCCCGGCGGATGCGGTCCAGCAGCTCCCCGCTGTGATCAGTGAGATTGCCGTTGTCGGCCATCTCCTTCCACTCCGTGTCCACCACGTACGTCACGTACGCGTCGACGTCGGACCTGATCTTCTTGCGCACCTCGGCCGGGTAGACCTCGGAACGGATGCTGATCTCGTGCAGGGCCTGGGCCTCCTGGCGGACGTACTCCTGGGCGGCCCCGCGGCCCTCCCAGACGCCGGCGATCGCCAGGCCCAGCACGATCGCGTAGATCACCCCGATCATCATCGTCATGTACTCGATGACGTCCGGGGTCTCGTTGGGATCGTCGTCGTCGCCGATCCGGCGGTGGTTGAAGAAGGCGATGGACAGCACCACGGCGCATGCCGCGGCCATCGCGAGGGACAGGACGAGCCATTCCGACAAGATGACTCCCGATCGGTCACGAGGGGGGTGTGCGGTGTGTGCGGGCGGTCTAGGGGGTGTCGTCAAAGTCCCGTCTGGCCGGCGGGGCCCCGCCCTCGCGGGCGGACGACGCTACTTTGACGACACCCCCTAGCGCGGGCGCAGCGCGACGATCGCGAGCACCGCGGGAGCCGCGGTCATCAAGGTGAAGGTCACTGGTGAGATGTGGTGCTCGGGCCGTTTGGCGGCTGCCGTGCGGTAGGCCGGCCTGGCCACCGGCTTCTTCGGAGGCGGGGCCGGGGGCGTTACCGCGGGGGCCGGCGCCTTCACCTCGAGCGGCGGGGGCGGTACCGGCTTCGGCGGCGCCGGCGCGGGCGGCTTCGGCTTCGCCCGCGGAGCGGGCGGCGGCGGGGGAGTGGGCTTCGGGGCCGGCGCAGGAGGCGGCGCGGGCGGCGGAGTCGGCTTCGGGGGCGGCTTCGGCACCGGGGGCGGCGGTGGGGTCGGCGTCGGCGGGGGAGGCGGCTTCGGCGGGCACGGCGGGGGAGGCGGCGGCGGCGGGCAGTGGTGCCCCCCGTGGCCGCCGTGCCCGCCGTGTCCGCCGTGTCCGCCGCTGCCGTGGTGGCCGCCGTGGCCGTTGCCGTGCGTGTTCCCGCGGCCGCCGCCCTGGCCGCCGGGGGTCCCGTCGCCGTGATGTCCGCCACCCCGGCCGCTCGCGGCCGCACTGCTTCCGGCGGCCGCGACCAGCCGGAGGGCGGCCGCGCCGTCTCCGGTGTCGATCGTCGCGTAGGCGCAGCTATCAGCCACGGCCGGTGTGGCGGACAGTGCCGCCCACAGCAGGACCGGGACCACCAGCAGACGTCTGGTACAGGCTCTGTTCACCCGGGGAGCATGGGCTCACGTGCGCTCGCGCACGCGGGGCTCGGCCGTGGTTCGCCTGAACGGGTGGAGCACAGACCATAGAGGTTTGAGCCACGGAACGATGCAGTCCGGTCACGTACCTGCACATTCCCATAAGCGACTTGTCGGTTTCGGTCATTCGCTGCGGGAGAGGCCGTCGAGGCCTTTGGTGTGTGATGAAGAACGGATCACCAATTTCCGCTTTTGCTCGCTCCGTTGGGCAATGATCAGTACATTCGGCTCGGACAGGCGTCCGACCCCGGACGACCGCGCAGGACTACGGCTTGGAGACCGCGATGGAGCGCCCCGCCTGGGCCCCGCCAGGTATCGACATATCGGTGCCGAGCGTGTCCCGCATCTACGACTACTACCTGGGCGGCTCCCACAACTTCGAGGTCGACCGCCAGGCCGCCCGCCGCGCCATGGAGTTCCTGCCGGGCCTGCCCAAGATCATGCAGGCCAACCGCGCCTTCATGCGCCGCGCCGTCCGCTACGCCGTGGCCCAGGGCGTCACCCAGTTCCTCGACATCGGCTCCGGCATCCCGACCTTCGGCAACGTCCACGAGATCGCCCAGGCCGCCAGCCCCGAGGCCCGCGTGGTCTACGTGGACCACGACCCGGTCGCCGTCGCGCACAGCCGCGCCGTCCTGGTCGGCGACGACCGCACCGGCATCGTCGCCGCCGACCTGCGCAAGCCGCGGGACATCCTCGCCGCCCCCGAGGTCGGGCAGCTGCTGGACCTCGAACGCCCGGTCGCCCTGCTGCTCGTCGCCGTCCTGCACTTCCTGGAGGACGCGGACGACCCGTACGCCGCCGTCGCCGAACTGCGCGACGCACTGGCCCCCGGCAGCCTCCTGGTGCTCACGCACGCCTCCTACGAGGGCATCCCGCTCACCCAGGAGGTCGCGGGCGGGATGGTCGGCGTCTACCGGGACATCCGCAACCCGCTCGTCATGCGCAGCGGTGAGCAGATCACCCGCTTCTTCGACGGGTTCGAACTGGTCGGTCCCGGTGTCGTGTCGATGCCGCTGTGGCAGCCCGAGGGCACCGAGGACCCGGAGGACGGCGAGGCGCCCGAGGACCCGTACGCGTTCTCGGGCTTCGGCGGAGTGGGACGCAAGGCGTGAGATCCCCGGCCGCGGTGCCTTCCGGCACACCGACCCCGAAGAAGGCAGCACCCGCGCAGGCTGCCGAGCCCGCGCAGGGAGCAGAGCCTCCGTCCGCGTCCACAGGCCCGTCGGCTCCGGCGGGCCTGTCGGCGGGTCCCGCCGCCTTGCGGAGCGGGCTGGAGGACCGGATCGGGCGCTTCGCGACCATCTGGGGACGGGCGATCTTCCCCGTCACGGCGACCTCGCTGACCCGCGTCGAGTTCGAGCAGCACCTCATTCCGCTGGCCCGAACCCTTGCCGAGGCCCTGCACGCCCGGCCCTTCGACGCGGGCGTCGCCCAGCGCGTGGGGGCCGAGCTCGTCGCCGTGCACTGCACCGACCCCGAGGCGCTGGCCGGTACGCTCGGCGTGGTCGAGTCGTACCTGGTGCTCTACTGCGGACCCGACGGCGTGGGCGTGGAGGGCACCGAGGAGTACCGGTCCCGCTGCGCCCGGCTGCAGCACGGGATCGCGGCGGGATTCGCCCGCGCCCTGCGCGAGCGGACCCTCAAGGAGCAGGAGGCCATCGCCCGCTCCGCGCTGACGGCCCGCATCGACGCCCAGCAGGCCCTGCACGCGAGCGAGGAGCGCTTCAAGGCGGTCTTCGAGGGCGCGGCCATCGGCATCGGCATAGCCGACCTCGAGGGCAACGTCCTCGAGGTCAACGACGCGCTGCTGCAGATGTTCGGCGGGATGGGCGGGCACGTCCGGGGCCGCAACGTCAGCGAGTGGGGTCACCCCGACGACGCCCCGCACGTCTGGCGGATGTACGGGGAACTCGTGCGCGGCGAGCGCGAGAGCTACCGCGTCGAGAAGCCGTACTACCGCCACGACGGGACCGTGCTGTGGACCAACCTGACCGTGTCGCTGCTGCGCGACGCCGAGGGTGTGCCGCAGTACCAGCTGGCGCTGATGGAGGACACCACCGAGCGGCGGCTGCTGAACCTGCGGCTCCGCTACGAGGCCACCCATGACGCCCTGACCGGGCTGCCGAACCGGACGCTGTTCTTCGAACGCCTGGAGAAGGCCTTGAGCGGGGCCGGCGGCAGCCGCTTCGGCCTGTGCTACCTGGACCTCGACGGGTTCAAGGCGGTCAACGACAGCCTCGGCCACTCGGCGGGCGACCGGCTCCTGGTGGAGGTCGCCGACCGGCTGCAGAGCTGCGCGACGGGCCCCGGGGAGGTCGTCGCCCGACTCGGCGGCGACGAGTTCGTGGCGCTGACCACCGGCTCGGACACCGAGGAGAAGGTGACCGAACTCGCCGTCCGGATCCTGTCCGCCCTGTCGGTGCCCATCCGGATCGAGGGCCGCGAGCTGTCGGTCCGCGGCAGCATCGGCATCGTGGAGGGCCCGGCCCGGGAGCGCACCGCGGCGGAGGTGCTGCGCAGCGCCGACATCACCATGTACCGGGCCAAGGCGGCCGGAGGCAACCGCTTCGAGTTCGCCGACGCCGAGGCCGACGCCCGCGCCATCACCCGGCACGGCCTGACCAACGCCCTCCCGGCGGCGCTGGAACGCGGCGAGTTCTTCATCGAGTACCAGCCGCTGGTCCACATGCACGACGGCAGCGTCCACGGCGCCGAGGCGCTGGTGCGCTGGTCGCACCCGCAGTACGGGGTACTCGGGCCGGACCGCTTCATCCCGCTCGCCGAACGGACCGGGCTGATCGTTCCGCTCGGCCGCTGGGTCCTGGAGGAGGCCGTCCGCCAGGCCCGCAACTGGCAGCGCCAGCACGGCGGCTCGGCCCTGCGGATCAACGTCAACCTCTCGCCGACCCAGCTGCACCACCCCGGCCTGGTCGCCGACACCGTCGCGGTGCTGGAGAACTCGGGCCTCGCCCCGGGTGCCCTGTGCCTGGAGGTCACCGAATCGGCCCTGATCGGCGCCGACGACGAACTCCTGGAACCCCTGCGCAGGCTCGCCGCCCTCGGCGTGGACATCGCGCTCGACGACTTCGGCACGGGCTACTCGAACCTGGCGAACCTGCGCCGCCTCCCGGTCAGCGTCCTGAAGCTGGACCGCTCCTTCACCAAGGGGATGCAGCAGCAGCCCGCCAACCCGGTCGACGTCAAGATCGTGGAGGGCATCGTCGCGCTGGCCCACAGCCTCGAACTCGCCGTCACGGTCGAGGGCGTGGAGACCGGAGCCCAGGCCGCCCAGCTGCGCGACCTCGGCTGCGACACCGCCCAGGGCTGGTACTACGCCCGCCCCGGCGCCCCCGACCGCATCCACACCCTCTCGCTGTCGGACGCCGTGCCCACACCCTCCTGACGCCACCGCGCCGCACGACCGGAGCCGGATCCGGAGCCCGCCGCGGCCGACGGAGGCCCGGCCGGGCCGGTCAGTCCAGGCCGGCCTCCGTTCCCCGGCCGGGAGTCCGGACGGCAGCCATGACCCGCTCGTACCGCCGTGACGTGTCGGCCAGGACCTCGGCGGCCACCGGCAGCCGCTCCGCCTCGTACGCGTCGAGCACCCCCTCACCGGCCCGCCCGGCCAGGGCCGCGGCCAGCGTCCGGCTGAGGGCGGCCGCGTCCTGGATGCCGGTGTTCATGCCGAGCCCGCCGGCTATGGGGTGGACATGCGCGGCGTCCCCGGCGAGGAACACCCGGCCCTCCCGTATCCGGGTGGCCATGCGGACGTTGACCCGCCAGGCGGAGAGCCAGGTGGCATCCGCGAGCCGGATCCCCGGCATCCGGGCATGGCGGTCGAACAGTCGCTGGAAACTCTCCAGCGAGGGCGGCAGCAGTCCGCCCCGCTCGTCCTGCTCGGGTGGGGCCTGCAGCTGGAAGGTGTCCGTCCCCGGCATCGGACAGAGCAGTATCCCGCCGCCTTCCGAGGTGAACCACTGGTGCCAGAAGTCCCGGCTGAGCCCCGGGGCCCGGACGTCCCCGATGACCATCGCGGGCTCCTCCTCCCCACTGCCCTCGAAGGGGATGCCGAGGAGCTTGCGGGTGGTGCTGCGCCCGCCGTCGCACCCGGCGAGATAGCGGGCCCCGATCACGGTGCCGTCCGCCAGCTCCGCGCGGACCCCGGCCGCGTCCTGGGCGATCCCGGCGAGCCGGGACCCGTACTCGACCCGCACTCCCAGGCCGGCGAGCCGGTCGCGCAGCGCCTCTTGGATCTGCCACTGCCCTATCAGCAGGCCGCTGCCGGGCATGGGGGTGTCGTTGACGTGCGCCCCGTCGAAGTACTTGCGCAGGACCACCTCACTGCTGCCGACGGCCCTCAGGGGCTCGGCCACGCCGAGCCCTTCCAAGACCTCGAGGCTGCTCGGCCAGAGCCCCTTTCCACGGGACTCGCGGTGCGGTGCGGTGCGTCCCTCGATGACGCGGACGGAGGCTCCGCCGAGGGCGAGTTCACAGGCCAGGGTCAGTCCCGTGGGGCCGGAGCCCACGATCAGTACGTCGGTCATCGGATGTCCTTTCCTCATCGATCTGTGTCGATGTGCTGCTCGTCGATGTGCTCGTCGATGTGCTCCTCGACGTCTCAAGGAAAGCGGCTCCCGACGGAAAATGCAACCTGGTCAAGAAAATTACCGGGTCACGAATTTGTGGTATGCTGGGCGCATGGAGAACACGACGGGTCTGCGCGAGAACAAGAAGCTCCGTACGCGTCGCCAGCTGGCGGCAACGGCGCTGGAACTCTTCCTGGAGCGGGGCTTCGATGCCGTGTCGGTGGCAGATGTCGCCGCCGCGGCCGAGGTCTCCAAGCCCACCCTCTTCCGGTACTTCCCGAGCAAGGAGGACCTGGTCCTCGACCGGTTCGCCGACCATCAGGACGAGGCGGCCCGCATCGTGCGCGAGCGCCCTGCCGGTCAGACGCCGGTGGGCGCGGTGCGTGCGCACTTCCTGGCGGCCCTCGCCGAACGGGACCCGATCACCGGGCTGTGCGACCATCCCGGGGTGCTCGCGTTCCAGCGGCTGCTCTACTCCACCGCCAGCCTGGAGAGCCGGATGGCCCACTACACCGACCGTGAGGTGGAGCTGCTCGCCGCCGTGCTCGAGGCGGAGTCGGTCCCGCCGCTCATCGCCCGGCTGGCGGCGGTGCACCTGGTGGCGGTCCGCCACGAGCTGGGCCGGGAGAACTATCGCCGCATGGATGCGGGCCAGAGCGCCGACGAGGCCCACCCGGCGGCCGTGGCCGACGCCGACCAGGCCTTCGCGATGCTGGCCGACGGCCTCGACCAGACCCTCCCCGCGGCCCCGGCGCGGCCTTGACGGAGGGCCTGACGCCGCCCTGGGCGAGGCGCGACCGGCTCAGCCCAGCAGGATGCGCTTCAGCTCGCGGGCCGCGCGTGGGGGAGCGACGTCCGTGCGGTGGGCCAGGGCGATCGTGCGGCGCAGCGGGGAGCCCGCCAGGGGGGTGGCGCGCAGCCCCGGGCCGGCATGGTCGACGACCATCGCCGGAACCACCGCGAGGCCAAGCCCTGCGCGGACGAAGCCCAGGATCGCGTCCATCTCCCCGCCCTCCACCGTGAACACGGGCTCGAAGCCCTCCGCCCTGCAGGCGGCCACCGTCAGGTCCCGCAGGTCGTAGCCGTGGCGGAACATCACCATCGGCTCGTCGCGCAGCGCGGACACCGTGAGCGGGTCACCGCCCGCCGGAGGCGGCAGCTCCGCCGAGGAGACCACCACCAGGTCCTCCGTCAGCAGCTCCACCGTGGTCAGAGCCGGAGCCGAGGGCGGCAGCGGCAGCGCGATCAGCGCCAAGTCCAGGGCCCCGCGCGCGAGTTCCCGTACGAGGTCCAGCGAGCCGCTCTCCTCGATCAGCAGCTCGATCCCCGGATGGGCGGTGTGGAAAGCCCGGAGCACATGCGGCAGCAGGCCCGTGCACACGCTCGGCGTGGCCCCCAGCCGGACCCGCCCGCGCCGCAGCTGCGCCAGTTCCTGCACCTCGAGCCGTGCGGTGTCCGCGTCGGCCAGGATCCGCCGGGCCAGCGGCAGGAGCGCCTCGCCCGCGTCGGTGAGCGCGATGTTGCCCCGCGCCCGGCTGAAGAGCTCCGCCCCCAGCTCCCGTTCGAGCGCCTTGATCTGCTGCGAGAGCGACGGCTGGGCGACGTGGACCCGCTCCGCGGCCCGTGTGAAGTGCCGGGTCTCGGCGACGGCCACGAAGTACAGGAGCTGCTGGAACTGCATCCCCCCAGGATACGCCCTACATAGGGACCCTCTATCGAGATCAGCGCCATCATGTCTTGGACCTCTTGGGACTTGGTCCTTACCGTCTGTGACATGGCTCTGGCAACGCGGACGGGCCGACGACCGTCCACCACGCGCACGCTCTGGGACTCCACCGTCGGCAAGAAGTCCGTGATGGCGGTGTCCGGGCTGATCATGCTCGGCTATCTGGTCGTCCACATGATCGGCAACCTCAAGATCTTCTTCGGCCCGGGGGATTTCAACGGGTACGCGCACTGGCTCCGCCACATGGGCGAGCCCTTCCTGCACAGCCACTGGGGCCTGTGGGCGGCCCGCGTCATCCTGCTCGCCGCCGTCGTCGCACACGCCGTGTCCGCGTACCAGCTCAGCCGCCGCGACATCAAGGCCCGCCCGGTCAGGTACGCCCACAAGCGCCGCCGCGCGAGCTACGCCACGCGCACCATGCGCTGGGGCGGCGTCATCCTCGCCCTGTTCATCGTCTGGCACCTGCTCGACCTCACCACGCTCACCGTCAACGAGCGCGCATGGGCCGGCCACCCCTACGAGAACGTCCTCGCCACCTTCTCCACCTGGTACGGGAACACCATCTACATCGTGGCGATGGCCGCGCTCGCGATGCACGTCCGGCACGGCTTCTGGAGCGCTGCCCAGACCCTCGGCGCGGGCAACGCCCGCCGCGACCGGGCGCTGAAGCTCCTCGCCAACGCCCTGGCCCTCGTCCTCTTCGCGGGCTTCGTCTCCGTACCCGTCGCCGTCATGACCGGAGTGGTGAGCTGACATGAGCAACGACCACGCGCACACCGACTACACCCACTACGGCACCGGCGAGCCGATCGCCGACACCAAGGCCCCCGCAGGACCCATCGCCGAACGCTGGGACCGCCGCCGCTTCGAGGCCAAGCTCGTCAACCCGGCCAACCGCCGCAAGCACACCGTGATCGTCGTAGGTACCGGCCTGGCCGGCGGGGCAGCCGGCGCCACCCTCGCCGAACAGGGCTACCACGTCGTCCAGTTCTGCTTCTCCGACTCCCCGCGCCGGGCCCATTCCATCGCCGCGCAGGGGGGCATCAACGCCGCCAAGAACTACCGCAACGACGGCGACTCGGTGCACCGCCTCTTCTACGACACCGTCAAGGGCGGCGACTTCCGCGCCCGCGAGTCAAACGTCCACCGTCTCGCCCAGATCTCCGTCGAGATCATCGACCAGTGCGTGGCCCAGGGCGTCCCCTTCGCCCGCGAGTACGGCGGCCTCCTCGACACTCGCTCCTTCGGCGGCGTCCAGGTCTCCCGTACCTTCTACGCCCGCGGCCAGACGGGCCAGCAGCTCCTCCTCGGCGCCTACCAGGCGCTGTCCCGGCAGATCGCCGCCGGCAACGTCGAGATGCACGCCCGCACCGAGATGCTCGACCTGATCACGGTCGACGGTGTGGCCCGCGGCATCGTCGCCCGCGACCTGGTCACCGGCAGCATCGACACGTACTACGCCGACGCCGTCGTCCTGGCCAGCGGCGGATACGGCAACGTCTTCTACCTCTCCACCAACGCCATGAACTCCAACGCGACCGCCATCTGGCGGGCGCACCGGCGCGGCGCGTACTTCGCCAATCCCTGCTTCACCCAGATCCACCCCACCTGCATCCCGCGCACCGGCGACCACCAGTCCAAGCTCACGCTGATGAGCGAGTCCCTGCGCAACGACGGCCGCATCTGGGTCCCCAAGGCCCAGGGCGACACCCGCCCCGCCGCCGAGATCCCCGAGGCGGAGCGCGACTACTACCTGGAGCGGATCTACCCCTCCTTCGGCAACCTCGTGCCCCGCGACATCGCCTCGCGCGCCGCCAAGAACGTCTGCGACGAGGGCCGCGGCGTCGGCCCCGGCGGCCAGGGCGTCTACCTCGACTTCGCCGACGCCATCCGCCGCATGGGCCGGGACGAGGTCGCCGAGAAGTACGGCAACCTCTTCGAGATGTACGAGCGGATCACCGCGGAGAACCCGTACGAGGTCCCCATGCGGATCTACCCCGCCGTGCACTACACGATGGGCGGCCTGTGGGTCGACTACGACCTCCAGACCACCGTCCCGGGCCTCTTCGCGATCGGCGAGGCCAACTTCTCCGACCACGGGGCCAACCGCCTCGGCGCCTCCGCCCTGATGCAGGGCCTCGGCGACGGCTACTTCGTCCTCCCCTCCACCATCAACGACTACCTGGCCCGCCACCCGCACCGGGAAGCCGTCGACGACAGCCACCCCGAGGCCGCGGCCGCGATCCGCGAGACCCGCGACTGCCTCGCCAAGCTGCTCGCCGTCGACGGCGACCGCACCCCCGACTCCTTCCACCGCGAGATCGGCGAGCTCATGTGGGAGTACTGCGGCATGTCCCGCACCGAGGAGGGCCTGCGCAAGGCGCTGGAGCGGATCCCGCACATCCGCGAGGAGTTCTGGAAGCGGATCAAGGTCCCGGGCAGCGGCGAGGAGTTCAACCAGTCCCTCGAGAAGGCCAACCGCATCGTCGACTACCTGGAGCTCGCCGAGCTGATGTGCCTCGACGCCCTGCACCGCGCCGAGTCCTGCGGCGGCCACTTCCGCGAGGAGTCCCAAACCCCGGACGGCGAGGCCGCCCGCCGCGACGAGGAGTTCGGCTACGTCGCCGCCTGGCAATACCAGGGCACCGGCGCGGCCCCCGTCCTGCACAAGGAAGACCTCGTCTTCGAGTACGTCCACCCCACCCAGCGGAGCTACGCATGAGGCTCAACCTGCGCGTCTGGCGCCAGCAGAACCCCGACACCCCCGGCGCCATGGTCACGTACGAGGTCGACGGCATATCCCGCGACATGTCGTTCCTGGAGATGCTCGACACCCTCAACGAGGACCTCATCCTGCGCGGCGAGGACCCGGTCGCCTTCGACCACGACTGCCGCGAGGGCATCTGCGGCGCGTGCAGCCTCGTGATCAACGGCGACGCCCACGGTCCCGAGCGCACCACCACCTGCCAGCTCCACATGCGGTCCTTCGCCGACGGCGACACCATCGACGTCGAGCCCTGGCGGGCCGCCGCCTTCCCCGTGGTCAAGGACCTCGTCGTGGACCGCAGCGCCTTCGACCGGATCATCCAGGCAGGCGGCTACGTCACCGCCCCGACCGGATCGGCCCCCGAGGCGCACGCCACCGCCGTGCCCAAGGCCGACGCCGACTTCGCGTTCGAGCACGCCGAGTGCATCGGCTGCGGGGCCTGCGTGGCGGCCTGCCCCAACGGTTCCGCGATGCTCTTCACCTCCGCCAAGGTCAACCATCTGAACGTGCTGCCGCAGGGCTCGCCCGAGCGGGAGACCCGCGTACTGGACATGGTGGCCCAGATGGACGGCGAGGGTTTCGGCGGCTGCACCCTCACCGGGGAGTGCGCCACGGCCTGCCCCAAGGGCATCCCGCTGCCGTCCATCGCCGCCATGAACCGCGAGTGGCTGCGGGCGGTCCGCAAGAACGGAGCATGAGGCTCCACGAGCACCGAGGATGACGCAGGCGCACCGGGAGCGCCGCATCTGAGAAGTCCCTGTGAGATGCGGACAAAGGGACTCCAGACACTTGCGTGAAAAATGAACGACGGGAAAGGTGGAGGTGAACGAGGCATCCGCCCCTGCCTGCCGGACGGCACCGCACCCCCTCACGCCGGGTGCCGCCCGCATCCTCGGGTGCCGCACACCGGCGCCGTCTCGCGAGGTCGTATATGCAGGGCCCTTCCCGTATCCCCTTTCCCGTCGGCCTGCGCCGGATCGCACGGACGCTGCGCCGGCCCGGCGGCGTACCGAAACAGCCGGACGCCGCCCAGCGGGAGCGCACCGGGAGCGGGGGCCAGGCGCCGCCCCCGGCCGGCCGGACCCGCGAGGACGAACTGCTGGAGCGAACGCCGGGCCTGGTCCGGCACCGCGGCCGGCTCGCCCGGGTCCGCGACGACCTGCTGCCCGCCGGCGCCCGGGACGCCGGCCTGAACGCGGTCGCCGAGGCACTCGAAGCGGCGGCCGTCCCGTACGGACTGGTCCCCGACGGCGGGCTGCGGCACCGGGTGGCCATCGCCCCGGACGACCGCGCCGCCGCCCTGAAGGCATGCGCCGCGGCCTTCACCGGGCTCCCGGTGTACGCCCTGCTCCTCGGCGACGGCGACGGCGACGGCGGGGAAGCGGGGGAGGTCCTCGCCGAGGCACTCCCCGAAGCGGTCGCGGCCCGCGAGTCCGGGCCCGCCGACCCGCCGCACCCGAAGATCAAGGGCGTCCGCCTCTTCCAGCCGGTCGTCACCTCCGGCCGGACCCTGGCCTACGGCCCCGACACCGGCTGCGACCTGGAGTTCTGGGAAGCCGCAGATTCCGGCATCGGCGCGATCGCCGGCCTGCGCGAGACCCCGTACGGCTGGTGGGTGCCGACGCTCGAAGCCACCGCCACCCTCCGCGTCGGCGACCGCGACCACCCCGTCGTCGACGCCTTCGCAGGCCGCTTCCCCGACGACATCGACTTCCCCGTCGACGCCGTGATCACCTGGGTCGACGCCGCCGACCCCGCCTGGCGCCGCCGCCGGGACCATGCCGCCGCGGCCGAGGCCGGCACCCGTGGCCACGCCCTCGTCGACCACGCCGAGAACCGCTACCGCGACCGTGGCGAACTCCGCTACTGCCTGCGCTCCATCGCCGCCCACGCGCCCTGGATCCGCCGCGTCTTCATCGTCACCGACGAACAGACCCCGCCCTGGCTCGCCACCGACCACCCCCGGCTGACCGTCGTCGACCACCGCGAGCTGTTCGCCGACCCCGCCGGCCTCCCGGTGTTCAACTCCCACGCCATCGAGAGCCAGCTCCACCGCATCCCCGGCCTCGCCGAGCACTTCCTCTACTTCAACGACGACATCTTCCTCGGCCGCCCCCAGTGCCCGCAGAACTACTTCCTCTCCTCCGGACTGCCCAAGGTCTTCCACGACCGGCGGGCCGTGGCCCCCGACGCCCCGAGCGATGACGACGACGTCTTCACCGCCTCCCAGAAGGCCACCCGCCGCGCGGTGGAACAGGCCGTGGGCCGCACCTACCCGCACATCCTGGCCCACACCCCGTACCCGCTCAGCCGCTCCCTCTTCGCCCACGTCGAGGAACGGCTGCCCGGCCGGCTCACCACCACCAGCCGCTCCGTCTTCCGCAGCGCTGAGGACCTCGCGCCCGTCACCCTCGCCTCCCACCTCGCCCTCGCCGACGCCCGCGCGGTCGAGGGCGAACTGGTCCACGCGTACATCAGCACGGGCCGGGCCGACGAGATCGACCGGCTGCCCGGCCTCGCCGCCGACCGCTCGGCCGACGCGTTCTGCCTCGCCGACGACGACGCCGGACCCGGCCTGTCGCCCCGGGAGCAGCAGCGCGCGGTCACCGCGTTCCTGGAGGCGTACTTCCCGGTGCCCTCCCCGTACGAGAAGCCCCGGCCGACCGGCTGACCCGACGGGCTGACCCGACGGGCCGACCCGGCGCGCTGACCCGATCGGCGGATGTGATCGGCCGACCGGGCGCTCGTGGCCGCCGTACGACGCGCCGCACCCCGCCCGCGTCCGGCCCGTGGGGGACAGTGGGCCCCATGCCACAAGCCCCCGCCGGGTCCGGACCGCGCCGCCGCACCCTCCTGGCGGCCGCCGCCCTCGCCCCGCTCGCGATGGCCGGCTGCTCCGCGCAGGACCCGTCGGGCACCTCGGCCCACGGCCCGAAACCCGCACCGAAGGACGCCCTCGTCATGGTGATCCGGCACGCGGAGAAGCCGTACGCGGGGGACCTGGGCGAAGACGAGGACGGCAACGAGCACCCCGGATCCCTCGCCGGGCGCGGCCGCCGGCGCGCCGAGGAACTGCACCGCCTCTTCCCGCCGGCCGGCGGTTCCACGCTGCCCCGCCCCGCGGTCGTCTTCGCGGCCGGCGGCCCGGCCGGAGCCCCCGACCGCTGCCGCCAGACGGTCGAGCCGCTGGCCGCGACCCTGCGCACCCCGCTGCGCGCCGAGTTCGCCGTCGGAGCCGAACCGGCCCTGGCCCAGGCCGTGCTGGCCGCCCGTATGCCCGTACTCGTCTGCTGGGAGCACACCGGCGTCCCCCGCCTGATCCGCTCCCTCGGCGCCCACCAGGTGCTCGGCATCCCCGCCGCCTGGCCCGACCGCTACGACCTGGTCTGGCTGTTCACCCGCCGGCAGGGCCGGTGGAGCTTCCGCGAACTTCCGCAGCACCTGCTGCCGGGGGATGCGTAGCCCGTCAGGCCCAGGCCGACGTGGTCCGAGCGTCGTCGTCCGACCGGCAGAGAAGGGTGCAGGGACATGCACGGTGGCGAGCCGGCAGCGCCGGTCGGCAGGCGGGACCGGCGCGGCATGCTGATGTGGTGGGGGCCGCGGGCGCTGTTCGTCGTGGGCGCCGTGGTGCTCGTCGTGGAGTCCAGCCGCGGAGTACCGCTCCTCGAGCTGTATGCGGCTCTGGGTTTCTTCGGGGTCTGCAGTGCCGTCTTCGTCGGACGGCAGCTGGGCTCAGGTCACGAGCCGGGCCCCGGCGGGCGCGTCCCGCGCTGGCTGCTCCGGGCGGGCGGCCTGCTGACCACGTCCGGAGTGGTGGTACTCGTCCTCCACCTGGCGGGAGTGGAGGGGGACGCCCTGCCGCTCGTCGGGTCGGTGCTCCTGCTGCTCGGTCTGGGCTGGTTCATCGAAGCGTGGCGCGGAGTCGAACCGGGCCGGCCGAGGAGGGCGCTGCTGCTGTGGGGCGCGGCCCTCATGGCCTTGACCGCGGTGGTGGCGGTCATCGCGGCCCTCGTGCTGCCCGAGGCCAAGGGCGGTCTCTACGTCGGCCTGCTCATCGGCCTCGGCGCGGCCCTCTTCGTGTGCCTCCCGCTGAGCCTCAACCTCCTGTCCGAGTGGGGCGTGCGCCTCCTGCGGGCGCGGCGCTCCGCCGCGGGGCCCGGGGCCGGTGTGGGGGTCATCGGGATCCTCGGCCTCGTCGTCACCGCCGCAGTCGTCCTGTGCTGCCTGTGGCTCGTGCAGCGGGACTGGGTGCTGAGTGCGGTGCTCGTCGCGGCGGCGCTGTTCCTGCTGGCGGCCATCGTCTCCAACACGCACGCCGACGTCGCCCTCGTCCTCGCGGGGCTGTGCCTCCTCGCGGCGGCGCCCCCGGAGCACCGCCACCCCCAGGCCCTCGACCCCGCAGGCGGACAGCGCGTCCTCGTGGCCCTGGGCGACTCCTACATGTCGGGCGAGGGCGCGAGCAGCTACTTCGAGGGAACCGACGACGGCGGCCGCAACGAATGCCGGCGCTCGCCCTCCGCCTACGCGGTCGGACTCGTCGCCGCCGGCCCGCGGTTCGACCGCGTGCTGTTCCTCGCCTGCTCCGGCGCGCGGACCTACAACGTCAACCCCCGCTCCGGAGCCGGCCGCTCCCGCGTGCAGCCGGGCGAACCGGGGACCCAGATCGACCAGTTGAAAGGCGTGGTGTCCTCGTTCCACCCGGCCCTCGTCATCGTCGCGCTGGGCGGCAACGACGCCGGGTTCGCCATCCTCGGGGAGGCGTGCCTCGCGCCCGGCGACTGCGAGACCCGCAGGTCCCTGTTCCTGAACAACCTGCCGAAGGTCCGCCAGGACCTCATCGCGACCTACCGCTCCCTGCGGCAGGCCGTGCCCGCCGACGTGCCCATCGTGGCCGTGCCCTACCCGCAGCCGATCGCCGCAGCCGGCCGCTGCAGCGGAGTGGCCCTGACGAAGGCCGAGCGCGATTTCATCCGCACGTTCGTGGAACAGATCGACACCACGATGCGCCAGGCGGCCGACACGGCGGGCATCACCTACATGGCCGAGATGAAGGACAGCTTCGCCACGCACCGGCTCCAGCTGTGCGAGCGCAGAAAGGGCGCAGCCGGAGTCAACTTCCTGGACATCGAGACGGTCAACGGGCTCGCCGCACAGCGCTTCAGCCCCGCCAAGTGGCTCCACAACAGCCTGCACCCGAACGAACGCGGCCACGCAGCCATGCGCGACACCTTCACCGCCTGGCTCGACGCCCACCCCGAACTCCTCCCGCCCGCCCCCGCGGGCCAGGCACAGGCGACGGTCCTCCCCGCGGCCGAACCCGAGCCGCTGTGCGGCATGACCGACGACGCGGTGAACGCGCACTGCAGGGTGCAGCTGCGGGCCTGGGAGCTGGAACAGGTCCGGGGCGGCTGGCCGTGGCTGCTGCTCGTGCTGTTCGGACTGGCCGTGGTGTGGGCCGCGTGCATCGCCGTCTTCGGCCTGCTCCCCGGATCCGGGGGGTCCTACCGGGATCCCCGCTCCAGCGCGCGGGCCAGGTAAGGGGCGGTGCGGCTCGCCGCCGTGCGGGCCACCCGAGCGGGCGGGCCCGACGCGACGATCCGGCCGCCGTCGGCGCCGCCGCCCGGACCCAGGTCGATCACCCAGTCCGCGCCCGCCACCACCTCCATGTCGTGTTCGACGACCACCACCGAGTGCCCGGCCTCCACCAGCCCGTGCAACTGCCGCAGCAGCACCTGCACATCGGCCGGATGCAGCCCCGTCGTCGGCTCGTCCAGTACGTACAGGGTGTGGTCGCGGCGCTGCCGCTGGAGTTCCGTGGCCAGCTTGATCCGCTGCGCCTCGCCGCCCGACAGCTCCGTGGCCGGCTGCCCCAGCCGCAGATAGCCCAGCCCGATGTCCTCCAGCGCCCGCAGGCTGCGCGAAGCCGCCGGGACCTGCGCGAAGAACGAGGCCGCGGACTCCACCGTCAGCGCCAGCACCTCCGCGATGTCGAGCCCCTCGTACCGCACCTGCAGGGTCTCGGTGTTGTAGCGGGCCCCGGCGCACTCCGGGCACGGCGCGTACGTACTCGGCAGGAACAGCAGCTCCACCGAGACGAATCCCTCGCCCGTGCAGGTCTCGCACCGGCCGCCCGGCACGTTGAAGGAGAACCGGCCCGCCTTCCAGCCGCGCGCCCGTGCCTGCGGAGCCGCCGTGAACAGCTTGCGCACCACGTCGAACAGCCCCGTGTACGTGGCCAGGTTGGACCGCGGCGTCCGGCCGATCGGCTTCTGGTCCACCTCCACCAGCCGACGCACCGGGTACCCCGGATCCGTGAGCCGCTCGCCGACCTCCCGGGCGAGCACCTGGCCCACCAGCGTGGACTTGCCGGACCCCGACACCCCCGTCACGGCGGTGAACACCCCGAGCGGGAACTCGGCGTCCACGCCCTGCAGGTTGTGCCGGTCTACACCGGTGAGCCGCACCGAACCGGTCGCCTCCCGAACCTCCCGCACCGGCCCTGCCCCCGGCTCGGCGAACAGGTGGCGGGCCGTCGCCGACGCCGCCACACCGGCCAGCTCCTGCGGCGGCCCGCTGTACAGCACCCGCCCGCCGTGCTCCCCGGCCAGCGGACCCACGTCCACCAGCCAGTCCGCATGCCGCACCACATCCAGGTGGTGCTCCACCACGAACACCGTGTTCCCCGCCGCCTTGAGCCGGTCCAGCACGCCGAGCAGCGCCTCCGTGTCGGCCGGGTGCAGCCCCGCCGACGGCTCGTCCAGTACGTACACCACCCCGAACAGCCCGGACCGCAGCTGCGTCGCCAGCCTCAGCCGCTGCAGCTCGCCCGCCGACAGGGTGGGTGCGGTGCGGTCCAGGCTCAGGTACCCGAGCCCGAGCTCCACGACGGGCCCGATGCGGGACCGCAGGTCCTCGGCGAGCACCCGGGACGCTTCGCCGTCCGGGGCCGCGGTGGCCAGTACGCCGTCCAGGGCGGTCAGCGGCAGCGCCGCCAGCTCCGCGATGGTGCGGCCCGCGAACGTCACGGCCAGTGCCTCGGGCCGCAGCCGCCGCCCCGCGCACACCGGGCACGGGGAATCGGCGAGGAACCGCTCGGCGCGGGCGCGCAGCGTGGCGCTCTTGCTGTCCGAGAAGGTCCGCATCACATAGCGGTGGGCGCTCATGTACGTGCCCTGGTAGGGCCGCTGGATCCGGTCCGCGTCCCGCACCGGGTGCACGGTGACCACCGGCTGCTCGTCGGTGAACAGGATCCACTCGCGGTCCTTCGCCGCCAACTCCCGCCAGGGCGCGTCCACGTCGTACCCGAGCACCTCCAGGATGTCCCGGAGGTTCTTGCCCTGCCAGGCGCCGGGCCAGGCCGCGATGGCACCCTGGCGGATCGACAGCCCCGGGTCCGGAACGAGGAGTTCCTCGCTGGTGCGGTGGATGCTGCCGAGGCCGTGGCAGGACGGGCAGGCCCCGGCGGCGGTGTTGGGGGAGAAGGCGTCGGAGTCGAGCCGTTCGGCACCCGGAGGATAGGTCCCGGCGCGGGAGTACAGCATGCGCAGGGAGTTGGACAGCAGGGTCACCGTCCCGACCGAGGACCGCGAGCCGGGGGAGGAGCGCCGCTGCTCCAGCGAGACGGCGGGCGGCAGCCCGGTGACGGAATCCACCTTCGGGGCGCCGACCTGGTGGATCAGGCGGCGGGCGTACGGGGCCACCGACTCGAAGTACCGGCGCTGGGCCTCGGCGTAGAGCGTGCCGAAGGCCAGCGAGCTCTTGCCGGAGCCGGAGACGCCGGTGAACACGGTCAGCGCGTCGCGCGGAATGTCCACGTCGACGCCGCGCAGGTTGTGCTCCCGGGCACCCCTCACCCGTACGAAGGAGTCGTGGTGGGCCTGGGGTTCGGTGGCGGTGGAGTGGTGCATTCGTCCCAGTTTACGGGGCCCCCGCGCGGGCGGCGCGCACGGGCCGCTTCGACGGTCCGCCCCGGATCACAGCCCCGCCACCCGGGCCAGCCGCTCGAACGAGTCCAGCAGCGCCACGCGGTCGTACGTGGACGTGGTGACCAGCAGCTCGTCCGCGCCGGTCAGCTCGGCCACCTCGGCGAGCTGCGCCGCGACCTGCTCCTCGGTGCCGTGGATGTGCCCGGCGAGCCCGCCCTCGTACAGCTCCCGTTCCTTCGGGGTCATGGCCATGGCCTCGATCTCCTGCGCCGGGCGCAGCGGCGGGAAGCTGCCACGGGTGCGGGAGTACGCGAGGGACCACGCCTCCGGGACCAGGATGCGCCGGGCCTCCTCCGGGGTCGGCGCCACGGCCACCGTCCCGGAGACCATCACGTACGGCTCGGAGCCGCCGGCCGAGGGGCGGAACTCCTCGCGGTAGCGCCCGATGATCTCCGTGATCCGGCCCCGGGCCCGCAGGTCACCCACCACCAGCGGCAGTCCGGCCCGGGCCGCGATCCCGGCGCCCTCGCCGGTGGCCAGCACGTACGCCGGGATCCGCAGCCCCTCCGCCGGGCGCGCGTGCACCTCGGGGTGCGCCCGCTGGGTGCCGTCGAGCCAGCCCAGCAGCTCCGCCAGCTGCTCCTCGAACCGGTCGGCGTCCCCGGTGTCCCGGCCCAGCGCCCGGCGGATCCCGCCGGTGAAGCCGACCGAGCGGCCGAGCCCCATGTCGATCCGGCCCGGGAACAGCGACTCCAGGACCCCGAACTGCTCGGCGACCACCAGCGGTTGGTGGTTGGGCAGCATCACCCCGCCGGTGCCGACCCGGATCCGTCGGGTGGCCCCGGCGACGGCCGCGGCCAGGACGGTGGGCGCGGAGCCCGCGACTCCGGGGACGCTGTGGTGCTCGGACACCCAGAAGCGGTGGTAGCCGAGCCGCTCCGCCGCACGGGCGAGCTCCACGGTGTCGCGCAGGGCCTGCGGGGCGGGGTGCCCCTCGCGGGTGCGGGACCGGTCGAGGATGGAGAGTTTCCGGATCACGCAAGGTTGTAACGCACACGCGCCGAAACGATTCCCTGCCTACTCTGGCCTGCATGAGTGACAGCAACCACCGTCCGCCGCTGGCCGTCTTCGACATCGACAACACCCTGGCCGACACCGACCACCGCCAGCACTTCCTGGAGCGCCGCCCCCGGGACTGGGACGGCTTCTTCGGCGCGGCCCCGGCCGACCCGCCGCTCGCGCGCGGGGTGGCACTGGCGGTCGGGCAGGCGGCCGACTGCGAGGTCGTGTACCTGACCGGGCGCCCGGAGCGGTGCCGCGCGGACACGGAGGAGTGGCTGGACCGGCACGGGCTGCCGGAGGGGCGGGTGTGGATGCGCGGGAACCAGGACCGCAGGCCGGCCCGGACCACCAAGCTGGAGGTGCTGCGGCGGATCGCCCGGGGCCGCGAGGTGCGGATGCTCGTGGACGACGACGAGCTCGTCTGCCAGGCGGCGCGCGCCGCGGGCTTCAAGGTGGTCCTGGCGGACTGGGCCGCGAAGGCGCCGGAGCTCGAGTCCGCCCAGGAGGGCGAAGGCCGCACCTGACGCGGCGCTCACGGTCTTTCCGCGGCACCGTCACGGGTGCCGCCCTCGCGCCGTCGGTGCCTGCCGCCTTGCTGTCGGTGCCCGCCGTCTATCGGACCAGCGCGAAGGTACCGGCTGCGACGGCCGCGCCCACGGCAGCGCCCGCGAGGACCTGGGCCAGGGTGTGGTCCTCGAGCTCGACCCGGGACCAGCCGACGACGGCGACCACCGGGTAGGCGAGGAGCACCCAGGGCCCGTACGTCATGGCGAGCATCGCGACGCTTCCGGAGGAGACGGCGGCATGCACGCTGATCTTCCAGGCAGGGGTCACCGCGAGGAGGACCGCCAGCGTGACCAGCATCGCCGCGATCAGCGCAATCATGGTCCGGGGGGCGCTGAAGGCCCACAGCAACGCGATACCGGTGGCGACCGACCCGCTGACGAAGGTCATCACGATGATGCGCTGCGGCCGTGGGCCGACGTGCCGGTCGGCCCAGCGGCCGCGGCGGATGCCGTACTTGATGAAGGCCAGCGGAATGACCGCGGCGAACAGGCAGCCGAGGAGGCCCCATCCGATCCCGGCGAAGCGGCCGGTGTGCCAGCCGATGAGGACGGTGTCGGCGATGATCCAGGTCTTGGGATCGAGACCGTCGGTGATCAGGCGTGCGGCCCGGGACTCGTCGGGCCGGGTGACCGGGGTGATCGTGGTCGTCACGCCGTTGCCTCCTTGCTGGTCGTGCTGAGGAATGCGTCGGCCACGGGGGAGTGGTAGACCCGGGCGAGCTGGATGAGCCGCGCAACCTCGGTGGCGAAGTCGAGGTCGTCGATTCCGACGCTGCCGGGCTCCTGGGTGCTTCCTGCGGGCAGGGCGCCGCGGGCCTTGCCCTCGCGTGCTGCCCGCATCCAGAGGGCTTCGGCCGCCGGACTCGTCGCCGGGTCGAACCCTGCCCGCCGCGCGGCGCGCTGCGCCCGCTCGCGTACGCCGCCGTCGGCGTAGGCGTCCAGGGCCAGGGCGGCGTCGCGTATCTCGATCACCCGCCGGTACAGCCGCAGGCGCGGGCTGCGCAGGAGCCCGGCCTTGAGGACGATGTCGGGAGTGACCGCGGTCAGGTCCTGCCACAGCGGCTGGAGCTGCCGGTGGTGCCGGCCGTCCTGGACGGTGCGCCAGGCCACGCCGAACGCGGGGATGCTGCTTCCGACGAGGATGAAGCCGATCGCGACGTACTTCAGGGCGTCGGTGGCGTCCTCGACCGCGATGTCGCCGGTGCTGTCCGTGAGGCCGACGAGACGGCTCGTCAAGTACCCGGACCGCACCAGGGTGTAGAGGACGCCGACGGCGGTTCCGATGCCCATGAGGCGTACGCCGGTCCGCAGCCATCGGGCACTGGCGTGCCGCGCGCTCCCCCAGAAGAGCCAGGTGGCGGTGGCCATCGCGATGCCGAGGTAGGTGACGAAGACGAGGTAGTAGGCCGTGGCCCAGCCGTTGCCCGCGCTCTCCTCGAAGAATTCGGTCATCTCGTGGGGCCGCGGCACGAAGAAGACGAAGAGCACCGCCATGGCCGTCATCGCGGTCAGGGCGACGTAGTGGCGGGCTCGCAGCCGACGGCCGCTGCCGGTCTCCGGCCGGGCGATGGCGACGACGAAGTCGACGACTGCGCCGGCCGCGATCACGCCCAGCCAGTGTTTGACGAGGGTGGACAGGTTGTTGACTCCCGCCCGGTCGTCCAAGGCGTGCATCAGCCCGGGGAGACGGAGCGTCATGGAGAGGGCCAGGGCGGCGAACGCCATCCACAGAGCGCGTTGCTTGACGGTGCGGACGGCTGAGGGGGCCCGCCAGACCGTCACCGCCCAGAGCATGATCAAGACGGCGATTTCGAGGTGCTTCACTTCACGACCACGTGTTTCGAACGGGGTGCCCGAGGGCGTCATGGAGGCGTACGAGACGGTCCTCGGCCTCGCTGGAGGTCGACTGCGTCGTGTAGCGGCCGGCCCGCTCGTGGATGAGCGTGGCCAGGGTCTCTGCCTGTCGCTCCTGCGGGCTCGCGAACTTGCTCCGCCCCATGAGGTGCGCCAGGCGGTCGATGTCGAGGCCGAGTTGCTCGTCGATCGATTCGGTCATGCGGGCCACGCTCCTGATCCGGGCCGCCTCGGCGCGGATGATCGAGGCCACGGGGAGATCGGGGCGGTCGAGACCGGAGACGGTCGTCCGGGTGCGCGCCAGCAGGTGGTGGAAGTGCTCGGAGGCGCGGGCGATCTCGCCCTCGGACGGCTGTGCCGGCAGGTCGAGTTCGGGAGCGACATGACCGAGCAGCATGTGGGAGATCTCGTGGAGGACGATCTGCACCTTGAGGATCTCGGCCGCGACGGCGTCGTAGAAGACGAGGTCCGCGACCTCCAGGCCGAGCCAGATCCCGCACGGCAGGGCCGGGTCGGGAGGCCCGTCGAGAGGGAGCAGGATCAGTGGCCGGCCGCGCTGTTCGGCTATGCCTGCGCAGAAGACCTCGAGGTCGAACGGCTGGGGGATGACGAGTTGGTCGGCAACGGCGGTGCACTCCGCATCGGCGCGCTTCCACCACCGCCGCATAGCCGCACTCCCCGCCCGTCAGCTCTCTCCGGTGTGGAGCTCAACTGCTCCATGCCGTTCGCCTGTTTCGCACTCCTGATCGGCTTGAGGGTAGCCGGAAGCATGCGGTGGCGGAAAAAGGGCGTATCGACAGACCGAAACACGCTTGTTTACGCGGGTCGTGTGGCTGAATCGCGTCTCACGATTCCTTGGGGCGCCGACGGCGGGGCTTCACGTCCGGCAGCCCTTCGGCCTTCCGGAGCTGCTTGATCAGACCGGTGACGGACCTCATGGACCCGGCGGACAGCCCATTGAGGCGGAAGGCCGCGGCCTTGACCTGCTCGTCTTCCAGGACCTGGGCGAACTCGTCGGCCGCGGCGGCCTTGCCCATCTCCTCGCGGAGCCGCGAGATCCTCTCCTCGATCCGCTGCTCGATCGCGTCGGCGTTCTCGCCGTCGGCGAGGTATCCGACGGTGACGCCGAAGAAGTTGGCGATCGCGCGGATCGAGTCGATACCGGGGTTCGGATTGTTGTTCAAGCGGATGGTCTGGACCGTGCCGTGCGAGACGGAGGGGCCGGGCAGCTGCTTCGTGCCGTCGGCGATCTCTTGGTACGTGTACGGACCGCGGCCCGCCGGGTGGATCGTCTCGATCAAGAAACCGAGGCGGTCGCCCATGGTGTCTCGCCGGCCGGTGGGGGTCTCCTCACCCATCACCGTCACTGCTCCCGTCTCCTGCTGGATCCCCTGGTCCACTGCTGGACCACCATCCGCATTATCTACCGGCCTAGATGGATCTCGCCACACAGTGCAACGAAGTCCGTCTACCCGGCTAGCGGACACCGGGGAAAGTGACCCACGCCACGTCGGCCCACACGCGCCTCGTCAGTCGCTTGACAGGGCGTATGTGGGACGACGTATGTTCATCCAGCCATCTAGTCCGCTAGATGCATCGTGGCTCAATAGCTCGACGCTTCACGTCTAGCTCGCTGAGCCGCCGTCGCGCCCCCTGCCGGGGGCGCGATGCGCCGGGAGCTGGACCGCCCCGGCCGTGGGCTGGGGGACGGGGGTCCGCAGCCCACGCGGGGCGGTCGGCTTGCCGGTGGGGGCAAGGGTTCACCGCAGGGTGAGCGGGGTCTCGGACTCGACGCGGGACAGCTTCTCCGGGTTGCGGACGTAGTAGAGGCCGGTGATGCGGGCGTCCTCGACACGGATCGCCAGGATGCCGTCGATCTCGCCGTTCAGGCGCAGGACGAGTGCCGGGTTGCCGTTGACCACGGTGGGGTCGCTGGTGAGCGCGGCTCCGTTCTTGGCGGCGCCGCCGAGGATGAAGCGGGCCACCTTGTCACCGCTGATGATCGGCCGCGGCGCGGCCTGCTTGATGCCGCCGCCGTCGCTCACCAGGACGGCCTCAGGGGCGAGTACGTCGAGGAGGCCCTGCAGGTCCCCGGTGTCGAGCGCACGCCGGAACGACTCCAGGACCGCCCGGGTCTGGCTCGGGGAGACCACCTCGCGAGGGCGGCGTGCATCGACGTGCCGGCGGGCGCGGTGCGCGATCTGGCGGACGGCCGCCGGGCTCTTGTCGACGGCCGCCGCGATCTCCTCGTAGCTGACGTCGAAGGCCTCGCGCAGTACGAAGACGGCGCGCTCCGTCGGCGACAGCGTCTCGAGGACGAGCATCATCGCCATCGACACGCTCTCGGCGAGCTCGGCGTCCTCGGCCACGTCCGGCGCGGTGAGCAGCGGCTCGGGCAGCCAGGGGCCGACGTACGCCTCCTTGCGGCGGCTCATCGTACGCAGCCGGTTGAGCGCCTGCCGGGTCGTGATCCGGACCAGGTACGCGCGCTGGTCGCGTACCTGCTCCAAGTCGACCTCGACCCACCGCAGCCAGGTCTCCTGGAGGACGTCTTCCGCGTCGGTCGCCGATCCGAGCATCTCGTAGGCGACGGTGAAGAGCAGGTTGCGGTGGGCGACGAACGTCTCGGTCGCCGGGTCGGGGGCGTGGTCGCTCATGTCTCGCTCTCTCGTTCGTGGGCAGGCGTGCGATCTGATCATCCGTCCGGTCAGCGGGTGGTCAGTGCCTCGCTCCGCCTGGCCTCCAGCACGGACTGACGCTTGTCGTCCTTGGCCCAGGCCCACTTGAACGAACCTGGCTTGCTCGCCTCGCTGGCCAGCTGCTTGACGGTGCCCCGGCAGATCAACTCCTTGAGCTTCGCGGCAGGGCGACCGTCGAGGTGGAGCCCCATCGCGCTGTCGTTCCTGCGTGCGACCTGGAAGATGCCGGTCCGGCGGCCCAGACTGATGCACTGGCCGACGAACCCCACTGCGAGCGGCGCAGGCTGCTCACCCGCGATCCGGTTGAGCACCGTGTCGGCGGCGTGTCCGCCCAGCGGCTCGGCGGCCTGGCAGCTCATCCGGAACGGCAGGTCCGACGGCGCCGCCGAATCCCCGGCCGCAACGATGCGTACGTCGTCCACGCTCGTCAGGGTCTCGTCCGTGAGCAGCCGGCCCAGGGCGTCGGTGCTCAGCCCGCTGCGCGCAGCCAGGTCCGGCACGCCGAACCCGGCGGTCCAGATGGTCACCGTGCTCGGGAGCCTGCGGCCGTCGGCGAGTTCCACGGCATCGCTCGTCACCGCCGTCACCTTTGCACCGGGGCCTTCGATCACGGTCACACGGAGTGCGGCCAGCCGCTCGGCGACCGAGCGCCGGCCCCGCGGGTGCAGGTACGGGCCCAGTACGTCGCCGCAGACCAGGGTCACGGTCCGGCCCGCCTCCGCCAGCTCGGCGGCGGTCTCGATGCCCGTCGGACCGGCTCCGACGACGGTCATGGGAGCCGTGGCGGGAGCGGCGTCGACGATCTGCCGCAGCTGCCGTGCCTCCTCGAGATCGGCAAGGGGGTGGGCGAACTCGGCCGCTCCGGGCACGTGCGGGTCGGCGCTGCCGCTGCCCACCGCGTAGATGAGGTAGTCGTAGCCGACCGCACCGCCGCTCGCCAGCGTCACGCGGCGCCCGGCCGCGTCGATCCGCGTCACGGTGTCGACCACCAGGGCGATGCCCTCGGCCAGCACGTCCCGGTAGTCGACGACCGCGTCGTGGGACCCGCCCACCACCTGGTGCAGGCGGATCCGCTCGACGAAGGTCGGGCGCGGGTTGATCAGAGTGACGCTCACGTCGTCGCGCTGCGTCAGTCGATTGGCCGCCATGACCCCGGCGTATCCGCCGCCGATCACGATCACTTCGGTGTTCCCGGTCCCGGTCACGGTGTCTCCTTCGTTTTTTGGCTTCGGCATCAAGACACCGCGCGATCGATCGCTGTGACAGGGTGTGAGCCGGATCACTCCACCGTCCCGGGAGCCCCTGAACGATCACTGGCGCCGGCCGGCGTACGTCATCGTCATCGGGACCGATGAGTTTCTCCGCGACCCGCAGTCATAGACCATGGACGGTGCGCCGGAGCCGCGAGTGCGGTTGCAGCTGCACCCGACGTGACCTGCCGAGAACCAGACACGAGACACCGAGGAACCTGACATGCGTACCCTGATCAGCACCGCCTTCATCTCGCTCGACGGCGTCGTGGAGGCCCCGGGCGGCGAGCCCGGATACCGGAACTCCGGGTGGACCTTCAAGGACATCGAGTTCCTGCCCGAGGCGTTCGAGATCAAGGGCCGCGAGCAGAAGGAAGCCACCGCGATGATGCTGGGCCGGACCAGCTACGAGGCCTTCAGCCCGGTGTGGCCCGGCATGGCGGACTTCGCCGACTACAAGGTGATGCCCAAGTACGTCGTCTCCACCACGCTCACCGAGGACGACCTGGTGACGAACTGGGGCGAGACCACGATCCTGCGCTCGCTCGACGAGGTCGCCGCGCTGAAGGAGACCGACGGCGGCCCGATCATCGTGCACGGCAGCGCCTCCCTGAACCGGAGCCTTTCGGACGCCGGCCTGATCGACCGCTACCACCTGCTCGTCTTCCCGCTCCTGCTCGGCGCGGGCAAGCGTCTGTTCAGCGCCACGGACAAGGACGCCCAGAAGCTGAAGCTGGTCGAGCACGAGGCCTACGCCAACGGCCTGCAGAAGAACGTCTTCGACGTCGTCCGCTGACGAGCCCCGCATCCGCTGGCCCGCGGCCGCAGGACGAGGACCGTCGAAGCGACGGGCCCCGCCCCGTCTGATGCGGTTAGCGGTGCGAGGACGGCCTCACTGGCCCACCCTGCCGTCGACGCACTCGCGCAACAGGTCGGCGTGCCCGGCGTGACGGGCGTACTCGTCGATCCGGTGCACCATCAGCTCCCGGACTGCGATCCCGTCCTTGCCCACACGCCGGCCCAGGTCCGGATGCTCGGCCAGCGCGGCGTCGGTGGCGGCCTGCTCGCGCTCCAGGTCCACGTACGCGGCGTCGACGACGGCCTGTTCGGCGACCGCCCCGTGGAAGTCCGCATCCTTCTCGCCGTACAGCTTCGGCAGCGGGTCACCGTCGCTGATCCAGTTGCGCCAGTCCCGTTCCACTTCGGCGAGGTGCCGGATCAGGCCGAGGAGCGACATCGTCGACGGCGGGACCGACCTGCGGGCCAGTTGCTCCGCGTCCAGACCTTCGCACTTCATCCGTAGGGTGATGCGGTAGTTCGTCAGGAAGTCCTGCAGCGTGGCGAGTTCGCCCTCCGGACTGTCCTCGTTGTTGCGGAGGTCGTCGTCCGGGTCGGCCCACATGTCGGGGTAGACGGTTGCCTGGGTCCATCGCGCGGGTTGGCTGCTCATGGACTGCATGTTCGTCTGCGGCGGCCCGAGTTCGCCACCGAGTTCCTGCCCCGGGCCGGTTCTGCGGCTGCCGTTAGTGGCTCCGGGACATGTGGGCGAGGACCTGGGCGGCACTGTCGGGCGCGAAGGCGCTGTCGATTCCCTCGGCGGCGCCTTCGGCCGCTTCCCTGGAGCGGGGCAGCAGGAGGTCCTCGTAGGCGCGGACGGCGTCGTCGACGGCGGCGTTGTCGATGAGGGCGCGGGCGAGGTCGGCGCCGTCGAGCATGGCGAGGTTGGCGCCCATGCCGGAGAACGGCGACATGAGGTGGGCGGCGTCGCCGAGGAGGGTGAGGCCGGGCGTGTGCTGCCAGGTGTGCGGGACGGGCAGTGCGTACAGCGGCCGGTTGACGTACCCGGTGTCGGTGTCGGTGATGAAGCCGAGCAGGTCGGGGCTCCAGCCGGTGAACTCCTGGAGCAGCGCTCCGCGTACGGCGCCTTCGTCGGCCAGGTCGAGATCGGCCTCCCGATACCAGTCCTGTCCGGTGCGCATGCCGATGTAGACGCGGATGTGCTGGTGGCTGTTGCGCTGGGCGACGAAGCCCCGGTTGTCGTCGAGAGCCATCATGGTGCCGTCGCCGGTGAGGGAGGCGAGTGCGGGGTGGCGGGTGTCGGCGTCGTCGAGTCCGGTTTCGACGAAGGTGACGCCGGTGTAGACCGGTGCTGCGCCGGAGAGCAGGCGGCGGGCGTGCGACCAGGCGCCGTCGGCTCCGACGACGAGGTCGGCCTCGGTGGCGGTGCCGTCGGCGAAATGCAGCCGGTGGGTGCCTCCGGTGAGGGGTTCGGCGTGTGCGAGCTTGTGGTTCCAGCGCACGGTGTCGGGCTCGAGTGAGTCCAGCAGCAGGTCGCGGAGCTGGCCGCGGTCGATTTCCGGGTTGCCGTCTTCGGCAGGGGTGCCGGCTTCGGCTGCGGGCGGTATGACGTCGAGCAGGACGCGTCCGTCACGGCCGACCAGGCGCATCTGCCGGCCTTCGGGCCGGGCCAGTGCCAGGAACTCCTCCAGCAGGCCGGCTTCGCGCAGGGCGGCCTGACCGGAGTCGGGGTGCATGTCGAGGGTGCCGCCCTGATCGCGGGCGGAGCGGGAGGTGTCCCGTTCGTGGACGGTGACGGCCATGCCGTGCTGCTGGAGGATCCGGGCGCAGGTCAGGCCGCCGGGGCCGCCGCCGATGACCGCGATGCGGGGCGTGGTGGGGCTGTTCATGGTGGTGCTCCGTTCTGGGAGGGCTCGGCAGACAGGAGAAGGGGACGCTGCGGCCGGGGAGTGCCACGCGGCCGGGCCGTTCCAGAAGAGCACGCTCGATCCAAAAGTGCAACAACTCAACTTTTGAAGCTGCTCAACCGAAGGTGTAGGGTCGAGGCATGAGCGAGACGACCGCGAACCACATGCCGCCGGGGCGCCGCGAGCGCAAGAAGGCGGCCACCCGGCAATCCCTGGCCGATGCCGCTCTGCGCCTCTTCCTCGAACGCGGCTACGACCAGGTCGGCATCCGCGACATCGCCGACGCGGCAGACGTGTCCACCACCACCCTCTTCAAGCACTTCCCCGTGAAAGAGGCCCTCGTCTTCGACGAGGACGCCGACCAGGAAGCCCGGCTACTGGCCGCCGTACGCGAAAGGCCCCAGGGCCAGTCCGTACTCGCGGCCCTGCGCGAGCACGCACTGCGCCACCGGGTCGGCGCCCGGGACGGCGACGCGGACTTCGCCGCCTTCGTCGAACTCGTGGAGGGCACCCCCGCCTTGCGGGACTACGCCCAGCGCATGTGGCTGCGCCACGAAACCGCGCTCGCACACGCCATCGCCGAGGCGACCGGAGCCCCCGCCGACGATCCGCACTGCGCGGCGCTCGCCCACTTCGTCCTGGAAGCCCCCCGCACGGCCCGCGGACGCGCCGACGACCGCGAAAGGGTGGCCCGCGCCTTCGACCTCCTCGAGCGGGGTTGGAGCGGCGTCGGTCCCGGAGCCTGACGCGCAAACGGCGTGTTGACGGTTTCCGTGTCGGCAGCCGGTCGTTAGGGGGAGAGGAAGGAGGTCCGACATGCCAGCACAGGGACCTGCGAAGCACCCCACGGCCGAGCTCGACGCCCGCTACAGCTCCGCGGTCAATCCCCGCCCGGGTGCCGCGGACGTCACCGCGACGGAATGGGCCGAGGCGCAGCGGCAGTTGGAGGCCGCCGAGATCTTCTGGGTGTCCACGGTACGACCCGACGGCCGGCTGCACGTCACCCCCGTGATCGCCGCCTGGCGCGACGGAGTGCTGTACTTCTCGACCGGCGCGGGGGAGCAGAAGGCGAAGAACCTCGCGCATGACGGGCACTGTGCGCTGACCACCGGCGGAAACTCCCTCACCGAAGGGCTCGACCTCGTGGTCGAGGGCACGGCCGGGCCGGTCGCCGATCCGGCGGTGCTGGAGGAGGTGATCGCGGCGTACGAGGCGAAGTACGGGGCCCACATCACCTCGCCCGAGGGCACGTTCCACGGGCTCGGGGATGCGTTCCGGAAGGGCGACGCGGTGGTCTTCGCGGTGACCCCGACCACTGCGTACGGCTTCGGCCGGGACGACGGCGTGTACAGCCATACGCGATGGGCGTTCTGAGCAGCGGGGCCCGACGGAGCTGAAGGCCGGTCTCCCGGCAGGGCGGAGAACCGGTTCCTACGTCGTACGGGCGAAGGCGCGGCGGTAGGCACGGGGCGGGACGCCGCGGCGGCGTACGAATTGTTCGCGCAGCACCGCGGCGCTCCCGTATCCGACCCGGCGGGCGATCTCCTCGACCGGGAGGTCGGTGGTTTCGAGGAGTTCCTCGGCTCTGCTCAGTCGCAGGGTCCGCAGCCAGGCGTGCGGGGTGGTTCCGGTCGCGGCGTTGAAGCGGCGGGCGAAGGAACGTTTGCTCATCATCGCGCGGCGGGCCAGTTCCGTGACGGGCAGGGGCTCGTGGAGGTGTGCGCGGGCCCAGCCGAGGACTGCGGCGAGCCGCTCGTCCCGGCCGTCCTCGGGGACCGGCGCGGCCAGGTACTGGGCCTGCCCGCCGTCGCGGTGGGACGGCAGCACCATGTCCCGGGCGACGCCGTTGGCCAGCGCGGAACCGTGCTCCCGCCGCAGCAGGTGCAGGCACAGGTCGAAGCCCGCGGCGGCTCCCGCGCCCGTGACGATGCTCCCTTCGTCGATGTACAGCGCGTCGGGTTCCACGGTGATCTCCGGGTGGCGATCGGCGAGGAGCCCGGCGAACCGCCAGTGCGTGGTCGCCCTCCGGCCGTCGAGCAGTCCCGCGGCGGCGAGCGCGAAGGTGCCGACGCAGTGGGCCGCGACCACGGCGCCGCGCCCGTGCGCGGCCCTCAGCGCGTCGAGTACGGCGGGACCGGGTGGGGTACGGAATTCTGCCCCGGGCAGGACGATCAGCAGATCGGCGCCCGCGAGCCGGTCCAGTCCGTGCGTGACGGAGACCGGGACGCCGCAGTCCGTGGGCACCGGGCCGGGCCGGTCGGCGCACAGGGCGAGGTCGAAACCGGGCAGCGCCGCTCCGTGGGGACCGAACACCTCGGTGACGATGCCGACGGCGAGCATGCCGGCACCGGGAGGGACGTACGCGGCAACGGTCTTGAAAGGCGGCACGGTCGCAGTGTGGCACATGGCTGGCACGAATCCTGCGATCAGAGGCAGCAGTGCCACTCGTGAACTCCCGCCGTGCTCGGCAGGATTGAGGACATGACAGACGCACCGCTCGGCCGCAGCGCCGCATACAAGGTCCTGACCACTGGCTACGTGGGCTCCACCGGCCCCGGAGTGGCCGCGACCGTCTCCTACGTACACGATGCAGGACGGCACGTGATCTTCGACCCGGGCATGGTGGCGAGCCACGACGACATCCTTGCCCCGCTCGCGGAACTGGGCCTCGGGCCCGAGGACATCACCGACGTGGTGCTCAGCCACCACCACCCGGACAACACCATGAACGTGGGCCTCTTCGGCCGTGCCCGGGTGCACGACCACAAGGTGGAGTACCGGGGTGACCAGTGGATGAACCGCGACGCGGAGGGCTACGAACTCACCCCGTCGCTACGGCTGATCCGCACCCCCGGCCACAGCCACGAGGACATCACGCTGCTGGCGGGCACGGACTCGGGCGTGGTGGCCTTCGCCGGCGACCTGTGGTGGCACGCCAACGGCCCGGCGGACGATCCGGTGGCCCCGGACCGCGAGGTGCTGCGCGCCTCCCGACTGCGGGTGCTCGCCGCGGCGGACCTGATCGTGCCCGGCCACGGCGAGCCGTTCAAGGGGGACGAGACCACCCCGCGGTAGGGCGGTGCGGTGCTGCGTCGGCAGCCGGTCAGGGGCAGCTGATGCGGATGTCGCCCGGGTCGGTGGTGCAGGTGTCGGTGCCGGCTGAGCCGTTGGCGGTGTCGTTGCCCGAGACGGCATCGGTGGTGGTGAGGCGGTCGTTCCCGTAGTTGCCGGTCAGGGTGTCGTTGCCCGGTCCGCCGTTCAGGGAGTCGTCGCCGAAGCCGCCGTCGATGTCGTCGTTGCCGTAGCCGCCGTGGACGGTGTCGTTGCCGTAGCTCGCGCGGACGGTGTCGTTGCCGCCGAGGGCGCAGATCACGTCGTTGCCGTAGCCGCCGGTCAGCGTGTCCGCGCCGGTGGTGCCGACGATCGTGCAGCCGCGGGCGTTGTTCACCGAAGTGGTCGCGGTGGCCTGGTTGTCGGTGGTCGACGGGTCCTGCTGCGAGGCGCTGACGTTCGCCGTGTTCGTGAGCGTGCCCGTGGCGCGGGGTTCGGCCGTCACCGTGACCGTCGCGCTCGCACCCGGCGCCAGCGAGCCGAGGGCGCAGTTGGCCCCGGTAGCGGTGGTCGTACACGTGCCTTGCGAGGCAGCGGCCGAGGTGAGGCCCGCACCGGCGCCGGACAGCGTGTCCGTCAGCGTGACGCCGGTGGCGGTGGCGGTGGAGGCCGCCGAGTTGGAGACCGTCACCGTGTACGAGGCGCGGTCCCCGATGCTCACGGTGGCCGTACCCGACTTCGTCACCGACAGGTCCGCTCTCGCCGGGGGCGGGGGCGGCGGGGTGCCGTCGCCGCCCTCGTAGCGGGCGAGGGCGAAGGCGTGGCCCGCCCCGTAGCCCGCCGCGACGATGTTCCCGTCCGGTTGTACGAGCACCCCGCGGGCCTCGTCGAAGTCCCCGAAGCCGGTGACGACGAAGCCGTCGCCGCCGAAGCCGGTGTCCACCGTGCCGTTGGCGTTGAAGCGGACCAGCCCGAAGTCGTTGGCCTCGGAGCTGTTCGGGTCGTCGGCCTGGCCGGCGAGGACGATCTTGCCGTTCTGCTGGAGCGCCATGGCGTTCGCGGTTCCGCGGTCGCCGGGGAAGCTGACGGAGGTGCGCCCGCCGGTGCCGAACCCGGTGTCAGGGCTGCCATTGGCGTTGTAGCGCAGGAGGGCGACGCCGGTGTCGCGGGAACCCGCGGCGACGATCTTGCCGTCCGGCTGCACCGCCACGGCGTTGCCGAACTCGGTGCCGCCGAAGTCCGCGGTCACCATGCCGTCACCGCTGAAGGCGGGGTCGAGGCTGCCGTTGGGGAGGTACCGGGCCACGCCGATGTCGAAGGCGGTGTTGCCCACGTAGCCGACCGAGAGGATCTTGCCGTCCGGCTGGAGGGCCATGCCGCGGGCGATGCCGCCGGCGTCCTGGGGCGAGGCGGGCGTGAACCCCGCGACCACCGCGCCGTCGCCGCCGAGGCTCGGGTCCAGGTTTCCGCCGGTGTCGAGGCGGACCAGCGCAAAGCCTCCGCCTCCGCCCTTGCCCGCGGCGATGATCTTGCCGTCGGGCTGCACCGCCACGTCCGCGCCGTCCGCGGAGCCGCCGAACTCGTCGACCCGAACGAGACCGTCGTCGCCGAAGCCCGTGTCCGGGCTGCCGTCGGGGTTGTAGCGGGCCACGGAGAAGAAGCAGCAGCCGCCGCCCTCCTCCGCGATCACCTCGGTGGTGCCCGCCACGACGATCTTCCCGTCCGAGGGCTGGATCGCCACCGCATTGGCCGAGTGGCTGCCGCCGCCGAAGTCGCTGGTGACCGTACCGTCCCCGGCGAAGGCGGGGTCGAGGCTGCCGTTGGTGCCGTAGCGGGCGAGCGCGAAACCGCCCTCGCTCTGCCCCACCACGACCAGCTTGCCGTCGGCCTGCCGCGCGATGTCGTGGCCCTCCGCGAAGCCGGGGAACGAGGTGACCACCCGGCCGTCGGACCCGAACGCCGGATCCGGATCGCCGGGTGCGGCCGCCGCGGTGCCGGGCAGCGCGAGTACGAGCGCCACACCGAGCGCGGCGGCAAGTGCGCCGGTCTTGCTGCCCGGCCTACGGCGCCGCCGTTGCGCCGGTGTCAGCTGTGCGTGGGTCATGGGCGTACGGACCTCCGGGCTCGCGGGGTGCAGGGAGCAGCGCACAGCTTCGTACTGCACCCCGCCCACACCCCCACGAGCCGTGCCGCACTGCGCCCACTGGGCCCCGGGAACCACCCCGGCGGGGGAGCGCACGGGTGCGATCGGGGTCCGCGTGCCCGTTGCCCCGCACTACGCGGGCGGCCCCGCCCACCGGGGCCGGGCCTTTGCCCTGGCCCGGCCCCGGTGGTCGGGGCCATTGCGTTCCCGCCGCGCTCAGTCCTCGCCGTCCAGGCGGAAGCCGACCTTCAGGCCTACCTGGTAGTGGGCCACCGCGCCGTTCTCGATGTGGCCGCGTACCTGTGTGACCTCGAACCAGTCCAGGTTGCGCAGGGTCTGGCCCGCCCGGGTGATCCCGTTGCGGATGGCCTGGTCGATGCCCTCGGGGGAGGTGCCGACGATCTCGGTCACCCGGTAGGTGTGGTTGGACATGGAGTCTCCCGACGGTGGGTGCTTGTGCCTCGTTCTACGGTGCCCCAGTAAGTCCGCCTCCGCGAACTTTGCGTGAACAGTCCCGGGCGAAAGGCCCTTGACCCGCCCATTGGTCTATGCCAATTTCAAGCCATCTGAGATCCGTCTGAGATCGATCCCCAGAAGGTGACCCCTCGTGAAGATGCGCCTCCTCACCGTGTGCACCACCCTCGTCGCCGCGACCGCCCTCACCGGATGCAGCCGGCTCGAAGGACCGGCCGAAGGGACGCAGAAGGTGACGCTCTGGCTGATGAAGGGCAGCGCGTCGCAGGACTTCATCACGAAGTTCACCGCCTCCTTCGAGAAGGACCACCCCGGCGTCGACCTCGACGTCAAGATCCAGGAATGGACGGGCATCGGCGAGAAGGTCAACGCCGTGCTCGCCGGCAGGAGCAGCGAGAGCGCCGACGTCATCGAGGTCGGCAACACGCAGGTCGCCCAGTACATCGAGGCCGGAGGCCTGTCCGAACTCACCCTCGAGGGTCTGCGCGAGTGGGGCAACACGGACTGGCTCAAGGGCCTCTCCGACCCGGGAAGCATCAACGGGGCCCAGTACGGAATCCCCTGGTACGCCGCCAACCGGGTGGTGATCTACAACAAGGACCTCTTCGCGAACGCCGGGATCAAGACCCCGCCCAGGAACCGGCAGGACTGGATCCAGGCCACCCAGAAGCTCGACAAGGGCGACCAGCAGGGCATCTACCTGGCCGGGCAGAACTGGTACGTCCTCGCCGGCTTCATCTGGGACGAGGGCGGCGACCTCGCCGTCGAGACCAGCGGACAGTGGGCCGGCACCCTGGGCGACGAGAAGGCCCTGGCCGGCATGGAGTTCTACAAGCAGCTGCAGGCCCTCGGCGACGGGCCCAAGGACGCCGACGAGGAGACGCCCCCGCAGTCCGAGGTCTTCGCCCGCGGCCGGGTCGCCCAGATCATCGCCCCGCCCGGCCAGGCCGCCGCGATCGAAGCCGCCAACCCCGCGCTCAAGGGCAAGCTCGGCTTCTTCCCGATCCCCGGAAAGACCTCCGACAAGCCCGGCGCCGTCTTCACCGGCGGCTCGGACCTGATCATCCCGGAACGGACGAAGCAGCGGGCCCACGCCGTCGACGTGATCACCGCGCTGGTCAGCGAAACCTGGCAGACCGAGCTCGCCCGCACGATGAGCTACGTACCGAACAAGACCACCCTCGCGCACGTGGTCGACGGCAACGAGGGCGCCGCGAGCATGGCGCCCGGAGCCGCCCAGGGCCGGGCCACCCCGAAGTCCGCCCGCTGGGCCCAGGTCGAGGCCCAGAACCCGATCAAGCCCTACATGACGGCCGTACTCACCGGCCAGGACCCCCGGCGGGCCGCCGAGGCGGCCTCGGACGCGATCACCAAGGTCCTGGGCGCCGACCGCTGAGCCCGCCGAGTTCAGCGTCCGCACATCCAAGTGCCGCTGAGCGGTCATGTCGAATCCAGCCGGTCACGGAAGAAGTAAAGGAGCCAGGCCACCACACCTGCCGGCCTGGCTTCCGTGCCCGGATCAGGAGCCGCCATGACCATCGCCCCCCTGTCCCCGTCCACCCTTCCCCCCACCGTGACGCCCACCGTCACCACCGCGGCCGTCCCCGCCGCCGTCGCCCCGGCCGCGTCCGTCGCGGCACCCGCCGACCTCACCGCCACCCCCCGCTACGCCGTCCGCCTCGCCCGCAACGAGGACGAGGTGCGCGCCGCCCAGCGGCTGCGCCACCAGGTCTTCGCCGGCGAGCTCGGCGCCCGCCTCGACGGACCCGAGCCCGGCCTGGACTCCGACGCCTTCGACGCGTACTGCGACCACCTCCTCGTCGTCGAGGAGGAGACCGAGCAGGTCGTCGGCACCTACCGGCTGCTGCCCCCGGAGCGCGCCGCCGTCGCCGGCCGGCTCTATTCCGAGAGCGAGTTCGACCTCTCCGCCCTCGCCCCGGTCCGCCCCGACCTCGTCGAGGTCGGCCGCTCCTGCGTCCACCCCCACCACCGCAACGGCGCCGTCATCGCCCTGATCTGGGCCGGCCTCGCCCGCTACATGGACAGCTCCGGCCACAACTGGCTCGCCGGCTGCTGCTCGATACCGCTCGCCGACGGCGGGGTCCTGGCCGCCGCCACCCGCGCGAACGTCCTCACCCGCAACCTCGCCCCCGAGGAGTACCGGGTCACCCCCCACCTGCCCTGGAACCCGGACGGCATCACCTTCCCGGCGCGCACGGAGCTGCCCCCGCTGCTGCGCGGCTACCTGCGCCTGGGCGCCTGGGTCTGCGGCGAGCCCGCCCTCGACGCCGAGTTCGGCTGCGCCGACCTCTACGTCCTGCTCTCCCTGCGGCGCACCAACCCGCGCTACCTCAAGCACTTCCTCTCGCTCGCCCCGGCCGCATGAGCGTCTGGCTGCCCACCTCGCCCTGTACCCCCCAGGCCTGCGCCGGCCACGAGGGGGACAGAGCGAGCACTGCCCGCGCGGTGCTCCGGCTCACCGCCGCCGTCGCCCTGATCCTGCTCGGGATCCTGGGCGCCCCGCCGGTCCGGCTGCTTCCCGCCCGCCCCCGCCACGCGCTGGTGCGGGCCTGGGCGACCGCCCTGGTCCGGGCCTTCGGCATACGGGTCACCGTGCACGGGAGTCCCGGCCCGGACGGCGGCCGCCTGATCGTCGCCAACCACATCTCCTGGCTGGACATACCGCTCGTCGCCGCCGCCCTGCCCTGCCGGATGCTGGCCAAGAGCGACATCCGCGACTGGCCGGTGCTCGGCCCGCTCTCCCGGCAGAGCGGAACCCTGTTCATCGAGCGGGACCGGATCCGCGCCCTCCCCGACACCGTCGACACCATCACCCGCGCCCTGCTGGCCGGCGACCGCGTCACCGTCTTCCCCGAGGGCAGCACCTGGTGCGGGCGCGCCCAGGGCCCCTTCCGGAGGGCCGCCTTCCAGTCCGCCCTGGACGCCCGGGTGCCCGTACAGCCCGTCCGGCTCGCGTACCGGCTGCCGGACGGGAGCCTCGCCGCTGCGCCCGCCTTCGTCGGGGACGACACGCTGACCGCCTCCCTGTGGCGGATCGCGAAGGCCCGCGGGGTGCGGGCCGAGGTCCGGCTGCTGCCGCGGATCCCGCCGGGCCGTCACACGGACCGGCGGGAGCTCGCGGCCGCGGCTCAGGCGGCGCTCGCCTCCGGCTCCGTCCCCGCCTCCTCACTGCTCGCAGGGGTGCCGGCCCAGCCGGCCCCGCCGTCGGCCACCGCCAGGGACAGTGCGAAGCGGCCCTCGGCGTCCGTCCACCACTGCGTCAACTCCAGCCCCGCCTCGGCGAGTTCCTTCCGTACACCTTCCTGACGGAACTTCGCGGAGACCTCCGTCAGGATCTCCTCACCCGCCGCGAACGGCACCACCAGATCCAGCGCCCGGACCTTCACCACCAGTTCGGACCGGGCCCGCAGCCGCATCTCGATCCACTCGTGCTCCCGATTCCACACCGCGACGTGCGCGAAGTCGTCCGTGTGGAAATCCGCGCCCAGCTCCCGGTTGACGACGGCCAGGACGTTCTTGTTGAACTCGGCCGTCACCCCCTGCGCGTCGTCGTACGCCGCCACCAGGACCGCCTCGTCCTTCACCAGGTCCGTCCCCACCAGCAGGGCGTCGCCGGGCGACAGCATCGCCCGTACGGAGGCCAGGAACGCGGCACGCTCCGGAGGCAGCAGATTGCCGATCGTGCCGCCCAGGAACACCACCAGCCGCGGCCCGGGAGACGGCGGGAGCTGCAGCGGCTTCGTGAAGTCGGCCACCAGCGCGTGCACCCGCAGTCCCGGGTGCTCCGCCAGCAGGGTCTCGGCCGCCCCCTCCAGGGCGCTCCCGCTCACGTCCACCGGGATGTACGTGTCCAGCACGGGCATCGCCTCGATCAGGTGCCGGGTCTTCTCCGAGGAGCCGGAACCCAGCTCCACCAGCGTGCGCGCCCCGCTCGCCGAGGCGATCTCCCCGGCCCGCGCCAGCAGGATCTCCCGCTCGGCGCGCGTCGGATAGTACTCCGGCAACCGGGTTATCTCCTCGAAGAGTTCACTGCCCTTGGCGTCGTAGAACCACTTGGGCGGCAGCACCTTGGGGGACACCGTCAGTCCGTGCAGGACGTCCGCGCGCAGCGCGGTCTCGGCGGCGTGCTCGTCGAGGGTGCGGGTCAACTGGAAGTCGCTCACTGGGAGGTCTCCTTCAGCGGGGTCAGGACGACGCGTGTGCCATGGGTGGTCAGCAGGGTCCGGTCGGGTACTTCGCACCAGCGGGGGTCGTCGTCGTACGGCTCGGACGCCACCACGATGCGCTCCGCCGCGGTGTCGGGGGGATGCGCCGTGTCGGTCGGACGTGCCGCACCGCCGGGACGCGCCCCGTCGGCCGGATGCACCGTGTCGGCCAGGTACCAGAGCGAATCGCCCCAGGCCGTCGCGGCGATACCGGTGCCGTCGGTCAGCAGCAGGTTCAGCCGGGAGTCGGGCGAGGCCGCCGCGACCTCCCGCACCGGCTCGGCGAGCGCCGTGCCGAGGTCGTCCCCCCGCTGCAGCCGGTGCAGCACCAGCGCCCAGATCAGCGCCGAGTCCGTGCCCGCGGCCAGCGACAGCAGCTCCTCGGGCCCCAGGACGGCCGTGAGCGGCGCCGCCGCCTCGGGCCAGCCGCGCACCGCACCGTTGTGGCTGAACAGCCACGGCCCGGACGCGAACGGCGCCGCCGCGGCCTCCCCGTCCGCCCCGAACACGGTGGCGTCCCGTACCGCGGCCAGCGCGGCCCGGGTCCGTACCACGCGGGCCAGATCGGCGAAGTTCAGGTCGCCCCAGATCGGCCCGGCCCGCCGGTAGCGGGCGGGGACCGGGTCGCCCTCCGCGTACCAGCCGACGCCGAAGCCGTCCGCGTTGACCGTGCCGTGGCGCTGCCGGCGCGGCTCCCAGGACTGCCGCACGAGGGAGTGCTCCGGCTCGCTCAGCAGCCGGGCCAGGGGCGCCTCCGGCCCCAGGAACGCGATATGCCGGCACATCAGACGTCCCTCGCGGTCCGGAAGCCGGAGAAGATCTGCCGGCGCACCGGCAGGTCCCAGTTGCGGAACGTGCCCCGGCAGGCCACCGGGTCCACGGCGAACGAGCCGCCGCGCAGCACCTTGTGCTCCGGGCCGAAGAACACCTCCGAGTACTCGCGGTACGGGAACGCCCGGAACCCCGGGTACGGCAGGAAGTCGGAGGAGGTCCACTCCCACACGTCGCCGATCAGCTGGCGCACCCCGAGCGGGGACGCCCCGGCCGGGTAGCTGCCCGCCGGCGCCGGACGCAGATGCCGCTGCCCGAGGTTGGCGTGCGCGGGGGTCGGGTCCTCGTCACCCCAGGGGTAGCGGGTGGAGCGGCCGGTGGCGGGGTCGTGCCGGGCGGCCTTCTCCCACTCCGCCTCCGAGGGCAGCCGCCGCCCCGCCCAGCGGGCGTACGCGTCCGCCTCGTACCAGCTGACGTGCAGCACGGGCTCGTCGGCGGGCACCTGCTCGGTCACGCCGAAGCGGCGGCGCAGCCACTGCCCGGCCTCCCGGCGCCAGAACAGCGGCGCCTCGATCCCGTGCCGGCGTATCTGGTCCCAGCCTTCGGCGGCCCACCAGCGCTCGTCCCGGTAGCCGCCGTCCGCGATGAACGCCTGGTACGCGGCATTGGTCACCGGCACCGTGTCGATCCAGAACGGCCCGGTGTCCCGGGTGTGCGCGGGCCGCTCGTTGTCCAGCGACCACGGCTCGGCCGACGTGCCCATCGTGAACGGGCCGCCGGGGACCAGGACCTCGGGTGCGGGCGGGGCCGCGCCCTGTGGCGGATCCGGATCCGGGGCGGTGAGCACCGGCCCGCCCCGGCGCAGCTGATGGGTGATCAGCATGGTCTCGTCGTGCTGCTGTTCGTGCTGGGCGATCATCCCGAAGGCGAAGCCGTCGTCCAGCAGCGCGGAGCCCTCCAGCGCGGTGCGCTCCAGCAGGTGGAAGACCCGGTCGCGCACCTCGGCCGTGTAGCGCCGGGCCTCGGCAGGGCCCAGCAGGGGCAGCTTCGGCCGCTCCGCGCGCGGATGCCGGAAGGCGTCGTAGAGGGGGTCGATCTCCGGGTGCAGGGACTCGTGCCCCGCCACGTTGCGCAGCAGCCAGAGCTCCTCCTGGTTCCCGATGTGCGCCAGGTCCCACACCAGCGGGGACATCAGCGGGGAGTGCTGTTCGGTGAGGTCCCGGTCGCTCACCGCATCGGTGAGCAGCGCCGTACGGGCGCGGGCGGCGGTGAGGGCCGCGAAGGCGCGCTCGCGCAGGTCCGCGGGCGTCCTGTCCGCCGGCGCCGGGCCCCTGTGTGTCCGGTCCGCGGAATCAGCGGAAGGCGATGCGGTCATGAGCGGGCCCCCGTCCCGGTGAGCTGAAGGAATCCGTCGTCGGCCGGGCAGCGGCCGCGGAGTACGAAGCGTTCCGTGAACGCGCCGACCACGTCCTGGACGTGACGGCTCGCGCCGAGCCGCGGCAGCGCCTCGGCAGCGGCCCGGAAACAGGCGGCCGCGGCCGTGCGCAGCTCCGGATCGGCCAGGCCGTGCTGCGCGGCGGACTGCCACAGAGGGTTGCGCGGAGCGGGCCGCGAACCGTGCGTGTCGGCCAGCGCCTTCGCCACCCGGTACGCGCTCTCGGCGGCCTCCGGGTCGTCGAACAGGGCGTGCACGACCGCCACCGGGACCAGCCAGCCGTCGTCGCCGGGCTGGGCGTCGATCATCCGGAACTCCAGGTGGCCGCGCGGGCGCACCGGCGGGAACAGTGTGGTCAGGTGGTACTCCAGGTCCTCGGCGGTGGGCGGCCGCAGGCCGTCCGGGCTCCGGGTGCCGTTCGGGCTCCGGGTGTCGTTCGGGCCGAGGGCGCCGTCGGCGCCCGCGCCGGCCCGGATCCAGTCGCGGAAGGTCAGCCCGCGCGGTGCCGCCCAGGGCCCGCCGTCGTGCGACCGTACGCACATCACCTCGGTGTCCAGCGCGTGCCGGGTCCACCCGGCCCGCGGTTCGGCGTCCGGCGGCGGGGCGAGCGCCCGCCGGGCGTCGATGTCCCGCCAGATCCCCTGGCGGGCGCACCGCCAGCCGGCGTACGGGCCTTCGTGCGCGGGGGAGTTGGCGAAGGCGGCCACGAACACGGCGCCCAGCAGATGAGCCAGCCGCCAGCGCCTGCCGTACCCGAGGGGGCCGGGCTCCTCGTACCCCGCGTCCACGCAGACCTGCACGGAGGCGGAGGAACACATCATGGCGCGGCCGGCCGGGCCGGTGCGGTCGAAGTGGATCTCCATCGCGTCGTAGCGCGGGCTGGACAGCAGCCGGCGCAGTGGCAGACGCGGATCCCGGCCGGTCCCGTGGAGGACCAGGCCCTGGGACCTCAGGGCGGATCGGACGGCGGTCAGATCGGCCTGCAGGCCGTCCAGGCAGCCGGAGAGGGAGGGGGCGGGGGCCGAGCTGAGCTCCAGCTGGCCGCCGGGCTCGATGCTGAGCCGGGAATTCAGGGACAGGGCGCGGGCCGCGTCGTGCGCGGCGGTCAGCCGCTCGGGCGGCAATATCCGACCGGGCCGCTCGGCATCCAGTACGAGCCATTCGAGCTCGGCACCGATTGTGCGGGGCGGGCCGGTCTTGAAACAGATGCCGTGGATCAGATCCTCGGCGGCGGTCTCGCTGAGCGCGGTTGAGGCGCCTGCTGTCTGGGGGGCCGGTGGTGCAGGTGAGTCCTGAGGCATGGACGGGTCTCCTGTCCAGTGGTGTGACTTGTCCATGCCTACCCGTCCTTGTCGGCCTGAAAGGTGGGAACGGGCCACCGCGCAGAAAAATCTCTGGCCGCGGGTGGACCGCACTGCCGATGATGGCGACGTGAGCAGCAGATTGCGCGAGATCGCGCGGGAAAACGCGACCATCGTGGCGGCCGGCGGGTACCGGACGCGGTCGGGGCGGCAGGTCTCCCTCGCCGCCGCCCTGACGGAAGCCAGGGCCGGAACCAGAATATATGGGCCAGACCAGGTCATTCCAGACAAGAACCTTCCCGCCGAGCGCTGCGAAACGGCCGTCGAGGTCACCGGGGAGAGCAGCACGGTCGCAGCCCGTAGGCTCGCGGCAGACGCTCCGGCGACGGTCTGCGGGGCTGCGGTGGCCGTCCTGAACTTCGCCTCGGCCCGTAATCCCGGGGGCGGCTACGTCCGGGGGGCCAAGGCCCAGGAGGAGGCGCTGTGCCGCGCCTCGGCCCTGTACGAGACCCTGCTGGAGGCCCCCGAGTACTACGAGATCCACCGCGCGGGGACCAGCACCTTCTACACCGACCGGGTGATTCACTCGCCCGGGGTGCCCGTCTTCCGCGACGACCGCGGCGAACTGCTCGACACCCCCTTCCGGGCGGGCTTCCTCACTTCCCCGGCACCGAACGCGGGCACCATCCGCCGCCAGGAGCCGGAGCGCGCCGCCGAGATCCCGGCGGCGCTGGCCCGGCGCGCGGAGCGCGTCCTGGAGACGGCGACGCTGCACGGGTATCCGCGGCTGGTGCTGGGGGCGTGGGGATGCGGGGTGTTCCAGAACGACCCCGCGGAGGTCGCGGAGGCCTTCCGGGCACTGCTGGCGGGGCGCTTCGCGGGGGTCTTCGAACGGGTGGTGTTCGGGGTGCTGGACCGCGATCCCGGACCCCGGGAGGCGTTCGAGCGGGCTTTCGCGGGGTTCGGAGGGTAGGGGGCGGGGTCGGCCGAGCGGGTGAAGGGGACGGCGGGGGAGGGCGGGCAGGGTCTTGCCGGGCCGGGACTGCCGGGCTGATGCCGGTGGGGGCCGCCATACTCGTCGTGTGACCGACCCCGACACGCTGTTCGACCACATCGCCGCCGACCTCGCGCCGCGCGGCGTCACCGCGGGTGCCATGTTCGGCGCCCGCGCCCTCAAGGCCCACGGGAAGGTCTTCGCCTGCCTCAACGGCGATGCCCTCGCCGTGAAACTCGGCGTGGGCACCCCGGCACACACCGAGGCGCTGTCCCTGCCCGGCTCCGAACTCTTCGACCCCTCCGGGGCGGGGCGCCCCTTCAAGGACTGGGTCGCCCTGCCCGCTGCACAGGCCGGAACCTGGCCGCACTACGCCGAGACCGGCCTGGCCGGCCTCGGCGGCTGATCAGCCGCCGAGGCAGCGACTGCGGCCGGCCGGCTACCGCCAGCCGTAGCGCTCGCGGAGCCGGTTCACGACCAGCTGGAACCGGCCCCGGTCCAGGGCGCACGCCTCACGCCGCATGCCCGCCTCGTGCACGCGCAGCACCCGGTCCACGTCGACCCAGGACTCCCGCCCGGCACCGTCCCACGGCCCGGTCCCGATCGGCACCCACTCCCGGTCGTTGTCGTGCCGCTTGCTGGACAGCTGTACGGCCAGCAGCGTCCGCCCGCCCGCCTCCCGGGCGACGACCAGCACCGGGCGGTCCTTGCCGCGGCCGTCGTTCTCCTCGTAGGGGACCCAGGTCCAGACGATCTCGCCGGGGTCGGGGTCACCGTCCTTGTCGGGCGCGTACTCGGTGCGCACCGGCCCGATGGCATGCGGATCGGCCTCGGTGGTGGCGGTGGCCCCGCCGCGCCCGGGCTGCTCGATGGGGTCGGAACCGTGGTGGGAAAGTGCCGTCATTCGGGTGAGGTTACTGGTTCGAGCCCCCTCGGCGCGGCAGCGCCGGTCAGTCGGTGACCAGGGCGAGGACGAAACCGTCGTAGCCCTTGCTGCCGACGGTCTGGAGGGCGGTCGCCGTCAGCCTCGGGTGCTCGGCGATGAGTTCGGTGAACCGGCGGACGCCCTGCACGCGCGGGTCGGTGCTGTCGGGGTCGACGACGGCGCCGTCGCGGACGACGTTGTCGCCGACGATGATGCTGCCGGGACGGGTGAGCTCGAGGGCCCACTCGAGGTAGTCCGGGTTCGACGGCTTGTCGGCGTCGATGAAGACGAGGTCGAACGGGGCCTGGTCCCTGAGCCCGGGCAGCAGGTCGACGGCCCGGCCGCGCCGGATCTCGACGACCTCGTCCAGCCCCGCCCGGGCGATGTTCGCGGCGGCGACGTCGGCGCAGTGCTCGTCGACCTCGAGCGTGACGAGCCGCCCGCCGGCGGGCAGGGCCCGGGCCAGCCAGATGGTGCTGTAGCCGCCGAGCGTGCCGATCTCGAGGATGGTGCGGGCGCCGTGGATGCGCGCGAGGAGGTTGAGCAGCTTCCCCTGATTCGGAGCCACTTGATGCGCGGGCAGCCCCGCGGCATCGGAGTCGACGTTCGCGGCGGCCAACGCCTCGTCCTCCTCGACGAGCAGCCCGTCGAAGTAATCGTCGACGGCGGTCCACGTCTGCTGATGCTGAGCCATGTGTGCTCCCGCTCCCCTTTGTTGTCATGCTCGCTGGCAGTTAGTTCCCAAGAGAAACTTACTGCAGACCGGGGATCTTTCAACGGGTTGTTGAGGGGCGGGGAGTGGTGTGGCGGACGGGGGCGGGAGGGGTGGCGGCCGGGGGTCAGGGGGCGGGGTGTGAGCGGTGTCGGGAGGGGCGGGCGGGACGCGGGGCGGGGTCGCGGGGGCGGCGGCGGAAAGGTCAGCCGGGGCGTGGGGGGCGGGGTGACGGGGGCGGCGGCGGAAAGGTCGGCCGGGGCGTGGGGGCGGGGTATGTGTGAGCGGTGTCGGAGGAGTGTCCGGGGGCGTCCCGTCAGTCCACTGTCCTTCCGGGGCGGTCCGGGCCGTCAAGGGCGCTCCTCCTTCGTCGTCGCGTCGCTTCGCGATGGCCTTCGGCCACCCTTGACTGCCCGGCCCACCCCGGAAAGACAACAGACTGCCGGGACGCCCCCGAAGGATGGCCGGGGGGTTCGGATTCCGACCAGCCCCGATCAGAGATGCCGAGCAGGAGCCCCTGTCCATCCGGAGTCAGTGCCCAGGACCGCCGAGCCGGAGCAGGATGGGGCCAGGGGGAGGCCAAGGTCCCCTGAAGGGCCCATAGGAAGCACTTTCCGCACCCAGGCAGGGTCAACCTGCACCAGACAGCGACCAGATGCCCCTGCCGGTAGGAGTGGGCCCGCGGACGCATCAATTCGCTACGCGCTCCTCCCGGCTTGGCGGCTGACGGCCGTCTGGGGCTGGACATAGACCGCCAACCGCCGGCACGGTCCGGCGTGGGATGCGACTGCGCGTTGTTTGTCCCATTTTGGTGCCCGGTTGAGATGTGAGTGGGCGCTTGTCGGAGTGAGGGGTTGAAAAATCCGGCATCAGGCTCCTTCTCGCCCGCTTTTCGCCCCAAATGGCGTGCAGACGCCCGAAAACCCGCCCGGGTAGGTGTCTGGGCGGCTTGTGTCCAGCCCCAGACGGCCGGCGGACGCCGAGCCGGGCGGAGCGCGTAGCGATTTGGGGCGTCCACGGCCGGACAGGCACTGCAGCGTCATCTCATCGCTGTCTGGTGCGGGTTGACCCTGCCCGGGTCCGGAAAAGGGCTTCCTTTGGGCCCTTCAGAGGACTGTGGCCTCCCCCTGGCCCCATCCTGCTCTTGATCGGTGGTCCCGGGGAATGGGGTGCGGATGGACAGGGGCCCCTGCTCGGCATCTCTGAGGGGCCCTCATCGGAACATGAACCCCCTGGCCATCCTTCGGGGGCTTCCCGGCAGTCTTATGGCATTCCGGGGCGGGTCGGTCGGTCAAGGGTGGAGCGCAGCGACATCGCGAAGCGACGCGACGAAGGAGCGCCCTTGAGGGACCGGCACGACACGGAAGGACAGTGGACTGACGGGACGCCCCCGGACACTCCTCCGACGCCGCTCACGCATACCCCGCCCCCCGGCCCCCGATCCACCCTCCCGACGCCGCCTACACAGACCCCGCCCCCCGTCATCCCGATGCACGCTCCGGACGCCGCCCATGCAGACCCCGCCCCCCGTCATCCCGATCCACTCTCCCGACCCCGAGCACGCAGACCCCGACGGACTCCGTCCCGGCCGGCCTCTCCGGCGCCGAGTGGTCGGCCTCGCTCCTGGCTCGCGGTCAGCTCATCCGACGCCGAGCACGCGGACCCCGAGCTGCCCCCGCTCCGCCCCGCTCCGCCCCCGCCCCTTCATCCCCGCCCCTTCACCCCCCGCCCGGCCACCTCTGCACCCACGCCCCCGCCGCCTCCGCCTGTGCTGCCAGGCTCAGCAGCAGCGGTTCCGCGCCCTCCGGGCCCAGGAGTTGGGCTCCCATCGGGAGGCCCGTCTTCGTGAGGCCCGCCGGGATGTTGACCCCCGGCCAGCCCAGGACGTTCCACGTCCAGGCGTACGGGCAGGCCGCGATCATCGCCCGGTCCGTGGCCATCGCCCCGAGTCCGGACAGGGCCCCGATCCGCAGCGGTGGAGTGGCCGTCGTCGGGGTCAGGACCACGTCGAACCTGCCGAAGATCTCCCCGATCCGCCGCCGCAGCAGCACTTCCGCCCGGCGGGACACCCGTAGCGGCAGCCCGCCCAGGATGCGGCCCGTGCGCATCGCCTCGTGCGTGCGCGGGTCCAGCAGGGCGGGGTCCGGCACCCGCGAAGCCCAGTCCCGTACGCCCCGGGTCGCCCGGGGGACGAAGGTCAGGCCGATCTGCCCGTAGCGCGGGTCCGCCGGGACCACCTCGTGGCCCAGCGACTCCAGCCGCCCGGCCAGTCGCTCCACGGCCGAACGGACCTCCGGATCCAGGGACTTCGGCGTCGCCGTGAAGGCCATCGCGAACGACAGGGCGATGCGCAGCCGGCGCGGAGTGCGGCGGGTCGCCTCGAGGGCCGAGACGGGTGCCGGGTGGTGGCGGTCCCCGGGGTGCTGGCCGCTCGCGGCGTCCAGCAGGAGCGCCGCGTCGGCGACCGTGCGGGCCAGCACGCCGTTGACCGTCAGTCCGTGGAACGACTCCGGCTCCGGCCAGGTGGAGATGCGTCCCCGCTGCGGTTTGACCCCCACCAGATGCGTCCAGGCCGCGGGGATCCGTACCGAACCCGCCCCGTCGGACCCGAGCGCCGCGGGGACCAGCCCCGCGGCCACGGCGGCCGCCGAGCCGCCGGAGGAACCGCCGGGCGTGTGGGCCGGGTTCCACGGATTGCGGGTCTCGCCGAACGCCGGGCCCTCGGTGAAGGGCCACTGCCCCAGCTCCGGCGTCTGGGTCTTGCCGACGATGACCGCGCCGGCCGCGCGCAGCCTCCGTACGGCCTCGCTGTCGGCGGTCTTCGGCGGGAACTCCCCGGCGCAGCCGAACGCGGTCGGCTCCCCGGCCACGTCCATGTCGTCCTTGACGGCGACCGGTACGCCGAGCAGCGGGAGCCGCTCGCCCGCGGCCAGCCGCCGGTCGGCCGCGTCCGCCTCGGCGAGCGCGGCCTCGGTCCGTACGATCCGGAAGGCGTTGAGCTCGGGCTGCGCGGCCGCGATCCGCTCCAGCGCCTCCTCGGTCAACCGGCGTGCGCAGACGCCTTCTTCGGCGAGTGCCTTCGCCGTGTCCGCCAAACCGGAACAGACAGAAGGCACAGTCGAAGCATTCGCACCTGACGTCACCGACATCGGACCTCCCCGTTACCGCTCGGTAGGGCCGACGGTAACGGGGAGGGGCCGAAGGTGGCTAGAGCGGTTGGACCCAGCCTTCCAGCGAGGCCATGAAGCCGTCGAAGTCGTCCCGGTGGATGGTGTGTCCGGCGCCGGCGACGGACCGCACCTCGAAGCCGCGCTCCTCGAGGAGCGCGGCGCGCTCCGGGGAGATGAGGAAGCTCGGGTCGGCGAGCTGTACGAGGGAGGGAACCACCGGCGCCGCCGGCAGCAGGTCCGTGCCGAACAGCGGGGCCAGGCTCAGCGCCGTCGACTCGTCCCACAGGGCCAGGGTCTTCACCTCGACGTCGACGTCCGCCTCCTCCCAGCGCGGGTTCATCGCCCGGATCTGCTCCCTGGGCGCGGACTTGAACTGCGCGAACGCCTCCGGACCCAGCCCCTCGGCCGGGCTGGCCAGGTGCCAGGCCGGGTCGGAGAACACCGCCCGCTCGGGCTTCAGCCGGTCCGCTGCGAGGGAGAGGGTCAGCCCGCCCAGCGAGTGTCCCACGGCGAGGTCGGCGCCGGTCGGCAGGGTTTCGACCACGTCGTCCGCGAAGAGCTCAGGGCTGTACTCGCCGCGCCCGCTGGCGCCGTGGCCCCGTAGGTCCACGGCGATGACGCGGTACCCGCGCTCGGCGAGCGCGGGGCCCACCCGGCGCCAGGTCCGGTGGTCGGCCATCATGCCGTGGATCAGGAGCGCGACGCGGTCGCCCTCGCCCCAGGTGTGGGTGTGCAGTTGCACGCTGAATGCCTTTCTCGGGAAAAGAGAGTGCACGACAGAAGCGGGGGAGGGCCGGTAGCCGGGAGGGCGAGTGTCGAGGAGCCCCGGAACCGACAGCGGCGGTTGCCCGCCGGCCCTCACCGCACGCTGCGGATCGGCTTCACCGCCAGCGCGCCCGCCACCGACAGGACCGCCGCGACGACGAACAGCGCGGTGTAGCCGCCGCTCAGCGAGACGATCACCGAGGCGACGAACGGGGCGATGATCTGCGGACCCGCGTTGGCGATGTTGAGCACGCCCATGTCGCGGGCCGCGTCCTGCGCCTTCGGGAGCACCATCGTCACCAGCGCCGTGTCCACGGCCATGTAGCAGCCGAAGGCGAGCCCGTTGACGACCGCGAAGGCCAGCATCGCCGCCCAGCTCGTCGACACGGCCGGGATCACGAGGGCGACGGCCGACAGCAGCGCGGCGGCGCCCACGAAGAGCTTGCGGCGGTCGAACCGGTCGGAGAGGTAGCCGCCGAGGACCGTGGAGACGACCATCGCCACGCTGGTCAGCGGCATCAGCACAGCCACCGCGGCCTCCGGCTCCATGCCGTCGGGCAGCGCCGTGTGGTCCTGGAGGATGTACAGCTGGTAGCCGCTGACCGCGAAGTACCCGAGGACGAGCAGCGCCCGCCCGATGAAGGCCCATCGGAAGTCGTGGTCCCGCAGGGCGCCGGTGAACGCGGCGAGCTGCGCCTTCACGGGCATCGGAGCGCGCGCCGGGAGCCGCACCTCGCGCGAGCAGGCGGTGAACAGGACCGCGGCGCCCGCCACGATCGCGCCGAAGACGAGGTACCCGGTGCGGTAGTCCTCCGAGAAGGCGGCGCCGAGCAGCGCGCCCAGGGTGGAGCCGAAGGGCAGGCCGAGCCCGACGGCCGCGGAGGCCTTGCCACGGGCGGACTTCGGGACCCGGTCGGGGACCACGGAGGTGATGGCGGCCTGGTAGACGTTCATGACGGCCTGGCCGAGGCACCAGGCGATCGTGATCAGCAGGATCGTGTCGGCGAAGCCGAGCAGGAACATCGCCGGTACGGCGGCGAGTCCGCCGCCGAGGATCCAGGGATTGCGCCGTCCGCTGCGGTCGGACAGCGCGCCGGCGACCGGGTTGAAGACCGTGGCGAAGATCGCCGAGACCCCTGCGATCAGGCCGAAGTTGGAGACCTTGTTCGCCGGGTCGACGTCTTCGACCTGCAGGGCGAGCAGGACACCGGCGACGCCGATGTAGAGCGCGTACATCGCGCTGTTGCCGACGAGCAGCAACGCGAACAGGCCGCGTCCGGGACCGCGCGGGGCGGTAGCGGCGGGTGCGGCGGAGGCGTCGTCGGGGGTGGCTCCGGCGGTGCCGGCGCCAGGGGAGGAAAGGGCCACGGTGCCCTCCTGGGCGGGTTCTTCGGGCGGACGAGGGTGGGTGAGGGTGGGGCGCGAGGAACGGGGGAGGCGTGTGGGGGAGGCGGGGAGGAGGGGCGCAGAGGGGTGCTCGGAGGCAGTGCAGAGGGAGTGCGGAGAGGGTGCGCGCCGCCCTGGCGTGACGGCGGGGGTGCGACGGAACACGACAGGGCGACGGCACGGCGGGACACGGTCGGACACGTGGTGCGCGGCCCCGGGGAACGGGATGTGGAACCCGGGTTACACGTGTCAATGAATCGTGTAACCACTGTGTAGCATTCGTTTCCGGCCATCCGCTAGCCCTCGGGTGCAACCGGTCTGGAAAGATGCCACGGCAATGTCACAGTCATCGAAATCGCCGAAGCCGGCCCCCGTGCCGACCAGCGCCGACGTGGCCCGGCTCGCCGGTGTGTCGCGCGCGACGGTCTCGTACGTCCTGAACAACGCGGAAGCCGTACGCATCAGCGAACCGACCCGCCGCAAGGTCCGCCAGGCCGCCGAGGAACTCGGGTACGTGCCGCACGCCGCCGCCCGCAGCCTGCGCGCCGGGCACACCCGGATCGTGCTGCTGCCCACCTCGCACGTCCCGATCGGCCCGCTCTACAGCGCCTTCCTCAACGAGCTCCAGTGGTCGCTGCGCCGCCTTGACTACACCGTGGTCCAGTACGGCAGCCTCGGCCTCAGCGGCGACGAGGCCGCGCGCGCCTGGGCCGAGCTGCGCCCGGTCGCAGTGATCTCCCTCGGCGAGATCACCCTGTCCGCGCACAACGTGGCCACGCTCAAGCGGGCCGGCGCCCGCGCGGTGATAACGATGGGCCCGGTCGGTGTCCCCGGGGCCCACGCCCTGGTCATGGACCAGCGCGAGGTCGGCGCCCGGGCCGCCGCCCACCTCGTCGGGCGGGGCCACCGGCGGATCGGCGTCGTCGTCCCCGAGGAGGAGGGGCTGGAGCTCTTCTCCGCGCCCCGGCTGGAGGGTGCCCGCTCGATCGGGGCCGCCGCGATCGAGCCCCTCCCGATGGCCTACTCGGAGGAGTCGGCCGCCGCCCTGGCCTCCCGCTGGCGCTCCCTCGGCCTGGACGCGGTGTTCGCGTACAACGACGAGTACGCGATGCTGCTGATGCGCGCCCTGCTCGACGAGGGCCTGCGGGTCCCCGAGGACGTCGCGGTCATGGGCGCGGACGACCTGCTCATCGGCCGGCTGCTGCGGCCCCGGCTGAGCACCGTGCAGATCGAGCTGCCGACCGGGGACCACCTGGCCGCGCTGGTGGACCAGGCGGTGCGCGAGCCGTCCGAGATCACGCAGCGGCACGACCTGATCGCCGCCGTGGCCGTCCACCGGGAGTCGACCTGACGGCGGGCCCGCGGCGGCAGGCCGGTGACAGCGGGCGGTGACGGCCGGCTCGTCACGGCGGGCCCACGGCGGCGGGCCCACGGCGGCACGCCCGTGACCGCAGCCCCGTGACCGTCCGCCCCGCCTCGCCGAGGCCGTCCGCCCATGGCCGGCGGAGGGCCGTTGACAGGCGGTGACCTGCGGACGGAGACTGCGGGCGCGCCCCACCGGGCGCGCCCGGCGCCGTACCGGGTGCCGACCCCGGCACCGCCCCGGCGCCGCCCGTACGGATCCGCCCAGGAGAGCCCCGATGAGCATCCGCACCGCCCGCGACGGACGCAGCGTCCGCGACGTGTACGTCGTCGACGCCGTCCGCACCCCGATCGGCAAGTTCGGCGGCGCCTACGCCGGGGTCCGCCCGGACGACCTCGCCGCGCACGTCGTGCGGGCGCTGGTGGACCGTACGCCCGACCTCGACCCCGCGCAGATCGACGACGTCGTCTTCGGCGACGCCAACGGTGCGGGCGAGGACAACCGGGACGTGGCCCGGATGGCCGTCCTGCTCGCCGGGCTCCCGGTGTCCGTCCCCGGGGTCACCGTCAACCGGCTCTGCGGTTCGGGTCTCGAAGCGGTGATCCAGGCTGCCCGGGCGATCGCGCTGGGCGACGCCTCCGTCGCCATCGCGGGCGGCGTGGAGTCGATGAGCCGCGCCCCCTGGGTGGTGCAGAAGCCGGAACGGGCCTTCCCGGCCGGCCACCAGCAGATGTGGTCCACCACCCTCGGCTGGCGGATGACCAACCCCCGCATGCCCGCGGAGTGGACGGGCTCGCTCGGCGAGGGCGCCGAACTCATCGCCGAGAAGCACGGCATCACCCGCGAGGCCCAGGACCTGTTCGCCCTGGAGAGCCACCGCAAGGCCGCGGCCGCCTGGACCGCCGGGCTGTACGACGACGAGGTCGTCCCGTACCCCGGTGTGGACCTCGTACGCGACGAATGCATCCGCGAGGGCTCCACCCCCGAGGCGCTGGCCCGCCTGAGGCCCGCCTTCCGGACGGACGGCACGGGTACGGTCACGGCGGCCAACGCCTCCCCGCTCAACGACGGCGCGGCGGCGCTGCTGCTGACGGACGAGGAGGGGCTGGCGGCCACCGGCCGGGAGCCGCTCGCCCGGATCAGTGCCTCCGCGGTCACCGGCATCGAGCCGCAGCTGTTCGGCCTGGGCCCGGTCGACGCCGTGCAGCGGGCGCTCGCCAAGGCGGGCCGCAGCCTGGCCGATCTCACCGCCCTCGAGCTCAACGAGGCTTTCGCCGCACAGGCGTTGGGCTGCCTCGCGGCCTGGCCGGAGCTGGACCCGGCCGTGGTCAATCCGCGCGGTGGTGCCATTGCGATCGGCCACCCGCTCGGTGCGTCCGGGGCGCGGCTGGCCGGCTCGGTGGCGCACCAGCTGGCCGCAGCCGGCTCGGGCACCGGCATGGCGACGCTGTGCATCGGGGTCGGGCAGGGCATCGCGCTCGTCCTGGAGCGCTGAACGCCCGCCTGAACTCGCTCACGGCGCCTGGCTGTTCGATCGTTTCCGGTCACGACGGTCCGTCAACTGCCCAATAACTGAACAGATGTGGTGCCTCCGGTCTGGCACGATGGCGCGTGCTGCCGCCCCCCGCCCCGCCCATCCCCACCGGAGGCCCCGCGCCATGCCGCTCCTCGAACCGACGCTCTGGCAGGACGGACTGCCCCTGACCGGGGGCGCCGCCCCGGTCGTCGAACCCGCCACCGGCCTGACCCTCGCCACCGTCCGGCTGGCCGCCCCCGCCGATGTCTCGGAGGCCGCCGTACGGGCCCGGGCCGCCCAGGAGGACTGGGCGCGGGCCTCCCACCCGGAGCGGGCCGCCGTCCTGCGCCGGGCCGGCGACCTGTTCGCCGCCCACGCCGAGGAGCTGCGGGACTGGCTGGTGCGGGAGTCGGGCTCCATACCCGGCAAGGCCGACTTCGAGCTGCACGTCGCCGCCCAGGAGTGCTACGAGGCCGCAGCGCTGGCTTCCCGTCCCGCCGGGCAGGTGCTGCCGAGCGAGGCACCGCGGCTGTCCTTCACCCGCCGGGTCCCGGCCGGGGTGGTGGGCGTGGTGGCCCCGTTCAACGCCCCGCTGATCCTGGCGATCCGCTCGGTCGCCCCGGCGCTCGCCCTCGGCAACGCGGTGCTGCTCAAGCCGGACCGGCGGACCGCCGTATGCGGCGGCCTCGCGCTCGCCGCCGTCTTCGCCGCGGCAGGGCTGCCGGCCGGGCTGCTGCACGTGCTGCCCGGGGGCGCCGAGACCGGGGCCGCGGTGGTCGCCGATCCGCTGGTCCGGGTGGTGTCGTTCACCGGGTCCACCGCCGCCGGGCGGGTCGTCGGCGAGCTGGCGGGCCGTCATCTCAAGCGAGCGCACCTGGAGTTGGGCGGGAACTCAGCCCTCGTCGTCCTCCGGGACGCCGATGTCGGGGCCGCGGTCGCGCAGGCTTCGTGGGGCTCGTTCTTCCACCAGGGCCAGATCTGCATGACGGCGGGCCGGCACCTCGTCCACGCCTCGCTGTACGACGAGTACGTCGAGCGGCTCGCCGCGCGGGTCGAGGCACTGGTGGTGGGGGACCCGTACCGCGACCGGGTCCACCTGGGCCCGCTGATCGACCGCGGCCAGCTGGAGCGGGTCCGCGGCCTGGTCGAGGCCAGTACGGAGCAGGGCGCGAAGCTCGTCGCCGGGGGCACCCACGAGGGGCTGTTCTACCGGCCGACGGTGCTGGCGGGCGTCGGCGATGACACCCCCGCCTATGCGGAGGAGGTCTTCGGCCCGGTGGCGCCCGTACGGTCCTTCGCGACGGAGGAGGAGGCGGTCGCCCTGGCGTCGGCCGGCCCGTACGGACTCTCCCTCGGGATCGTGACCCGGGACGCGGCGCGCGGGCTCGAGCTGGCGGGGCGGATCCCGACCGGGATCGCGCACGTCAACGACCAGACGGTGAACGACGAGGCGGTGGCCCCCTTCGGCGGTGTCGGCGCCTCCGGCACCGGAGCCCGGTTCGGCGGCGAGGCGAACCTGGACGCCTTCACGGAGCTGCGCTGGACCACGGTCCGCTCGACCCCGGCGCGGCACCCCTTCTGAGGGCGGTCCGGGCCCCGGCGGGCCCGGGCCCCGGCGGCCCGGGCCCCGCGGGCGGAATGCGCGGGGCCGGCCGATCGTTCAAGCTGCATACGAACCACTCAGGAGGTCTGGAAGCCGTGGCTACTGTCGAGCTCACCAAGGACAACTTCGACCAGACGGTCAGCGAGAACCCGTTCGTGCTGATCGACTTCTGGGCGGGCTGGTGCCGGCCGTGCCTGCAGTTCGCCCCGGTCTACGAGAAGGCCGCCGAGGCCAACCCCGACCTGGTCTTCGCCAAGGTGGACACGGAGGCGCAGCAGGAGCTGGCCGCCGCCTTCCAGATCACCTCGATCCCGACGCTGATGATCGTCCGGGACCAGGTCGCCGTCTTCGCGCAGCCCGGCGCGCTGCCCGAGGCCGCACTGACGGACCTCATCGGGCAGGCGCGGCAGCTGGACATGGACGAGGTGCGCGCGAAGATCGCCGCGTCGCAGCAGGGCGGCCAGGGCCAGGCAGACTCCGCCGGTACCGCGGAAGCCTGAGCTCCGACCCGCTGCCGCGCGTCTCCCGCGCCACACGCGGTCCCCACGTAAGGTGACAGGGACATGAGCCCCTGGAACCACGGACGGTGACTGTGTCGGAAGCGGTGGAGTACGACGTCGTGGTGCTCGGCGCGGGACCGGCCGGCGAGAACGTCGTGGACCGGACCCGCGCCGCCGGGCTGACCACGGCCCTGGTGGAGGCCGAGCTCGTCGGCGGCGAGTGCTCGTACTGGGCCTGCGTCCCGAGCAAGGCGCTGCTGCGCCCGGCGCTGGCCAGGGCCGACGCCCGCCGGGTGCCCGGCCTCGCGGGTTCGGTCGGGGGGCCGCTCGATGCGTCGGCCGTGTTCGCGCACCGCGACTACTGGACCGGCAGCTGGAAGGACGACGGCCAGGTCGACTGGGTCGACTCGATCGGCGCCCACCTCTACCGGGGCCACGGCCGCCTGTACGGCGTGCGCAAGGTCGCCGTCACCAGTCCCGAGGGGGAGCACCACGTGCTCGCCGCCCGGCACGCGGTGGTGGTCGCCACCGGCACCCGGGCCATGGTCCCGGACGTGCCCGGGCTCGCCGGGGCGCGGCCGTGGACCAGCCGCGAGGCCACCTCCGCCCGGCAGGTGCCGGGCCGGCTGCTGATCGTGGGCGGCTCGGTGGTGGCCGCCGAGATGGCCACGGCCTGGCAGGCCCTCGGCTCGCAGGTCACGCTCCTCGTCCGCGGCTCCGGGCTGCTGCCGCGGATGGAGCCGTTCGCCGGAGAACTGGTGGCCGAGGCGCTGCGGGAGGCCGGTGCGGTGGTCCGTACGGACGTCTCCGTCGAGGCGGTCGTACGGGACGGTTCGACCGGGCCCGTCCAGGTCGTACTGGAGGGCGGCGAGATCCTGGAGGGCGACGAGCTGCTGATGGCGACCGGGCGCTCGCCGCATACCGAGGACATCGGACTGGAGACCGTCGGGCTGACGCCCGGGGGCTGGATCCCGGTCGACGAGAGCTGCCGGGTCGAAGGCCACGACTGGCTGTACGCGGTCGGCGATGTGAACCACCGCGCGCTGCTGACCCACCAGGGCAAGTACCAGGGCCGGATCGCGGGCGCCGCCATCGCGGCCCGCGCGGCGGGCGCCGAGCTCGACACCGGCCGCTGGGGCGCGCACGCGGCGACCGCCGATACGCAGGCCCTGCCGCAGGCGGTGTTCACCGACCCGGAGGCGGCGGCGGTGGGCCTGACCCTCGCCGAGGCCGAGCGGGCCGGCCACCGGGTGCGTGCCGTCGACTACGACCTGGGCAAGGTCTCGGGCGCGGGCCTGTACGCCGACGGGTACCGCGGCAGGGCCCGGATGGTCGTCGACCTGGACCGGGAGGTACTCCTCGGGGTCACCTTCGTCGGCCCGGGCGCCGCAGAGCTCGTGCACGCGGCCACCGTCGCGGTCGCGGGGGAGGTCCCGATCGACCGGCTGTGGCACGCGGTCCCGTCGTTCCCGACGATCAGCGAGATCTGGCTCAGGCTGCTGGAGACGTACCGGGGATAGGCGGGTCCACGATGTCGGCCCGGCGGTAGCTGCTGCCGTCCCGGGTGCGGGTCAGCAGGCCCGAGGTGATCAGGTACCGACGCAGCGCCGAGCAGTCCTCGTGCACGGTGCGCAGTGCGTCGTTCACCTCGGGCTCGGTGTACGCCCGGCCCTCTGCGAAGAGGGTTTCGGCGAGGTGGGCGAGCAACTGCTCGCGGCGGGCGGTCTTGCGCGGGATGGCGGTGAGCCGGCCACCGGAGAACAGGTCGGCGAGCGTGCGTGGGGACATCGCGGTCTGAGACATGGCAGGAGCGTGTCCGACACCGCGCAATTCCGGCAACGGATTTATCCACTCGACGCCGACGCCGGGCGTCAATTGAAAAGTGACGGTCATTCATCTTACTGAGCGGTAGTCCCGCCAGTACCCTCCCCCGTGACGTTCCTGCCCCCCACGGAGGAGCACGTATGCGACGTCCCACCGCTCGCCTGAGAACTGCCGTCGCCGCCGGGGTGATCGCCCTCGGTGCCGCTCTGCTCTCCCCGCTCGCCCCCGCGGCGGCTGCCGCCGACCCCGTGCCGCTTCCCATCGCCGACCACTGCGGCGGCCAGTGCGCGGACATCCTGCCGCCCGGCCAGAACGGCAACGCGACCCTCGCCCAGATCCTCCTGCACAAGGTGTTCGGCACCATGCCCGCCCACGCCTCCGACCAACTGGCCCGCTACGACGCACTGGTGGCCGGATACCCCGGCCTCACCGATGCCAAGGTCAACGACTTCTTCAACGACGCCTCCTTCGGCGTCCCCGCCGACCAGGTCGAGTCGACCTCCAGCCCGCGCTCCGACGTCACCATCACCCGCGACAAGAAGACCGGCGTCCCCCACATCAAGGGCACCACGCGCTACGGCACTTCCTTCGGAGCGGGCTTCGCCGCCGCCCAGGACCGGCTCTGGCAGATGGACCTCTTCCGCCACGTCGGCCGCGGCGACCTGACCCCGTTCGCCGGCGGCGCCCTCGCCAACCAGGGCCTGGAGCAGCAGTTCTGGCCGCAGGCCCCGTACACCGAGGCCGATCTCCAGGCGCAGGTGGACCGGATCCGCACCACCGAGGGCGAACGCGGCCGCCTCGCGATGGAGGACGCGCAGGCGTACGTCGACGGGATCAACGCCTACCGCGTGCAGTCGAAGGACGGCCGCTACTTCCCCGGGGAGTACGTGCTCACCGGCCACATCGACTCGATCACCAACGCCGGCGAGATACAGCCCTTCAAGATCACCGACCTGATCGCCCTCGCCTCCGTCGTGGGCGGTCTGTTCGGCGGCGGAGGCGGAGGCGAGGTGCAAGCCGCGCTCTCCCTGCTCTCCGCCCAGCAGAAGTACGGCCTCGAGGAGGGCACCCGGGTCTGGGAGTCCTTCCGCGAGCGCAACGACCCCGAGGCCGTGCTGACCGTCCACGACGGCACGAGCTTCCCGTACGCGCAGAAGCCCGCGAACCCCCAGGGCGCCGCGCTCCCGGACCCCGGCTCGGTCACCGCCGAGCAGCTGGTCTTCGACCGTACGGGCGCCGCGGCCACCGCAGCCGCCGCCGATCCGCCGAAGCCGGTCAAGCAGAGCATGTCCAACGCCCTGCTCGTCTCGGGGGCGAAGACCGCGAGCGGCCATCCCGTCGCCGTCTTCGGGCCGCAGACCGGCTACCTCGCTCCCCAACTCCTCATGCTCCAGGAGCTCCAGGGCCCCGGCATCAGCGCCCGCGGCGCCTCCTTCGCCGGCGTGAGCATGTACGTCCAGCTCGGCCGCGGCCAGGACTACGCCTGGAGCGCCACCTCCGCCGGGCAGGACATCACGGACACCTTCGCCGTCGAGCTGTGCGAGCCCGGGGGCGGCGCCCCGACCACGGCCAGCGCCTCGTACCTCTACCGCGGCACCTGCACCCCGATGGAGAAGCTGGAGCGCACCAACGCCTGGAAGTCCTCGGTGGCCGACCCGACGCCGAACGGCTCGTACCGGATGCGGGTCTGGCGGACGAACTACGGCATCGTCACCCACCGCGCCACCGTCGCGGGCAGGCCCGTGGCCTACACCGCGCTGCGCTCCACGTACCGCCACGAGGCCGACTCGATCATCGGCTTCCAGATGCTGAACGACCCCTCGTACGTCAAGGACGCCCGTACGTTCCAGCAGGCGGCCCAGCACATCGGCTACGCCTTCAACTGGTTCTACGCGGACTCGCGCGAAGCGGCGTACTACAACAGCGGGCTGAACCCGGTCCGCCCGGCCGGGGTCGACGCCGCGCTGCCCGTGCACGGCCGGCAGCAGTACGAGTGGCTGGGCTTCGACCCGGCGGCCAACACCGCCGCCTACACGCCGCCCGCCGAACACCCGCAGTCCATCGGGCAGGACTACTACATCAGTTGGAACAACAAGCAGGCCGAGGGTTACAGTGCGGCCGGCTTCGGGATGGGCTCCGTGCACCGCGGTGACCTCCTCGACCAGCGGGTCGAACCACTCGTCGCCGCGGGTGGGGTCACGCGCGCCAAGCTCACCCAGGCCATGGCGGACGCGGCCGTCACCGACCTGCGGGCCGAGAACCTGCTGCCCGAGCTGCTCGCCGTACTGCGCAGTGCGCCGGTCACCGATCCGGTGGTGGCGGCCGCGGTCGACAAGCTCGCCGCCTGGCAGGCGGCGGGGACCGAGCGCAAGGAGACCGCGCAGGGCTCGAAGACGTACGCGCACGCGGACGCCATCCGGATCATGGACGCCTGGTGGCCGTTGCTGATCGAGGCCGAGTTCAGACCGGGGCTCGGGGCGCCGCTGTACGACGCCCTGCGCGCCTCCCTCACCGTCGACGAGGCGCCCAACGCGGGGCACGGGCCCACCGGTTCACATGCCGGGTCGGCGTTCCAGTACGGCTGGTGGAGCTACGCGGACAAGGACCTGCGCACGGTGCTCGGGCGCCCGGTCGCAGGTCCGCTGGCCCGGACGTACTGCGGCGGCGGTTCGCTGTCCGCGTGCCGTGACACCGTGGCGGCCACGCTGGGGCAGGCGGCCGCCGCCACCCCGGCGGCCGTCTACCCGGCCGACGGGACCTGCGCGGCCGGCAACCAGTGGTGCGCGGACGCGATCGTGCAGCGTCCGGTGGGCGGGCTGAGCCACCCGCAGATCAACTGGCAGAACCGGCCCACGTACCAGCAGGTGGTGGAGTTCCCGTCCCACCGCTGACGTCCGGTGGGCCGCGCACGCGGAAGGCCCGCCGGTCCCGGATCGCTCCCGGGGCCGGCGGGCCTCCTCGTAGGCGGACCGTCGCGGTCAGGGGCCGACGGTGATCTGCTGCGCCGGGTCGGTCGTGTCGGTGACCTTGTACACGGCGTTGAAGACGGACGAGGTGGCGCTGGTCGGGCAGCCGAACCCGCCGGTGACCGTGACCGGCACGGAGGCGTTGGTGAAGGTCAGGCTCGGCGGTGCGCCGTTCGCCCAGGTCCCGGCGACGTTCGCCGGGGCGGAGGGGGCCGCGGTGACCGTACAGGTGGCCAGGCCGGACGTCTGCACGACGAGCCCGCCCGCTGGGACGGTCATGGTGGCGGTGATCGGGGAGCCGTCCTGCATCGACACCGACCAGGAACCGCTGGTGGTGACCGTCGGAGTCACACCCCAGACGCTGGACGTGCAGGAGCTGTACGTCGGCGGCGAGATCGGCGACGAGACGGGCCCGGAGGGGTTCTGGTTCCCGGGGGCGGCCGGGACCGTGCCGGTGGAGACGGAGACCGTACAAGTCACCGTGACCGAACCGGCCTTGAGGGTGGCCTTCCCGCTGAGGGTGGCCTTGAACGAGTGTCCGGCCGGGGTGACGGTGGTCGACCCGGCCAGGGGTGAGGGCGCGGCGGTGGCGGTGACCGAGGCCACCGACAGCGCTCCGGCGGCGGCCAACCCGAGGACGAGCGCGGTACGCGTGCGGCTCATGGCTGTGCTCCTTGGGGATCGGGGTGCGCAGTGGTGCCGGTTGGGGTGGGGGACTGCGGGGCCGCGGCGTGCGGCTGCCAGGCGAACATCAGCCCGCCGCCGAGGATCCCGAGCAGGGTGCCGATCAGGAACCCGCCGAGGTTCGACAGGACGAGCGCGGCGGTCGCGATGAGCGTGGTGAGCACTCCGGCGAGGCTGCGCTGTGCGGGCGAGAACCAGGCGGTGAGGCCGAGCACGATCATGACGACGCCCATCAGGACGGACGGGATGCCCGCGATGCCCTGCTGGAGCATCACCTTCAGCGGTGCCAGCGGCAGGGCGCAGATCTCGGCCCCGGCGAGGACGGCGAAGAGCCCTCCCCAGAACGGCCTGCCCCGCCGCCACCGCCGCCAGCGGCTCAGAAGCATTCCTTCTTGCCCTTGCTGATGTTCATGCTGAGCCCGGAGAGCTTGAAGGTGCCGGCGTTCGTGGCCCAGGCCGTCTGCTGCAGATCGGTGATGCTGACGGTGTCCGCCTGCTGGGCGAACAGGTCCTGCATGCCCACGGCCTCCGTCGGCCCCTTGTCGAGGGTCGAGGCGTCGCGGCCGATCTCGATGTTGGTGAAGACGGCGTTGCCGGAGAGCTGGGTGGCGTCGACGAACAGGTTGCTGGCCTCGACGGGGGACTTCTTGCCCGCGGTGAGGTTGAGCGAGATGTCGCCGACGACCGGGAGGGTGGTCACCACCGACTGGCAGAGGCTGTGGAGCTTGGCCTCCTTGATGGCGGTGACCGCCACCGGGATGAGTTCTTCGCGGGCGTTGACGTCGATGCTGCCGTACTGGGCGAAGCCCTCGCCCTCCAGGCTCGTCGCCGACACCTTGAACTGCTGGCCCGACACGGCGAAGGAGGCGGCGAGCGCGCCCTGCGCGAGGGCGATGCCGAGGCCCGCGGTCACGGCGATCGCGGGGACGGTGAGGACGGCGAAACGGCGCCAGCGGACGCGGCCGCCTCCCTCGTCGTCTCTGCCGGGCGGGGCGGGGGAATCCGATAAGTTGGGGGAATCTGCCATGAGATCGTCCCTTATTTCGGCTGTGCACCGTTGTTACCGACGAGTTGAATGTAAGAGTGCCAATGGGGGTTGGCAAGGTTGTTCGACCGCACCTTTTCGGCCGACTCCTACTGATCGGTTACGGCTTCTTCCGCATCCTTGCGGAGCAGTTCGGCGACCTCCGTCTCCATCCGCCGGGCCATCGCCCGGGCGAACTCCGCGGCCACGACCTCGCCCGCCACCGGCCGCAGCACCCCTGCCGCGTCCGAGATGTGATCCAGTTGGCTGGCCGAAAGCTGTTCCAGCCCGTCGGGGCCGATCACATGCCGCCGGAACAGTCCGACGAACCGGTCGGCGAGCGCAGCCGCCTGCGTCTGCACGAAGTCCCCGGCATCGAGGATCTCCGCCAGCGGCACGCCCTGCCGTACGAGCGTGAGCGTCGCCTCCAGCAGCCTCCCGCTCCGGTGCGTGACCCGGTCGCCCTCGATCCGTACGTACCCCAACTGCGCGGCCCGCCGGGTGTCCTCGGCCGTCGCGGCCGGGCCGAACAGCTCGCGCAGCTCGGCCAAGGTCATGGTGACCGGCTCCTCCTGGACCCAGTCCCGGGTCATCGCCCGCTCCAGGCCCAGGAGTTGGGACAGGCCGCCGCCCGCCTCCCAGGCGTGCAGCAGCTCGGCGATGCCGTTGACGGTGTATCCGCGGCCCAGCAGATCGCTGATCAGCCGCAGCCGGGTCAGGTGGTCCGCCGAGTACCAGGCGATTCGGCCCTCGCGGCGCGGCGGCGGGAGCAGCCCGCGCTCCTGGTAGTAGCGCAGGTTGCGCACCTTGACGCCGGCCGCGGCGGCCAGGTCCTCCCGGCGGTAGCGCTCGCCGCTCGGACCGGCGCCCGTACCGCCGCCTGCGCGGTCGCGCGAACCGCCGTCCGAACCGCCGTCCGCGCGGTCGTCCGTACCGTCTTGTCGCACCAGGCTGTTCACGCGGCCGAGTGTAGGACGTACCGCGGACTGTACCGACGGGTATACCAGCAGGTCACATGGGGCGCGGCCGCATCTCCTGCTTGACCGCCCGCAGTACGACGAACTTCGGCTCGCTCGCGACGACTTCGCTGTTGCCGAAGAGGCGGCGCAGATGCGTGTGGTAGCCCATGTGGCGGTTGGCGATCACCCACAGCTCACCGCCCGGACGCAGCACCTTGCGCGACTGCGCGAACATGCGCAGCGCCGTCGCGTCCGTCGTCGCCTGGTGGGAGTGGAACGGCGGGTTGCACAGCACCAGGTCGACCGAGGCCGGGTCCAGCATCGACACGCCGTCGCCGACGAGGAAGTCGGCCCGCTCGCGCTCGCGCTGGACGTTGGCACGGAACGTGGCCTTCGCCGAGGCGACCGCCTGGTACGACTCGTCGGTGAACACGATCTCGGCCTTGGGGTCCGCGACCGCGACCGCCGTGCCGACGATGCCGTTGCCGCAGCCGAGGTCCACGACCCGGGCGCCGTTCGTGTTGTTCGGGATGCTCTGGAGGAAGAAGCGGGTGCCGACGTCGAGCCGGTCCGCGCAGAAGATCCCGGCGTGGTTGACGGCGGTCAGGCCGGCGCCCGAGCCCGCTTCCGCGTCCAGCGTGTACGTCACCGGCCAGGGGTCGACGGCCCGCGTCGACGTGGCGCCGGGCGTGCAGAAGATCAGGCGGGCTTTCTTCTCGGCGAGCGAGGTCTTCGTCGGGCCGAGGATCTTTTCGAAGAGCTTCAGCGTGGAGGTGTGGATCTCCTTCACCATGCCCGTGCCGACGATGACGGTACCCGCGTGCACGTGCGGGGCCAGCCGGTACAGCTGGTCCTCGAGCAGCGCCAGGCTCTTCGGCACCCGGACGAGGAGTACGTCGATCCGCTCGGGCGGCGCGTCCTGCGTGGTCAGCAGCCGCACCGTGGTCTTGGCGGTGCCGATCCCGGCGCGGTCCAGGTTGGCCGCGGTGCCGGCCCGGGCGAGGTAGGAGTCGGTGATCTGCGTCGGGTGGTACGCGGCGAGTGCCGTCGTGAGCGCACCCCAGCGGTCCCCGAGGATGGTGATCTGCCCGGCGCCGGCCAGGTCCACCGGGCCGTGTTCCCCCGTACCGGATTCGAGGTGGCGCAGCAGGTACTCGTCGGCGGCGTCCCAGGCGCGGAGCTGGTCGCGCGGGTCTTCGGGGAAGCGGGTGAGCTCGTAGGAGCCGAAAGGCGTGGTCAGACGGTTCATCGTGCCCCCAGGCTAACCGAGGCGGCCGCCCGGCCCCGCATGCACGGGGCCGGCGGGTGCGCCAGCGGGTGCGCTACTCGGGGAAGTCGCCGGCCATCGCGGCGGCCATCCGCAGGTGGGGGCGGGCTTCGGTGGCCCGGCCCTGGCGCTCCAGGGTCCGGCCGAGCATCAGCCGGGCGTAGTCCTCCACGGGCCAGCGCTCGAGGATGGCGCGGAGCTCGTGCTCGGCGCGCGAGAGCTGGGCGGAGTGGTAGTAGGCGCGGGCCAGCAGCAGCCGGGGGGCCAGCTGCTCGGGGGCCTCGTCGGCCAGGGCGGCCAGGATGTGCGCGGCCGTCGCGTACTCCTTCGCGTCGAAGAAGAGCCGGGCCCGGTCCCAGCGCTCGGCTGCCGTCCCGTGCTCGAAATACTCCGTCGGCGCGTTCATCGCGTCCCTTCCGCCGTTCGGGTGGTGCGTCCGCCCCCTCCAACACGTGACGGCAGCCGGACATTCCACCGAACGCGGCGCCGGTGGCGGTACTAAGTTGTGCGGCATGAGCAATCTCGATCGCCAGCCCGCTCTCTCCGCCTGCGGCGGCCGCGGCTTCGTCGTGGCCGAACCCGTCCGCGAGCTCCTCAGCCCGCGCACGGTCAAGCTCGGGGAATCCACCGAGGTCCGCCGACTCCTGCCCAACCTGGGACGCCGCATGGTGGGCGCCTGGTGCTTCGTCGACCACTACGGCCCGGACGACATCGCCGGCGAGCCCGGCATGCAGGTCCCCCCGCACCCGCACTCCGGGCTCCAGACCGTGAGCTGGCTGCACGACGGCGAGGTGCTGCACCGCGACAGCGTGGGCAGCCTCGAGACGATCCGCCCGCGCGAGCTCGGCCTGATGACCTCGGGCCGCGGCATCAGCCACTCCGAGGAGAGCCCCCGCTCGCACGGCCGCCTCCTGCACGGCGCCCAGCTGTGGGTGGCCCTCCCGGAGGCCCACCGCCATGTGGAACCCCATTTCCAGCACCACGCGGAGCTCCCGCACGTCACCGCCCCGGGCCTGACCGCCACGGTCATCCTGGGCACCCTGGACACGGCGACCTCGCCGGGCACGGCGTACAGCCCGATCGTCGGCGCGGACCTGGCGCTGGCGGCGGGCACGGAGACCCGGCTCCCGCTGAACCCGGACTTCGAGTACGCGGTCCTGTCGATGTCGGGCGAGGCCCACGTGGACGGCGTCCCGGTCCTCCCGGGCTCGATGCTCTACCTCGGCTGCGGCCGCACCGAACTCCCCCTGCGCGCGACCTCGGACGCCGGCCTGATGCTCCTGGGCGGCGAGCCGTTCGAGGAGGAGATCGTGATGTTCTGGAACTGGATCGGACGGTCACACGATGATATCGCGCAGGCCCGCGAGGACTGGATGAATGGGTCCCGATTCGGCGAGGTCAAGGGCTACGACGGCCCTCCGATTCCGGCCCCCGAGCTCCCGCCGACGCACCTGAAAGCCAGGGGAAGGGTGCGTTGACCTGCCATTTCATTCCGCCCCCGGCCGGGCGCAGCGCGCGTGGCACCCTTTCCGCTTCTTGTTGCCGAAGAGGGGTCGTCGGACATTGTCCGACGGCCTTCGGGGTGCGCGATCGAGTCTCAGGTGTTGCAGGCTGTAATCAGCTCTGGTTGGACGAATGCTGACCTTTTGCTGACTTTGCTGACGAGTAGTCAGATCGGCCCTAGGTTTGCGTCGGATTGCCTTGCCTGCAAAGGAGGGCGGATGCTGCCGTTGCCTCGTCGGCTCCGACGGCCTTGTCGGCGGAGCTGGCCAAGGTGTTCGATCTGTCACCGGAGTGGGCGCGCGGGCATGTGGTGGACCTTGTGGACAAGTGACAACAGCCTCGCTGCTCCGGTCCCGCCCACCAGCCACTGGCGGGAGACTGTGCGGGTGCTGGAGGTTGCGCCTCCGGGCAGACCAGACGTAGCTGCTGCTCGGCGAGGAACGATGTGCTGATCGCGTAGGCGATCGAGGCCCGGACGGTGCGCGCTTGCTGCGTAATCACCGGCGGTGTGTGCTGAATCTTTGAAGTCAGGGTATGACGCCGCCGTTGCAGAAAATGTCGCTGCTCGCCAGAGTCCGGTAAGTGACTCCTTCCCAGCCGTTGGGGCGGTCAGCGAGGCGTGTGGCGGCCTCCTCCGCCAAGTAGTTGCGCACTTCCTGGGCCCCACCGGTGTGACGCAGAGCGGTGAGCAGGCTGAGGATGCTGCTCAGGGTGCGGTTCGCTTGGATGGCGAAGAGACTGGACAGTCCAAAAAGTCCGAAGTGGTACCGAACTCGGTCAGCGAGGACTTGATCCCAGGATGGCGAGGGGCTGACGAAGAATTCGAGCCAAAGAGGGCTGTCGTCCACGATCCTCGCGTCGAGCCAGTGGTCATCGTCGATGCGGTCGAGGTAGGGGTGCAGGGGAGTCGTCTCAAGACTCGTCGGGAGGGCGTCGCCCTTGGCGTGGTTGCAGTCGGCGCAGGCGGGCACCAGATTCAAGGGATCGACGCACAAGGCAGGGAACGACTTCTTTGGCAGGACGTGGTCAAGGGTTCTGACGACCCCGTGTCCGCACAAGGGGCAACGATCATGTTGCGGGGCTGTCCTCAGCTGCTCGTAGATGACTCGACCGTTCTTTGTACCGAGCATGCCGTTCTCGTAGATCCACGCCACGGCTTCGGCCGCTGAGATATTCGGTAGAGCGAAGGCCGCGCACTCCAGGGTGTGCAGGGAGCCTTGCTGGGCCGCGCACCGGAATTGCTCGCCCGCTTCCTCGATGCTGTCAGTGGCGGCCAGAAGTCGTGCCTGGCGGGACGCGTTCCTGGTGCCGGCCACACACGCCTCGTAACTTTGACGGGCGGTGACCCTAGGCGGCTCCAGCGGCCACATCAGCGGCGCCCCTGCGACGTTTGGTAGGCGAGCAAGATCCGTGCGAGGCCCTTCGCCTCCCCGCCGAGCTGTCCGCCGAATCGGGCCAGGACCTGCTCGTACGTGCCCAGTTCCCGGACTGCCTTCTCGATCTCGGCGTGAAACCCGGACCGCCGGACTTCGAGGCCGAATATCTCGTGGGTGAGAACCCCGACGTTCTCGCCGTAGGTCTCGATCGATGGCCGCTCCGGCTGCATGGTGCCCTGGCGGCTGACCTTCCAGACACAGGAGCGCGGGACCTCCTGCAGGACCACCGGCGAGTGGGTGCCCAGGACTGCGACCGCATTGCGGTCGGTGAGCAGGTCGGACAGGGCCCTGACGAAGGACGCCAGAAGCGGGGGATGTAGATGTCCTTCAGGCTCGTCGAGGAGCACCAGCGACCGCTCGGCGACGGTTTCCACCAGACGCGTCATCGTCAGCAGGACAATCGCATGCCCCGAGCTGAGACTGGAAAAGATCTCCAAAGCAGTGTCACGGTCGCTCGTTCGGCCAAACACGCCTCGGTCCAGGAGAGCCTGCGCGAAGGAGCGGACCGGAGATTCGAAGAAGTACGGGTCGCTACCCAACGCCTCTAGCGCCTTGATCCAACTGTGGACTCGGCCGGCAGCAACAACCTCCTCCACGCTCTTGGCGAACTCCTTGCTTAGGTCAAGGCGCGTCTTGCGCTCCCGAGTCGGGCGCCCCAGCTCATCCACCTTGGCAAGGCCCACATACCTGTAGGAGACACCCGCAACGTTGTCCTCGGCCGCGGGAGGTGGTTGGCCGTCGGCAACGTCCAGCGCACCGTCCCAGCCTTCCAGCTCACCCTGTTCAGCAGCGCCCTGTTCCGACTCGAACTGCTCCTGAGCCGGGTCGAAGGCGCTGAAGGTCACGCAGACCACGTTAACGAAGGAGCCGGGTCCATCCTCGCCCCAGATGAGACGCCCGACGGCATCGCTGTCCTCTTCCGGATGTACGACGGCCCTGGTGATGTCGCCGAGCACCGTGGTCTTTCCGACCCCGTTCCGACCGATCAGCACGTGAATGTTAGTGGGGGGCTGTGCATGCGGCTCGACTGAAAAGGAGAGGTGCCAGGGTTTCGTGGTACTGCCGTCCGAGCTGCCGTGCCTGGCGGGGCCCAGGTAGTCGAAGCGGTACTCCGTGAGCCGGGGGCCGCCCTGCGCGATGCGCCGGAACTGGGCTGCCACCGTCCGTGACTCGAGGCTGCGCAGCAGCGATGTGTGTGTGACGTCCCATTGCATGGCGGTCGCGAAGACCGAGGGGTCGAGCGCCATATCGCACAGACCGCTCAAGACCGCGCGCCGCGTCTCACTACCAAGCTTGCGGATGTTCTCGTAATAAAGGTCGCTCTGCCCCACGGAAAACCAGTACAGGCGCTGATCAAGTCCTGTGAGCGTGGAGAACGATCCTGCCTCGAGAGGTCTCTCGCCCCGAATGAGGTCGGCATACCCGATCTTTACCGCACCCAACTCGATGAGCGATCCGTGGTTACGGAACCACAGTTGGTAGAGGGTCATGTACTCATCGTCCGCTGCATAGCTGTCAGGCCCTGGATCGCCACGTGGCGCCAGCAAGCAGGCGCGAGGACCGTCGTCCGTGGGACCGTCTCGATCGAGCACGATGAAGCGCAGTTTGTCCTCCTGGGCAACGTAAACGTGGAGCGGGTCACCGGCCCAGGCCGTGGTCTGTTGTCTCGCCTGAACCAAGCAGTCACCGGGACTCGCGGCACAACGCGGGCGGTCAGAACTTGGGACCGTCTCATCGCCAGCGACTCATGGTAGGCCGCACAACACTGCTGCCTCTTGCGATTCAAAAACTCTTGCACCTTCGCAGTTGGCGATGTGCGCGCTGCTGTACCTCCATGAGATGGAGCTGGCGGGCACCCTCAGCCTGCGACTACACGCGACCACCATGGCCTGGCGGGCAGTGACCGGCGGCTTTCCCTTGTCAGCACGCCAAGGCGGCGCCTCGGACCAGTCCTGCAGACGACCAGCAGGTTCTTCGTCTGCTGGTGGTATGCAGGCGGTGAACTGGTTTGACCTGCGGAAACGACTGCCCCGGACCTTCGTGAACGTGGGATGGTCCGGGAATGGACCGGATCTTGGTTGCGCCCGGCAGTCAGAGGCTTTGCCATGCCGCCCGCGACCGTATTGACATGGGTGCTCTCCTCCGGGGTCACGGTCGGGCGATAGGCAGGTCGTCCGGGAGCGCCGCTCTGAGCACTCCCGAAGGGCACGACCGTGCAATTCATGTCGGAGCAGCGCCTCGACGACGGCGTTCTCGAGCGCGGATTCACCCTCGGCGAGATCCTCGGCACCCTGTGGACGCCTGAATCCGCCGTACCGGTCCCACTGATCCTGATGGCCCACAACAACAACGGTCTGCCCAAGGTGGGCTTGATCCGCTTTGACGGACATTCGAGATCTGGGGTTCGTCCCCGGGAGGATGTCCATCATGGAGAGCATGGGGAAGAAGAAGCCTCGCCCTCGCCGTTCGTTCACGTCGGAGTTCAAGGCCGAGATCGTCGAGCTGTGCCGGCGCGGTGACCGCTCGGTCGGTCAGATAGCCAAGGACTTCGATCTGACCGAGACCGCGGTGCGGGACTGGGTCAAGCAGGCCGAGGTCGACGCGGGCGAGCGAGACGGGCTGACCAGCAGCGAGCGTGAGGAGCTGGCCGCGCTGCGGCGGGAGAACCGCCGCCTGCGCGAGGACGTCGACATCCTCAAGCGGGCCACGGCTTTCTTCGCGAAGGAGACCCGGTGACGGTGCACCCGTTCATCGAGGCGGAGAAGCAGAGCAACCACAACGTCAAGCGCGCGTGTGAACTGCTCAAGGTCTCCCGCACCGCCTTCTATGCCCGCCGCAACGGAACTCCCGGCCCCCGCGCGGTCCGCGACCTGGAGCTGACCGAGAAGATCACCGAGGCCCACGAGCACTCCCGTGGCACCTACGGGACCCCACGCCTCCACGCCGTTCTGCAACGCGAGGGCGAAAGATGCGGACGGCGCCGCGTGGCCAGACTGATGCGGGACGCCGGACTCGAAGGCCGGCACCGCAGGCGGCGACACGTGACCACCGTCCCCGACCCGCGGGCCGCCGCGAGGCCCGACCTCATCGGGCGCGACTTCGCACCCGACCCGGCCGCACTCGACGTCCGCTGGTGCGGCGACATCACGTATATCCCGACCGATCAGGGCTGGCTCTACCTGGCCACCGTCATCGACATCGCCTCCCGCCGTGTCGTCGGCTGGGCAACCGCCGATCATCTGCGGACCGACCTGGTCGCCGAAGCCCTTACGACCGCCTGCCGGCGGCGCCGCCCCACCCGGCCGGTGATCTTCCACTCGGACCGCGGATGCCAGTACACCAGCCAGCAATTCGCGTCCCTGGCAGGTGAGTTCGACGTCCAGCTATCGGTCGGCCGCACCGGACAGTGCTGGGACAACGCCCTCGCCGAGTCCTTCTTCGCGACGATCAAACGGGAACTGCTCGGCACGAAACCCTGGCCCAGCAGGGCTCTCGCCCGCACTGCGATCTTCGAGTGGATCGAGAGCTGGTACAACTTGCAGCGGCTACACAGCAGCCTCGGCTACCGAAGTCCCGCCGAATACGAGACCGTACTCGCGGCCTGACCACCACACCAATGGTGTCCGTCAAAGCGGAGCAAGCTCAAGGGGGCGGCCCGGCTGGTGGCCCAAGCCCGGCACTCTGCGGCGTCCGGCTACGTGGTGGCCAGCATCGACGCCTCCGGGTGCGGTGACCCGCCCCGTTCCGCCGCCGACGAGCAGGCCCGCGCCGACCTCCGCCGGGCGATGCAGGCCAGCGAGCCGGGCGAGGAGATCTTCGAGTCCTTCATCGGCCCGCTGGTCGAAAAGGCGGTCCCGGAATGGCGGACCACCCTGGACGCCCACCTTGCGCTGCCCGGGATCGGCGGCCCGGTCGGGTAGTCAGGGTGGACCGCCGTCGGCATCCGCCTTGCGGTGGCCGAGCCGCGCATCGCGGCCGCCGGCTTCTTCGCCGGGGGTTACGTGCCCCGTGCCCAGCGCGAGGAGGCCCGGCAGGTCACCGTTCCCCTGCTGTTCCTGCTGCAGTGGGACGACGAAAGGAATTCCCGGCAACGGGCCCTGGACCTGTTCGACGCCTTCGGCACCACGGAGAAGACGCTGCACGCCAATCTGGGCGGACACGGCTTGACCCCGCCCTGCTGGACCGCATCGAAAGCCTGAACCAACAGGCCGGCCGCGGCTACACACCCACCGGTAACGCTCGGGTCGACGACAAGTTGGAGTCTCTGCTCGCAGTCCTCAAGCGCAGCCCGGCGTGGCAAGCGCCGGACAGCACTCACTACACCGTGCTGCTCGAACACTTCCTGCGCTTCCTGCACGACCGGTTCGACGGACAGGCCGACCTGTACGGCGACCGGACCGCCTATCTGGGGCCTGCGCCCGACAAGAACGACGGTTCGCCCGGAGCATGGCCGGAGAAGGCTGTCCAGGACGATATCCACCAGCACCTCAGCGGGGTACTCACCCCGGGCACTGTCCAGCGGGAAGTCGTCGACGTGGCCTCCGGGCGCACCGACGTCACCTACACGCCGTAGCCTGGGCGGCGGTTCGTGATCGAGGTTAAACGCCGCAAGACCAAGGCGCCCCCAGAGCTCGTGCAGCGGGACTACCTCGCTCAGGCTGCCAACTACACTGCCACCGGGCCACCGTTCGGCATGCTCCTGGTCGGCGACCACAGCAACCATCGAGGCGGATACTCCGACTTCGATGACCGGGTATGGATCACCAGCTTCGCTCGAAGCGCCACCGAAGTACCCCGCCTGATCGTGATTGGCGTCTTGCCGATTGGCCGTCCCACGCCTTCGGCTCCTCGCATGCCAACGAGCTGATCTCACGGGGCCCTCGCGGCGTGTCGGGTGCAGGTCCACTGATGCAGTCGGCTGCTGTGGGCGGGCACTGTCTTGCACAGCGTAAGCATGGAGTAGTGAGGGTGCGGCTTCAACCTGGTGGCGATGACCCACCACGTGGAGTGCGTGGCGATCCTGGAGCCCGCCGAAAAGGGTCGCTGACCGGTGAGTTCGACGAGTGTGCGTTATGTGCACCACGTGCGTTACAGGCGATATCTTGACGCATGTTCGACGCACGTGACGCACGTTTGACGCACGACTGACACGGTTTCTGGCGTGACGTCATTTGGGGTTGGCTGCCTGGGACGGAGCGCCAATCCGTGTGGAGGAGGGGTCCCGGAACGGGCGGAGGTGGCCGCCGCCCGTTGGCTCACCCCCGCCGAACCGCTTCCCGGCGATGACGTTCTGTGGCACGGGGCCGGGTGCCAGGCGAGCGCCGGGTCAGGGCCCGAAGGGAGCCCCTCGCCGATGCGAGGGGCGTCAGCCCACCGGTGTGACAGGGGCGATGACGCAGCTGGTGTTGCCTCCCTGGATGCTGCCCAGGGATCCGGCGATCACCTCGTGGGGAACTCCGAGGGGCACCGCGCTGACTTCCGACAGGCGGGCGAACTGCTCGGGGGTCAGCTGGATGTCCAGAGCGCCCAGGTAGTGATCGAGCTGGGTGAGGTTGCGCGGCCCGATGACCGGGATGAGCGAGGTCGCGGCCCGGGCGGCACGCTCCCGCACCCAGGCCACCGACACCTGGGCCGGCGTTACGCCGATCTCCTCGGCGATGGCCAGGACGGCATCTACGACGGCGGTCTTCTGGTCGGTGCTCTCCGTGTGGATGACCGCCCCCAGGTCGGTGAGGCGCCCCTTGGCGCTGCGGCGGTACTTTCCGGTGAGCAGTCCGCCGCCGAGCGGGGACCACAGGGCGGCGCCGAGTCCGAGGCTCTCGGCCATCGGCAGCAGCTCGCGGTCGGCGGTCCGCTCGACGAGGCTGTACTCGTTCTGGATTCCCACAATTGGTGCCCAGTGCTTCAGGTCCGCGAGGGTCACCGCCCGGGAGGCACGCCAGGCGGGGAAGTTGGACAGGGCGGCATGGTGGATCTCGCCGGACCGCACCAGGTCGTCGAGCCCACGCAGAATCTCGTCCATGGGCGTGAGCTCGTCGGGGAAGTGCACCCAGAGCAGGTCGATGTAGTCGGTACCCAGGCGTTTCAGGCTGGCCTGCACCGACGCGACCATGTTCTTGCGGCTGTTGCCCGTCTTGGAGACACTCGGCTGCGGCGCGGCGCCGAGGGTGAACTTGGTGGCCAGGACGAAGTGGTCCCGGTCGGCGGAGATGAACTTCCCTGTCAGCTCTTCCGACTCGCCGAACTGGTAGGTGTCCGCGGTGTCGAGGAATGTGCCGCCCGCTTCGGCGAATCGGTCGAATATGCGGCGTGCCTCGTCCGGCTCGGCGCCGGCGCCCCAGCGGGTCCCGAAGTTCGCCGTGCCGAGCGCGTACTCGGACACGCGCAGTCCGGTCCGGTGTCCGAAGGTCGTGTAACGCATCAGATGTCCTTACTCAAGGGTCGGTAGGGGCAAGTGGTGGTGCGGCGGGGCGTGCCTCACGCCGCATTCGGCGAAGCGGCCAGGCTCTGCCTGGCGTACCGGCTGGTCTCATCGGCGAGGATCTCGGGCAGGCCCGTCTCGATGGCCTACAGGGCCTGCGCGGCGACATCGGCGGGATCGGCCCTCGGGGATCCGGCGGCACGGCGGCGCTCACGGTCTTCGGTCCAGGGCTTGGGCAGGTAGAGCTCGCGGTCGACCAGAGCGTGGCCGCGCGCGGTGGCGCAGGCGGCGAGGACGCCGATCTGACAGTTCTCGGTTCGCCCGGCAGTGCCGGAGTACTGGCGCTGGACCCCGGCAGAGGTGATGCTCTTCTTCACAAAGTCCCGTATCCGACGCCTGGCCTCCACTCTGGCGAAACGGGCTCCGGTCCGCAGAAAGAGTTCTTTGAGTTCTTGTTCCCAGGCGTTCGTCGGCATGTCGTAGATCACGACGACGGATGCTCACGACACTGTCTTTACATGCGTCGCGGCCACACGTTCGCGGGACGACCCCGGCATGACCATCCCGCGACCGCCGCACACTCACTACGCTCCCCACCTCCAGACCGTTGACCAGGCAAGACACTGAACTCCGGCCGCAGTGTCAGCCTGTGGCAGTCGCCAGGAGAAGGTCCTCGTAGATCGTCGGGTCGTCGGATTCGATCACCGGGAAGCCGACGCCGTAGGAGCCTTCCCAGCGCACGTCGATCCCGGGGTTGGCACAGTCGCTGCCGTCGGGCAGGAACAGGTGCGGGCTGCACCTGACCGCCTCGGTACGGGCGACAGCGGTCTGGCCGGAGAGGGTGCTGCGGGCACGGCCGTCGTCCAGGGCCTCCGCCAGCGCCGTCACGTCGACGACGCCGGTCTGCGCGGCCACGTCCAGGATGACCTTGCGGTGGCTGACGGACCGCGACTCGGCCCAGAATGCCTTCCGCAGGCCGAGGTCGAGCTGTTCGGACGCCGCGAGGGACTGCTCCTTGGCGGCCTGGATCGCCTCCAGCGCGGGCAGCATGGTGGAGGGGTAGAGCCAGTCCTTGGCCTGCCAGAGCTGCCAGCCGGCCGCCGGCTCCAGACTGGCCATCCGGCCCACCTCGCTGTCGGTTCCGGGGCGGGGGCTGGGCGCGTCGTTGAGGAGCTCAAGGGGGAAGGCCCGCAGGTCGAAGCTGACTTGGGTTTCGAGTCCGAGCCGCTTGCGCGTGGCGTGCAGACGGTGGATGGCGATGTGCGCGAACGAACACCAGATGTCCGAGAAGACGGTGATGATGCCCGGCGGCGGTGTCAGGGGTGCGGTGGTCAACGGTGGCTCCGAGGGGTGTCGAGGAAGTGGTGGAGTGGTGGTTCAGGGCTCAGCAGTTGCTGAGGTTCGAGAGCTGAACGGTGGCTGAGAGCCGAGGGCCCGGACAGTCAGGGGGCGGCTCGGGCGCCGTGCGCGTCCAAGGCGGCTTCGAGGTCGACGTCGGCGCCCGGAAGCCACGCCGGCAGAACGGGATGCGGGCCATGGCCTCCATCAGGAAGGCGACCATCCGGCCCTCCACCGTCGGCCCGTGGGCGGACAGCAGCCGGGACGGGGAGAGGAAGGACACCGCCTGGACGGTGCGGAGGAACTTCTCCGCGTCGACGAGGGCCGTCCATGGGGCGATCGCCCGGTTCAGGACGTCGAAGCCTTCGAAGAATTCCTTTTCGTCGGCATCACCGAAGTGCTGCACGGTTTCAGGTATGACGGTGCCGAAACTGTCCGAGCTGAAGAGCGTGCCGGCCTCGTGGTCGAAGATCGCGAGCGTGCCCGGCGAGTCGAACGTGGGCGGCCGGTGGAAGCTGAGAGTCCGGTCACCGATCGACATCCGGCTCCCGGGGTTCACCGTCACCACCCGCTCGCGCGGGATGTCGAATTCCTCGGACAGCCGAGTGAGCGATATCCCGTTGGTGACGACCTTGGCGCCGGGAGCGCGGGCAAGCGTGCGCACCAGGCTCCCGGTGTGGTCCCGGTCGTCATGGGTGAGGGCGATCCACCGCAGATCCACGGGGTCCACCAGGGACCACAGGGCCTCCTCGAACGCGTCCCGGTCCACGGGCATGCCCGTGTCCACCAGCATCGGCTGCTCACCGCGCAGCAGGTAGGCGTTGACCGGTTGCCGGCCCAAGCCTGGTATCGGCAGTTCAGAGGGCAGGACGTGCAGTTCGGACCCTACGGCGTAGGTCTCCACGAGGAACAGCCTTCTCTCTCAGGGTCGTAAGAGCGCGAGCTCAGACGAGTTGGATGGCCAGCGATCCGGCGAGCAGCAGGCCGAGTCCCGTCAGACGCGGCACGCTCAGCAGGCGGGTCGGCAGCCGGAACATGCCCCGGTGGTCGATCAGGGCGGAGGTCAGCTGCTGGCCGGTCACAGTCAGCCCGACGGTCACCGCAGCGCCGATCTCGGGGATCAGGAGAAACGTGCCGGTGACGTAGCCCGCGGCGCAGGCTCCGCCGAGCCAGCCCCACCAGGGCATCGCCTTCAGCGGGGCCAGCTGCGGCTCGGGGGTCTTGCCCGTCAGGCGCAGCACCAGCAGTACGACGGCGATGGTGAGCGTGGCCACCGTGAAACTGAAGGCCGCCACTGTGATCGGGGCGCCCAGACCGTGCCGGAGCTCGGCGTTGACCGCGCCCTGAACCGGGAGCACACCGCCGGCGATGACGCCGAGGGCGATCCATCCGATCCGGCCCGGGCCCGACATCGCCGGGGCTCCGGGCGGGGCGGTCGCCTGCTGTCCCCGGATGATCACGATGATGCCGGCGAGGACCGCGAAGGCACCGAGCGCGATGCCCGGGCTCAGGCCCTTCTTCTCCAGCCCGAAGAGGCCGCCCAGGTCGAGGACCAGTGAGGAGAACATCTGCCCCGTGACGAACAGCCCGACCGAGGCCAGGGCTCCCAGCCGGGGGAAGAGCAGGATGCCACCGGTGATGTAGAGGGGACTGGCCAGGCCCCCCAGCAGATGCCACCACTCGACGTCGGGGATCTTCCCGAGTGCGCCGAATGAGCCGGTCATCGCCGCCAGGACCACCAGGAGTCCGGTGGCCACGCCCAGTTGGACCGTGGAGGCGCCGTAAGGGGTTCCCACGGCCTTGTTCAGTTGCAGGTTGACCGACGCCTGGACGGCCAGAAGGCAGCCGACCAGCAGGGCTGCCGCGAGCAGCGCAGCGTTCATCTTGTTCCCCCACACATCAAACGGACGGACGTCTCACTTAACATAGACCTCGGGATGTCAAACGGACAAGCTGTCCACTTAGAGTTTCGGGAAGTAGGGTGGCCCGCATGAGTAACGGCGACGAGCGTCCCGCCCCGCCCCCGGTCCTGCGTGGTGATCTCCAAGCGGTGCCCCGAGGCGCCACCGCACCCCGGCAGCGCGCCGACGCGGTGCGCAATCGCGCGCAGATCCTCTCCGCCGCCGAACTGCTCTTCACCGCGCACGATCCGAGCACCGTGACGATGGAGCAGATCGCGAAGGCCGCAGGCGTCGGCCGCGCGACCCTCTACCGCTCGTTCCCCGACCCGCCCTCCGTCGCCACCGCCCTCCTGGACGAGCACGAACGTCGGCTACAGGGCCAGATGATCTACGGCCCGCCGCCGCTGGGGCCGGAGGCACCCCCCGCCGAGCGCCTGGCCGCGTTCTACATCGCCTACCTGGACCTTCTCCAGCGGCATCTGCCCCTCGCATTGGGCGCGGAGACCGGGCCCGCTCGCTACGCCACCGGCGCCTACGCCTTCTGGCGCCTCCACGTACGCACCCTGCTCGTCGCCGGCGGCGCCCCGGACCCCGACGCCCTCGCCGACCTCGCCCTCGGCCCCCTGGCCCCGCAGCTCTACCACCATCAGCGCAACAACCTGGGCATCCCCCACGAGCGCATCGCCCAGGCCCTCTGCGTGTTCGCCCGGCGCCTTCTGGACCCCGGCCGACCCTGAACCCGGACTGCCCACCGCCAGGCCGCTGACAAGGCAAAACACCGAACTGTGGCTGGAGAATTACATGGCTCGCCTCCCGGAGTACTGCTCTACGGGTGCGTGATGGGCCAAACTGACCAGAGGTCGAACCGGGGACCGTCCGAATCTTCAGTCGGATGCTCTCCTCGTGAGCTACCCGCCTGGCGACCGGATGCATGCGGCATCCGCCCTGGGGAACGTCGGGGAGCGAGCAGTGGGCGCCTTGGCCGACTCCGGGCTGTCCGACTTCTTGTGACGCCGCCTCTCGTCACTTCTCTTCGGTACCGGTCCCGGCATCGCCGATCACCTTCTGCCAACATCCGCACGCCCTTGTTCAAGTTGCACCGCAAGTGCGCACGTCGCGTTCGACGGAGATCTTTAATCCGGTGTTCGAAATACTGTGTGCCCCCTACAGTGAAGCCCAATGACACTCCTACAAGTTCATGACTATGGGGGCGATGGCCCTCAACTGGTTCTACTGCACGGTTACGGACGGTCGTTCGCCGACTGGGACGCCTCGGCTGTCCTCCTCAACGCCGGGCACCGTGTCCTCGCCGTCGACCTTCCCGGGCACGGCCACTCTCCCGGTATCTCCCCCTGGACCATCCCCGCCGTGGTGCGGCACATCGCGCACGCACTCGACGCGCATGGCGTGCCGGAGGCTGTTGTGGTGGGCCATTCCCTCGGCGGAGTGGTCGCGGTCGAGTACGCCCGAGCGAACCCGGGCCGTGCCCGTGCCGCCGTGAATCTCGACGGCTTCTGGTGGGGACGCGAGTACCCCGGCGCCGACCGGGTGAGTGAGGGGCTGCTGGCGTCGGCCGGGACCATCGCGCCACCCGAGTACATCGACGAGAAGGTCATCAACTCCGCCCGGTTCGGGATTCCCGCCGACCGTGCGGCGGCCGCCGCACGCGCGGCCGCACGCCCGTTGCCCGACGGCACGTGGCAGACGCTGCCGGAACGGGCGGAGGCGCTGGAGATCTTCGACGAACTCCACAGGATCTTCGCGCTCGGTGTCACCCCATGGCTGGACGGGGTCGACTTCCCCCTGCTGCTGGTCCAGGCCGGCCGACAGCTACCGCCTGCGCCTGGCATGGAGTGGTTCGGCGAATTCAGCGCCCGGTTCGCACAAGGGGTATCCGAGGAGCTGGCCACGCTCACCCGCACCCGGCCGACGATCATCGTCAACCGGATCGATGCCACCCATCTCATGAACATGGAGACTCCAGAAGCGGTGGCGACGCTGGTCGCCGGGTTCGTTCGAGGGCTGCCCGGCTAAAGAATCCGGCACGGCTCACGCACCCGTTTTCGCCTGGTTTCCCACCGCTCGAATGCGGACTCGAAGAAGCCCCGTTGACCTGTCTGCGCAGATCAACGGGGCCTCTGCCGTGAACTTGCTGTCTATGGACGGGGGGTCGCGGACCTTGGAACCTCCGCAGAATCAGAGCTGGTCTACGCTTGCGATCCCCGACCAAGATTGCAGGGGTCTTCCACCGCAGGTCAGAGGCTTGAAGGGCGCGGAGGTTGCGGGCGTCGACGCGCCGGCCGACTCACGGGCCGGGCAGACAAGCGCACACCATCGGGTTGAGTGCCTCGATCCGTGACGCGACGACGTTTTGCCTACTCATAGGCCGCCCGATGCTGCTCGCCTACTGGCTGCCTTCGCGGAGGCGTCGGGGGGTCATCGGCCAGTTGATCGCGGGGCGACCTCACCAAATGGCTGGCCGCCCTCGCTTCCTAAAGCAGCTATCTAGGGGATGAGGACGACCTTGCCGAGGTTACGGCGCTGTTCGATGAGGGTGTGGGCTCGGGCTGCTTCGCCGAGGGGGATCTCCTCGTGTACGGCGGTGCGCAGGGTGCCCGCGTCGCGCATCTGCCAGAGCTCGCGAAGCCAGCGGTCGTAGAGTTCAGGGTTGCCGAAGGCGATGGCCCGCATCTGGAAGCCGATCATCGAGGCGCCGCGGACCAGGAGTTCGTACGCCTCCACCGTGCCGCCGCCGGAGCTGAAGGCCACCAGCCGGCCACCCGTCGCCAGAGCCCGCACGGCCGGGCCCAGCAGGTCGCCGCCGACGCCGTCGAGGATCACGTCGTACGGGGCGCCCCAGTCGACGTCCTCGTACAGGACGACCTCGTCGGCGCCCAGCCCTCGGACGAAGTCGGCCTTGTCGGCGCTGCTGACGGCGGCGACGACGCGTGCTGCCCCACCGGCCTTCGCGTACTGGAGGGCGAGCGTGCCCACTGCGCCGGCCGCCGCCGTGACCAGCACCGACTCGCCGGGCTCCATGCGCGCGGCCTCGTAGGCACCGCGCGCCACCAGCCCGCTGCGGACCAGCGCGACCGCCTCCACGGAACTCGCACCGTCCGGGATCCGGGAAGTCATGGCGGTGGTCAAGACCGCGAACTCGGCGTAGGCGTCGGCGAAGCACAGCCCGGTGACGCGATCTCCGACGCCGAAGGCGGTGACTCCCGCACCTGCGGCGACGATCTCCCCGGCGACCTCGCCGCCGAACGAGATCGGCTCGCTGCCTTCCCGCACCTTGCGCACAGTGGGCAGGGTCACCCCGACCGCCTCGACCCGGATCAGCACCTCCCGGGCTCTCACCTCGGGTCGGTCGACCTCCTCGGCGAACAGCACCTCGGGTCCACCGTTGACCTCATGGCGAATGCGCAGCACAGGACCTCCCCGATCCATTTCATTGGGCATCCCAACGATAAGCGGAAAGTCATGGGGGAGTCCAACGAATTTTGGTTAGGCTGACTGCATGACCTCAGCCCTCGAGTACATCCAGTCCCTGCCGACCTGGCTCGTCGGCCGCGTCGCGGCGCGCGGCCGGGGCCTGGTTTCCGACGCGATCGCGGGGGAGGGGCTGAAGCTCATGCACCACGCGGTGCTGGCTGCGACCGCCGAGTACGGCCCCGTCGCCCAGGCCGACCTAGGTCGCAGACTCGCCGTCGACCCCAAGGACATGGTCGGCATCCTCAACCACCTCCAGGAGGCGGGCCTCGTCCTGCGCACCCCGGACCCCGCCGATCGCCGCAAGAACGCCGTCACCGTCACGCCGGAGGGCGCGGCCCTCCTCGGTCGCTGCGCAGCTCTGGCCAAAGCCGCCAACGCCGAGCTGCTGGCACCACTCAACCCGGATGAGCAGAACCAGCTGATGGCCCTATTGACTCGGCTCCACGAAGCGCCGTAGAGCCCGGCGTGATCCGAAACCGCTCCAGCTCCTCACGGCGCGGGCGCCCAGCGCTCACGCAGTCATTACGGCTGTCAGTGCCTGCGACGTTGCCTGCGGGTGATCAATCACTGGCGGCCAGTGTTGAGGCAAGTCGTTCGAGCAGGCAGGCGAGCTGAGTTTGCTCGTCTCTGCTGAGCCCGGCGAGGAGTCGGCGCTGGTTGTCCAGGTGGACGGCGATGAGCTCGTCGGTCAGTTCGACGCCCTCGGTGGTGAGGGTGATGAGACGTCCGCGCGAATCGGTCTCGGCGACGGATCTGCTGACCAGGCCACGGGCTTCGAGTCGGTCGACTCGCTTGGTGACCGCGCCGGTGGTGACCAGGACGGTGCGGCTGAGCTCGCCTGCGGACAGGGCAAAGGGCGCCCCGGAACGTCGAAGCGCCGCAAGTACGTCGAAGTCGCCGCTTCCCAGATCTGCGGCGGCGAAGGGCGGGCGCAGTCGGTGGTCCAGTGCGTCGGTAAGCCGGAAGAGCCGGCCGGTGACGAGGATTGGTGTCGCATCGAGATCGGGCCTCTCGCGTTTCCACTGTTCGACGATGGCGGCGATGGAGTCGGGCTGCATGGCTTCCAGTATATCTTCCACGGATGATAATTTACCTTCCATGGAAGACACTATTGCTCCTCAAGCCGCCTCGGCGGTTGTCTGCTACTTCGACCCCACCTGCCCCTTCGTCTGGGTCACCTCCCGGTGGCTGCTCGAAGTCGAACGCCTTCAGCCGATCGACCTGCGCTTCCGGATCATGAGCCTGTCCGTGCTCAACGAGCACCGCGAACTCGAGCCTTGGTACCGCGAGTTCAATGACCGGGCCTGGGGCCCGGCCCGGGTGTGCGCGGCCGCCGAAGCCCTCCACGGCAACGCGGTCCTGCGCGACCTCTACACCGCGCTCGGCAGCCGCTTCCACGTGGAGCGCAACAAGGACTACGACGCAGTCATCAACGAATCCCTCGACGAGCTGGGGCTGCCCGCGTCCCTGGCCAAGGCCGCTCACACCGACGCATTCGACACGACCCTGCGCGCCAGCCACCAGGCCGGACAGGAAGCGGTCGGCGAAGAGGCCGGGACACCCGTCGTCACCGTGGATGGCGCAGGCTTCTTCGGCCCCGTCCTCACCTCCATACCCAAAGGCGAGGAGGCGATCCGGCTGTTCCAGGCCACTCGTACCCTGGCCGGGATGGGAGCGTTCGCCGAGCTGAAGCGGGGACGCGGTGCGCTCGACCTCCGCTGAACCCGGCGTTCGCACCCGCCGCCGCCTCATCGCCGCGAGCCTGGTCAGCTCGATCGGCGACGGCATCTACGTGCCGCTGACGATGCTGTTCGTCCACTCGCTCACCGGCCTGTCCCTGACGTCGACCGGCGCGGGACTCACGGTCGCCGGGCTCTGCGCGTTGGCGTTCATGCCGGCCGCAGGCGTCCTCATCGACCGATTCGGCGGCCGACGGGTACTCATCGGCGTGCTCGCGCTGCGCGCGATCGGGTTCGCCGCCTACCCGTTCGCCGACTCCTTCCCCGCATTCCTGGCGATCGCCCTAGTGGTCGCGGTCGGTATGTGGGCCTCATCGCCGAGCCAGCACACTCTCATCGGTGAGATCGCCGAAGGCGCCGAACGGGACCGTCTCCTGGCGTGGGACCGCAGCCTGCGCAACGCCGGGATGGGATGCGGCAGCCTGGCGGCAGCGGGCATGCTGATGCTGAACGGCAGCGCCGGCTTCATCGCCGCCGCTGAAGTTCTGGCTATGGTCTTCGCTGTCGCCGCGGTACTGGTGGCCCGGATCCCGAACGTCCGCAGCGACGTCAAGCGGCCGGAGAGAACACGGGACGGTTACCGGCAGGTGCTCGCCGACCGGCCCTACCTGCTCATCACGGCGGCAAATTTCCTGATCGCCTTCGGCTACACCACCCAGGCCATGGCCCTGCCGGTCTTCCTCACCCGCGATGTCGGCATGCCCGATGCCCTGGCCGGGGCCGTCTTCGCGGTCAACACCGCTCTGGTCGCCGCGCTCGGCGTCCCCGCCGCCCGCCTGGCCTTGCGCGGCAGACGTCCACGTGCGGCCGCGCTCGGCGCGGCGATCTTCGCTCTCTCCTTCGCCGCCTTCGCAGTCCTTCCTCAGTTCGTCAGCGGTCCGGATGCCATCGTCGCCGTCTTGGCGGTCGCGGTGCTCTACACCGTCGGCGAACTCGTCCACTCCGCGCCCTCGCAGGGCCTGTCGGTCCAGGCTGCCCCCGATCACCTGCGGGGACGGTACCTCTCGGTCTACCAGCTGTCCTGGTCGGTCTGCCGCACCATCGCGCCCATGCTGCTGGGATTTCTGCTCGACGCCGGACAATGGCAACTGTGGACGTTTCTCGCTCTGTTGGTCCTGACCGGCGCGGCGATCCTCCTGTACGCCGAGCGGTCGCTGCCGGCACACGCGGTCAGCACCAGCCAAGCCCCTACCACCACCGCTTCCCAGGGGGCCACGGCCTGATGGCCGAGAACCCGCACGAGATGCTCCGGTCCTTCCCGGTCCTCCCCGCCGACATGCCGTCCTTCGACGACGCGACGACTCCGCGCGACCCGGTACCTGTGTTCGAGCGCTGGCTGAAGGAGACGATCGAGGCACAGGCCCCCGAACCCCACATCATGACGCTGTCCACCACCGATTCCGATGGACGCCCCTCCTCCCGCGCACTCGTCGGCACGGACGTATCACCTGCCGGTGGCCCGGTCGAGCTTGAAGGCCCCCAGCAGGGGACCCCGTATGCGCGGTCAGGCGACCGCGATGCCCAGCCGGTGGAGGCTCCCGGGGTGCGCCCGACGACTCGTAGGCAGCCGCCGGGCCGCGCTGACCGAAGGGCGGGAAGAGCCTGATGGGTCAGCGGGCTGCCCACCGCGCGGTCATTTCGGTTCGGTTGGCGTATCCGAGCTTGGTGAGGATGCTGCGGACGTGGCTTTCCACCGTACGTTCGGAAATGATCAGCTCGTCGGCGATCTGACGGTTCGTGCGCGCCCGGACGACGAGTTCGGCGATCTGTCGCTCGCGCGGGGTGAGCGGCCCAGTGTCGTCGCGCCGGGCGGCGATCTCGCCGATGAGGTGTGCGGCGGCGGAGGGGCCGGGCAGGTCCAGCCGGTCGGCGATCGCCGCGGCCTCCCTGGCGAAGGCGGCCGCATCGGCGAGGGCGCCTTTGTCGCGTTCTACGGTGGCGAGGTTCAGGCAGGTCAGCGCCACGTATGGTCTCGCGCCGAGGGCCCGGTTGCGGATCAGCGCTTCACGGAGCAGTTCCTCGGCCTGTGCCGGTCGGCCGGTGGTGAGGGCGAGGCGGCCGAGGTCGCGGCTGACCGTGCCGGCGAAGTACGCCGTGGGTGTGCCGAGCGCTCCAGGGTACGGCCTGAACAGCGCGAGCTGGTCGTACACCAACCGTGCGGCGGCGGCGTCACCGGCCAGCTCGATCAGGTCGACCAGGTTCAGCAGCACCGCGGGCCACGTCGGGTTCGCCGTCGGGATCGGAAGCAGCGGGCGTAGCTGGTCATAGGCGTCCAGTGCTTCGTCCGGCTGCCCGGCGACGAACAGCGCCCGTGCCCGCATGGACTGGATCAGCGGGTTCTTGGGCGCGCGGTCGAGGTCGCGCCACATCTCTTCGCACAGTTCTGCGGCGTCGCCGCGCACCAGGGCAAGCTGTTGCTGCAGGACGTAGCTCATTGCGATCGCGTACTGGTCTCCGCCGGCCCGGGCGAGTCCGGTGGCGTCCTCGTTGCAGCGGCGGGCCTCGGCGAACCGTCCTTCCTGCACTGCCCGGGCCGCGCTGACGCGCAGTTGGTGCCAGCGGGTCAGCGGCAGCTTCGAGCGGTCCGCGATCGCCTCGATGCCGCGGATCGCGTCGTCCACCAGGTCGATTCGGCCCAGCAGGTAACCGGCTTGAACGCGCCACTGGTGGCCCAGGACGGCGGCCATCGGGTCACCGAGCCGCTCGGCCCTGGACACGGCCAACGCGCCCAGGCGCAGGCGTTCGGCGGTGTCGTCAGGATGGGCCAGGACCATCTGCAACGCCCGGGCGGCGTCGAGTTCGGCCCGGGCATCACCGGTGGCCTCGGCCAATTCGAGGGCGGCGCGGGCCTGCTCGGCGGCCTCTTCGAGTGAACCCAGATCGGCCGAGACGGTGGCGAGCTGAGCGAGCACCCGGGGGCGCATCGCGTCGTGCAGGTCCTCGACGGCCAGGGCCGTCTTGCACAGCCGGGTGATGGCCTGTGAGGCATGGGGGTACGTGACGCCCTGCACCACCAGGGCGGCCTCGGCGAGCAGCGCGGGTCGGCGCTTCGCCTTCGCCGCGTCGGAGGCTTCGTCGCAGTGACGCAGGCTGGCGTCGTAGTCCCCGACCAGGTACTCGGCGCGGGCCAGGTCGATGAGCGCCGACGCCCGCTGCGGGTCCGCCGCGTCGAGGACGGCGGCGGCGTCCGCCAGATGCCGGACGGCGTCCGCATAGGCGTGCCGCTCGCGGGCCAGCTCGGCGGCGGTCCGGGACCAGTGTGCTGCGGCGGCGCGGTGCGCGGGCTCCGTGCCGGAGTGCCGCCAGTGTGCCGCGATACGGGCTGCCTCGCCCGGGTTCCCGGCCTGCTCCAGTGCCCGCGCAGCCGCTTGGTGCAGAGCACGGGAGGCGGACGTGGTGGTTCGGGCGAGTACCTCCTCGCGTACCAGGTCGTGGGTGAAGCGGTAGGTGCGTCCGGTGTCGGCGCCGTTCTCCGCGGTGAGGATCCCGGCGTGCCAGGCCGCTTCCAGCGCCCGAGTGACGGCAGTAGAGCCGAGCTGCGGCAGGACCGGGGTGAGCAGATCTGTGTCCAGCGGTTCGCCGAGTACGGCCGCCGCCCGTACTACGTCTTTCTGCTCGCTGGTGAGCCCGGTCAGCAGGCCGCTGACGACGGTGCCGAGGCTGCCTGCACGGATGCGCAGTGCACTGACGAGAAGCGGCAGCCCACCCGTCCTTCGGTAGCACTGCGCCGCGTCCGCCTCCCCGACGCACTGGGCGACTTCTGCCAGTGTGAAGGGCGCCAGGCGCAGCGTCTCGGCACCGCAGCGGCCCAGTTCCGCGAGCGCCCCGGCGGGTTCCTCGGGGGCTGGTTCGCGGAATGTGCCGACAACGAGCAGTCCGCGGTCGGTGACCTCACCGGTCAGCTGCCGCAACAGATCGAGGCTGGCGGTGTCGGCCCAGTGCAAATCCTCCAGCAGAACGACGAGGGCGCGTTCGGTGGCCGCCGCGGCCAGCGCCTCACTCATCAGGGCCAGCTCCAAGAACCGCGCCGCCGCCGCGTCGGTCGGCTCCGTCGCACTCCACTGATGCTGCCGCGCCACGGCCCCGGCCCCAGTCGGCTCGGCGCTTCGCCGTCCGGGGAACCCGAGGGTGACTCCCGCCAAGCGCAGTGCGTGCTGCCACGGCCACAGGGGTGGTGCCACCGTGCCCCGGGGACAGCGGCCCCGCACGACGGTGACACGTTCACGGTCGGCGTGACGGCGCAGCGCCTCGGCCGCGAGAGTGCTCTTGCCGACGCCCGCCGGCCCCGCGAGCAGCACCACGGATCCGGAGCCCCGCGCCGTCGCCTCGACCCGCTGGGCAAGGACCGCCAACTCGGATGCCCTGCCGATGAGTTCACTTCCCACCCCGGCAGTATCCCGCAGACGCACTCGACGAGGGCCCGCGGCGACTGCGTACCACGGTTCAGTGGCAGCACTGATGCCCCGGGCGACCTGCGCACGCCACTGTTGTCGGCACACACACCCGGAGGCGGCTCGGGATCGCACCCGACTCGACCGGACACCCACCTTGCGACACCCAGGGAGAGAACATGATGGGAGCACGCCGGGCCGCCGTCGTCACGGCCGCGGCTTCGGCCGTTGCCGGCCACGGCGACACGTTCGAGGAAGGTTCCGCTCCGAACGGGCTGGACCATCCCTCGTTGCGCTCCGAAAGCCCGAGCCCCCTCGCCCCGCAGTCGCCCCCCGTACGTGGTGCCCGTGCATCGCTGCCGGCAACCCCGAGTGGCCGGTGGGCGTGGACGGCCGCGACGATGGCGGTCGTCGTCGCACTGACGGGTGTGTCATGCGCGCAGCCGAACCCCGGGTCGGACCACGGTGGCGGGCAGCAGCAGCCCAATGCGGCGCCCCCCGACCCGAAGCCCTCGGCCGGGGCCGGCCGGAGCGGCGGCGCCGCCAGTACCAAGAAGCCGACCTGCCCCACCCCCGGGCCCCTCACCAGGTCCCAGCTCCCCGCCTTCCCGTCGGCGGACAAGGTCAGCAGGATCAATCAGAACCCGTGTCTTCCCCTCGCCCCGCTGGCCGACCAGACCCTCGGCTTCGTCCCCAAGAGCGGCAGCCCGAAGTACATGAGCTTCCGCAACGGGCTCGGCCAGTTCGTCGGGAAGCTGAACGCGGCCAACGACCTCGCGGAGTGCGCCTACGAGACCGACCGCCTAGCCGTCGGGGTGTACCAGCACGACAGCACACCCTGGTCGATCGGCATGGTGGCGGTCGTCCGCAAGGACCTCAAGGGGATCGTCGACATCGGGGCCTGCTGGCTGCCCAAGCGGCTGCCGTTCCCGCTGTCGACCCAAGGCATCGCACCCGACGAGATCAAGCCGGACTACTGCGCCGACGCCGTGACCAGGAAGAGCAACGGCTACACCTTCACGATCATGTGGATCGGCTCCTCCAACGTGATGTGCGGCAGCCTCGACCACATCTACAAGAAAGCACCGTCCCAGGCGCTCCCGAAGGACCCGCCGTCCCGGCGGGGGCAGAATCGACTGGGAGGTCCCGGGAGCCTCTCCCGGCCGGCGTGAACGTCAACTCCTGTGCGGGGAGCCCGTCGTACTCGGTGCTCGCCGAACCGCCCTGGTGCTGGCTGCCTGCTGGGCGCCACCGACATCCCCGCGATCCTGATCTACAGGGCCTCGACCACAGCACGCCGGGGCCGCCGGTGACGGTCTCGGTCGCCGACACCGTGCTCGGCGCCGCCACGCTCGCCGCCGCGGTGTGGACCTGGCGCACCGGCAGTCGCACCCCCGCCCGCCTGGTCACCGCCTCCCGCATCCGATCCCTGCTCAGCGCCCTGCACGCGTTCCTGACCGTCGGTGTCCCGAACGACTTGCGGCGGGCGCGGCGCTGCAGGTGGCCGTCACGTTCGTCGCCGCGGCCCTCATGCTGGCCCGGCCGGCCCCGGCCCCGGCTCCGGACTCCCCACTCACCCGGAAGGAAACCGTCGTGAAGAACTTCCTAGCCTTTCTCGCGGCCCTGCTGCTCGCCGTCCTCGCTTTCACCGCAGTGCAAAACGGCACCCTCGCCCTGCCGCGGCAGGGCGAGGGTGCCGGTTCGGGCAACGGCAGTTCAGGGAATAGCGGCAACAGCGGCAACAGCGGTTTCGGGAAGGGGGGTGATGCCAAGGGCGGCATCACCCCCAAGCCGGGCAAGGACAGCAGTCCCAAGCCCCCGGTCAGTCCGGCCCGACTCGTTCCGAACGGGCTGCCGTGCAGCAATGGGGCGAGCTGCGGCGTGTACGGCAGCGGGTTCGCGCCCGGCGAGCTGGTCGACCTGTACTACACCTGGCCCGACAGCCGCGGCGAGACGAAATACGGCCCGAGGCAGGCCGATGACGGCGGCAGGGTCGATTACAGCGTCTTGCGCGCCATCCAGAGCGGCAACACCATCCACGTCCGGGCGGTCGGCCGGACCTCCGGGCTCACCGCGACCACCAGCTACCACGACTCTGGCCCCAACTGACCGCCTTTTTCGGCGCGGTGACCTCCCTCGAATTCCGGCTCAGCCCCGTCAAGGACATCTACGGCGGGCCGATCCTCTTCGAGCTGGACAGCGCCGGCACAGCCCTGCGCTCCTTCCGGGACTTCATCGCCGACGCGCCGGAGCAGCTCGGCGGGTTCCCGGCCTTCCAGATCGCTCCGCCGCTGCCGTTCATCCCTGAAGACCGGCACGGCGAGCCCTTCGTCCTGATCGTGTCGTGCTGGGCGGGTCTGCCGGAGGAGGGCGAGCGGGCGCTCCAGCCCTTCCACGACTTCGCCCCAGTGGTCGCGGAGCACGTCGGCGTCATGCCGTACCCGGCGCTCAACAGCGCCTTCGACGCGCTCGTGCCGCCCGGTCTCCAGCACTACTGGAAGGCCAACTTCGTGACGGAGCTGAGCGACGCCGCGATCGAAGCGCACCTGGTGCACGGCCCGCGCCTGCCCGCCGTGAACTCGACGGTCCACATCTACCCGATCAACGGCGCCTGCCACAGGGTCGCCCCGGATGCGACGGCCTTTCGCCTACCGGGACGCCTCCTTCGCCACCGTCATCGCAGGCATGTGGCCGGACCCCGCCGACAATGAGGCCAACACCGCCTGGGTCCGCGACTACTACGAGGCCACCGCCCCGCACTCGGAGGAGGGCGGCTACGTCAACTTCATGGCCGACGACGACCAGGACCGCATCCGCGCCAACTACAAGGGCAACTACGACCGCCTGGTCGAGGTCAAGCGCACGTACGACCCGGGGAACCTCTTCCACCTGAACCAGAACATCAAGCCTTGGCCTCGCCGTTTCGGTTGGGCGTGGCGGTTGTCGAGGCGGAAACGCGAAAGCGCCTTCCTGCCCAGGTGGCCCTTACGGGATCGTCTGGAGGTTCCCGGGCCGGGGCGGCTTGACCAGCAGGATTCGTCTGGCTTGCGACGCGAGGGCTGCCTCCCCGACGGCCTCCAGGCCCTTGCCCCGTACGTCGCCGATGATCAACCGGGTCCCTTGCGCGGGGCGGGCGGCGGCATACAGGTCACCGCCGATCTGAGCCTCGGCGACGGCGGACAGGTACGTGGAGGCGATGCGCAGCGGGCCGATCCGTTCACGCAGTGGCCGCGGCACCACTTGTTGCGCGGTCTCGGTCACTGAACGCAATTGGATCATCTCCTCGGTGGGCGCGGTATGGAGGAATTACGAAACGATTCCGCACAAGCTGGCGGGGAGGTGGACGGGGCTTCCGATTCCGCGATCTACGAGGCATTGGGCGGTTGCGGCTTCAGCGGGACCCGGAGCCGCCCCGGCGTCGCCCGGGGCCCTCCTCATGCGAGGAACCTCTTCGACCGGGGGTGACATCGGTCCGTGCTGAGGCCTGGGGCGGGTCTGGCCACGGCGGATGTGCGGCCCGCATTGGATCTCGTCTTGGCCGGTGCTCTCGGCCGGGCTGCGAGGGGGCGGGGGCCCGTGCATGCTGGTTTGAGGCGGTGAGTGTCGGGCCCGCCGGGCCGGCCGCCCGGGATGAGGGTGAACGCCGGTGTGGGGCGAAGGGGAAGCGTACGAGCCCTACATCGGGCGGTGGAGCCGGCAGGCGGCGGTGGAGTGCGTCCGCCGGCTGGACGTTGCGGAGGGCAGCGACTGGCGGGACATCGGCTGCGGGACGGGTGCCGTCACGCGAGCGGTCCTGGACGTGGCCGGCGCCCAGCGGGTGGTGGGAGTCGAGCCGTCGGACAGCTACGTCCGGTACGCCCGGCAGCACGTCACGGATTCCCGGGCCCAGTTCGTACGCGGCGACGCGATGAGGCTGCCGTTCCCGGATGGCCGGGCGTCGGTGGCGATCAGCGGCCTGGTCCTCAACTTCGTCCCTGCTCCTGAGCGGGCCGTCGCAGAGATGGCCCGCATCATACGCCCCGGCGGCACGCTCGCCGCGTACCTCTGGGACTACACCCAGGGAGGCATGGAACTCATCCGCTACTTCTGGGAAGCCGCCGTCTCCCTGGACGAGGGCAGCCGGGAGCTGGACGAAGCCCTCCGGTTCCCCCTGTGCGCGCCCGGTCCGTTGGAAGAGCTGCTGCGAGCGGCCGGCCTGGCGGACGTGGAGGTCGACGAGATCAACATCCCCACACGCTTCAGGGATTTCGACGACTACTGGGCCCCGTTCCTGGGCGGGCAAGGGCCTGCCCCGTCGTACCTCGCTTCACTGCCGCCGAAGGGGCAGGAGGCGTTGCGCGAGCGTCTGCGCGCTCGCCTACCCATCGAGGCCGACGGTTCGATCGCCCTCACCGCTCGCGCCTGGAACGGCCGGGGAAGACGTCCGACCCGCTGACGTCAGGCCATAGCCCCCTCTCTGGCCGCACGCAGGTATCTGGCGGGTGACGCCCGCGAGGGGAGGCTGCCGTATACGTGGCGTAACCCGGGGGAGTCTCATAAGTTGATCACGGCATGGCGCCCGAGGGCTCCGTCGGCGGTGGACGGGCCGGATTTTGGTTGGGCACCGGCCGGTCTGCCGCCCCTCGTCGGCTTGGCCGGAGACTGGACGCCCGGCTGGCCGCGTCAGTGCGTGCGGTGAGATCGCAGTTGCACGGGGGCTGCCCGTGGCTACAGTCCTCTGTCTGGTGGGCCCCGCTCCGGTTACGGGCCTAACGGCCTTCGGGGAGGGTGCAGAAAGGCCGGGACAGACGATTCGGCCTGCCGTACCTAGGGCGGAGTGGGTTGGGGTGTAACCCGACCCACTCCGTATGCGCCGTGCCAGCCGGCCGCGACGTGGTACCAAGCGACGTTCCCGTTGCATGCGCGGTCCTGGACCGTACGGGGCAGGCGGTCAGCATGAGCGGGTCGGGTCAGCCCTGTGCCTTGATGTGGTCGATGACGGTGGTGAACGCTTCGGTGGGCGAGAAGTCCACGTATTCGCAGTCCGCGAGCGCCACGGGGGCGTGCCCGGGCGGCCAGTAGAAGGCCTGGCCCGCTTCGTAGATCTCCTCCCCTTCCTTCGTCACCATCTTCAGCCGCCCTTTTAGCATGTAGCCCCAGTGCGGGCAGGCACAGAGGCCGTCGGGCAGGCCGGTCAGGGCCGGCCTCATATCGGTGCCCTTCGGGAACCGGACGAAGGCCACGGACAGGTCTTCGCCGATCGCTTGCGTACGGAGTTCGACGCCTCCGCCTTCGATCACGACCGGTGTGTCTTCCCGCGTCGTCGCCGCCATGGCCGTCTCCATTCGCAAGGGTTACGGGGAGGGTCCTTCTTCCAGGCTGGCCCCGGCGGCCGGATCGTGCCACGTCGGCGTGGCCGGTCGGTCCGGGCGCCGGTCGGCCCAGGGGCGGGCGTGTTCGAGCTGGGCTGCGAGGCGGAGGAGGGTTGCCTCGTCGCCGACGCGGCCGAGGAAGTGGACGCCGATGGGCAGGCCGCTGCCGGACCAGTACAGGGGTACGGACATGGCGGGGACGCCGGTGATGTTGGCGACGACGGCGGGGAAGGCGACGAAGGGGGCGCTCCGCTCGGCGGCGCGCAGTGGTTCGTCCTCTGTCGAGGTCATCTCGCCCAGGAGGAGCGGTGGTTGGGCCAGAGTCGGAGTGAGCCAGGTGTCGAAGGGGCTGAGGAACCGGGCGGTGGTGCGGGCGAAGTGCTGGAGTGTGGTGACGGCGAGGAGGTAGTCGCCGCCGGTGAGGCGCAGGCCGTGTTCCCAGTACGCCCGGGTGAGGGGTTCGCGGCCGAGTTCGCGGATCCAGTAGGCGAGGATCCAGGACACGTAGGCGCCGTATGCGGTGCCGATGGCGTCGCCGACGTCCGGTGTGAGGCCGGGCAGGTCGGCTTCGACGAGCTCGTGGCCCAGCCCGGCGAGGAGCCCGACGGCGTCGTCCAGGGCCGCGAGGCAGTCGGCGTGCACGCGGTGGCCGTCCGCCGGGCGCCTGCTGAACGCGATCCGCAGTCGCCCCGGCTCGTGGCGGACCTGGTCGGCGAACGATCCCGGCATGGTCGGCGCCGGGTAGGTCGCCCGGCTCGGGCCCGGCGACGGCGTCCAGCAGTGCGGCGGAGTCCCGTACCGAGCGGGTCAGGGCGTGTTCGCAGGCTCAGCCGCCGAAGGCGTCCCCGTAGGCGGCGCCGAGCGGCACCCGGGCGCGGCTGGGTTTGAGGCCGAACAGCCCGCAGCAGGAGGCGGGGAACCGGATGGAGCCGCCGACGTCGTTGCCGTGCGCTGCGGGGACCATCCGGGCCGCGACGGCGGCCGCGGATCCGCCGCTGGAGCCGCCGGTGGTCCGAGTGGTGTCCCACGGATTGCGGGTCGGCCCGTACAGGACGGACTCGCAGGTCGGGCTCATGCCGAATTCCGGTGTGGCGGTCTTGCCGAGGATGACGAGTCCGGCGGCGCGCAGCCTTCGTACGAGCTCCTGGTCGTGCTGTGAGACGTGGTCGCGCAGGAAGACCGATCCCTCGCGGAAACGGACGCCCTCCTGCTCGGTGATGAGGTCCTTGAGCAGGTATGGGACTCCGGTGAACGGGCCGTCCGGGAGACCGGCCTTGACCTGGTCCAGGGCCTGCTCGAATACCGGCGTGACGACGGCGTTCAGGTGCGGGTTGAGGTCTTCGACGCGGGTGATGGCCGCGGTGACGAGGTCCTCGGAGGTGGCTGCTCCGGTCCTGACGAGCTGCGCCTGGCCGGTGGCGTCGAGCGCGGTCAGGGCTTCCACGTCTCCGGGGCTGAGGGCCGTCATGGCCCTGGGCCGATGGCGCGGGCCGCTGCCGCCAGCGCCGCCTCGGCTTCCTTTACGGTCCGGCGGACGATCTCGCCGGCGGGCAGGATCTCGTGCACGAGGGCGGTCGACTGGCCGGTGAAGGGGAGGTATTCTTCGCCGCCGCCGGACCGGATCGCGGCCATCACGCGGGGCACGGTCTCTGCGGGGTCCACCTCTTCAGGGTGCTCGCGCAGGGCGTCCACCAGGGGGGTGCGAAGGCAGCGCGGTACCCCGGCACTGCCGGGGCGGTTGAACGGCGGCAGGATCCGCTCGCTGCCCACGGCCTTCACCGCGTCCGCGGCGGCGGACTCGACGATCCGGCTCTTCCATGCCTGCGAGACGCTCATCTCCTCCGATGCGAGGAAGCGTGTCCCCATCAGCACACCCTGTGCGCCCAGTGTCAGCGCCGCGGCCAGGCCGCGGCCGTCGGCGATCCCGCCGGCCGCGAGGACGGGTGTCTCGCCCGCCATGTCGACGATGTCGGGGACCATCACCATCGTGCCGACGTCCCCGCCCTGCCCGCCGGCTTCGCCGCCCTGCGCGACGATCACGTCGGCTCCGGCCCGGAGGGCCTCTTCGCCCTGGCTGCGGCTGGAGACCTGCTGGATCCAGAGGATGCCGGCATCGTGCGCCCGGGCGATCAGGTCGGGCGGCACCGCCAGGTGGAAGGAGATCGCTTTCGGCCGCTCCTCGATCGTGGCCTGGAACGCTTCCTCGTCGAGGGGGCGGCTCGTGTGGTTGATCGCGAACGGCCGGTCCGTCAGCCGCCGCAGCCGGGCCCACTGCTCCCTCAGTTCCGGGAGGGGCCGTACCGCCGTGCCGAGGCTGCCGAGCCCACCGACCTGGCACACTGCGGCCGCGAGATCTATCTCGTCCCAGGGGCCGAAGGCCGCGCAGACGACCGGGGCATCGATCCCTAGAAGGCGGCATACGGGGGTGGTCAGCATCGGGACCTCCAGCGGGCTCGCGACAGCCCTGCGGCGAGCGGCCATGGCACATGCCTCTCAGTCCCATGATTCCGTACACCGCCGTCGCGGGCCTCATGAAGGACCCCAGTCATGATCGGCCGGACGAGTCCGCTGCCCGGTACGTCGCTGTCAGCGGGGCGCCGCGGGTTGCCGGGCGGGGAGAGCCGGGCTCCGTCCCCGCAGTTTCGGCGCCCGGGATCCGACCGCGGCTCGAACCATGACCTTGGGGTTCAGCAGTACCGATGGGGGCGCTGCCCGCATCGCGAACGCCGCGAGTCGGCGGGAGATGTCGGGGTCGGACACGGCTGCTGTGCGGATCGCCCGCTGGAGCGAGCTGGGCGGCCTGGCGAGTGCCTCTCGTCGGCCGAGAGCGTCGTACGTGTCGATGAACCGGTGTGCCCGGCGGTAGCCGCGCAGCGCGCGGTGCAGGTCCCGGCCGTGGGCCAAGGGCTCGGCGGTCGCGTCGGCCAGCCACGCGGCACTGCGGAACGCCCAGCCGCAGCCCACGGCCGGAACCGGGTCCGAGGAGGTGGCGGCATCGCCGATCAGGACCAGCCCGGGCCGCGGTGTGGGGTCTCGGCGTATGCACGGGTAGTCGGTGGTGCCGATGAGGTTCGACACCCGCCGGGCGCCGACGAGGGAGGGCCCGTCCGGCAGGCACCCGACGAACCGGTCGAACGCGCCTTGCCGCTCCGCAGTGAACTCGGGCAGCCTGTCCTTCGCCGGGAAGACACCCACCTGGGTGAGCCCGTCGTCGACCCGGATACAGACGGCGACGTCCCGGCCCACCGGCCAGACCTGGCCGTCCCCGGGGCCGTTCATCGTCGCGCCCTCGTAGTAGGTCCAGAACAGGAAGCGCTCGTTCGGGGCCTGGTCCTCGGGGACCTCCGCGAGCCGGGCGACGGTGGAGTGGTGGCCGTCCGCGCCGACGACCAGGCGGGCGCGGAGTTCGGTGCGCTCGGCCTGGCCGTTCGCGGTGACCACACCCCGTACGCCGCCGGCGTGGTCCTGGAGGAGGCATACGACGCGGTGTCCCAGCATGAGGTCCACGCCCAGGGTCGCAGCGGCGATCTCGCGCAGCAGAGGGTCCAGCTTGCTGCGGCGCAGGCTGATCGCCGGCGGAACCGCACTGTCCGGCCGGGGGACGATCCAGCCGTGCTCCGTCCACACGCCGAGTCCGCTGGTCACGGCCGCACCGTGCGTGACCATGGGCTGCCAGAAGTCCAGTCGCTGCAGGACGTCGTGCGTGCCGCCGAGCACGAAGTGGCCGCACAGGGTCTTGTGCGCCTGGGGGCTGCGATGCCGTTCGACGAGTGCCACGCGCAGCCCGGCCCGGCCGTAGGCCGTGGCCGCGGTGCAGCCCGCGATGCTCGCGCCGACAATGATCACGTCGTAGTCGTCCATGACTGCCTCCGCTGCCGCGTTCCGTTCCTTCGGTCATGACGCAGCATGCGCAGCCGGGCCGGTCGCGGACATCGGTAGTCGATACCCAACCTTGTGGCGGCAGCCTGCCTACCATGGACAAGGTGACGGTCGGCCCCTGCACGCTCGAGGAACGGGACGGCGAGATCGTGTCGCTGACCCGCTGGTGGCGTGAGGCGTGTGCCGGCACGGGACGGCTCGTTCTCGTCGGCGGTGACGCGGGGGCGGGCAAGACCGTCCTGGTCGAGGAGTTCGGCCGGAGGCTGGGCGATGTGCGCCTGCTCCGTGGCAGCTGCGAACCCCTCACCACGCCGATTGCGCTCGGTCCGCTGCGCGACATGGCCCACAGCTTGTCGCCGACGCTGCGCCGGAAACTCACCGGCCCGGCCGATCCGGCGGAGGCACGCCGCCTGATGCTCGACGAGTTGCGGGGCGGCGCCGACCCCACCCTCGTGGTGCTCGACGACGCGCACTGGGCCGACGAGGCCACGCTGGACCTGCTGCGTTTCCTGGGCCGCCGCATCGAGGCCTGCCCGGCCATGCTCGTCGTGGCCTACCGGCAGGACGAGGTGGGGGCACGCCACCCCCTGCGCGTCCTGGCCGGGGACCTTGCGGCCCTTCCCGTCGTACGCCGGCTGACCGTGCCGATGCTGTCCGAGGAGGCCGTGGCACGGCTTGCGGCGGGAACGGACATCGACCCGGCCGAGCTGTACCGGCGCACGGGCGGCAACGCGTTCTTCGTGACCCAGGTCCTGGGGGATGGCCGGGCCACCGTTCCCCCCACGGTCCGGGACGCGGTGCTCGCTCGCGCCGCCCGCCTGGAGCCGGGTGCGCGGGAGGCCCTCGATGCCCTCGCCTGTCTCGGGACCCGGGCGGCCCCATGGCTGGTGGAGGCGGTTTCGGGCCGGGCGGCCGAGGACGTCGACGCCTGCCTGGACCGCGGGCTGGTCGCCGCCGATGACGGAGCGGTTGCATTCCGGCACGAGCTGGTCCGTGTCGCGATCATGGAGGCGATCCCGCCGGGACGCGCGGCGGCCCTGCACCGGCGGGCACTGGCCGTACTCGGTACACGGCCGCCCGGCGAAGTGGAACCGGCGCGGCTCGCCGATCACGCGGAGCGTGCCGACGACCGGGCCGCCGTGCTCGTCTACGCGCCCCTCGCGGCACAGCGGGCATCCGGGCTGGGGGCTCACACGGAGGCCGCGGCGCACCTTCGCCGCGCGCTCGCCGTCCTCCGGGGCAGGCTGGACGCGGACCGGGCCGGGCTCCTGGAGGAACTCGGTCGGCAGTGTCATCTCGCGGATGACCTCGACGGCGCCCTGCGCGCCCGGCAGGAGGCCGTCGAGGCGTGGCGGGAGGTCGGCGACGACCGTCGGCGGGGCGGGGCGCTGGTCGGGCTGGCGATCACCGCGGCGCACCTGGCCCGGGACATCCCGCTCGGGGAGAAGGCCTGCGACGAGGCACTCGCGCTGCTGGCGGGGCAGCCACCAGGACCCGAGTACGCACTCGCCTGCGCCATCCGCGCGAAGCTCTCCGGAATGGCGTTCCGCAACGCTGACGCGGTCACTTGGGGCGAGCGGCTCCTCGCCACGGCCGACGAGGACACCGGACCGCTGGATCGGGCGCTCGCGCTGTTGTCGATCGGCATCGGCCGCGCGCAGGACGGCGACGTGGCCGGCCTCGACCTGATCGCGGAGAGCGTCCGACTGGCGAACGAGGCATCCGCACACGATCAGGCCGGACTCGGCTACTTCTGGCTCCAGCTGATCTGCGTGACCCGCCGC